>JAQWPZ010000086.1 GCA_029245125.1 Rubripirellula sp.
GTAAGTTTGCTCTGGTGTTGAAATCGGCTTGCCAGCGTCCGCCGGGGCTTGCCAGCGTTCGCCGGGGCTTGCCAGCGTTCGCCAGGGCTTGCCAGCGTTCGCCAGGGCTTGCCAGTGTTGAACCGAGCCATCATTACTGGCCCCGTTCCAATGGGTGTCTAGTTGCCGAGTTCTTGTTCCGGCTTGACTCTCTCTGCAACTCTCATTTTAGCGCTACGGCTTCTGGGGTTCTCTTGGACTTCGCTTGATGTTGGCCGCAGTGGTTTCTTCGTGAGGATATTCCAGCGATCGTCATTTCGGAATGCATTCTTGATGATCCGATCTTCAAGAGAATGAAAACTGATGACGGCGACTCGTCCACCTGGTGCGATCCAATCGGGTGCTGCGGCGATGGTTCGTTCCAGGATTCCCAGTTCGTCGTTGACCGCAATCCGCAGCGCTTGGAACGTTCGGGTTGCCGGGTGAATGTCGTGGTTCTTCGACCGGGGGACACATTTTCGACAAACACTGACGAGGTCACCGACGGTTTTGATGGTGGCTTCGCGGCGACGCCTTGCCACAATCTCACGGGCGATTCGACGGCTTAGCCGTTCTTCTCCATAGGCGTAGATTGTGTTGGCGATATCTTCTTCGCGATGGGTCAGCAGCCAGTTTGCGGCGGACTGTCCATTCTCGGGATCGAAGCGAAGATCGAGCGGGCTATCGGGATCATTGAAACTAAATCCACGTTCACGATCGGCCAATTGATCGCTGGACAAGCCGAGATCCAAGATCATCGCATCCGCTTGTTCACGCTCCATGGCAGCGAAAGCTTTGGGGACCGCTTCATAGCTGCCGAGGAAAAGATGGATTCGAGGGTCTTGTCCCGCGGATTCCTCTCGCTCGCTGACCGCTGGGTCACGATCCAGCGCGATGATGTTCAAACCGTTGCTTGATTGCGGGTCGATCGCATCGAGCAGGCAGCGCGAATGGCCACCCCCACCGAAGGTGCCATCAATGATCAAACGGGGATCGATTTCCGCGACCCATTGAACAATCTCGGCCGGCATGACCGAGATGTGACAGGAGGTTTCTGTCACCCGGCGATGCTCTTGCTGCAATGAAGTGCTTCGTCCATGTGATCAGCGACTTCCTTCAGTCGTGCGAGGTCGCCGCCGACCACTTCCGCAGCGAGCCAGCCAGTGAATTTGATATCTCGCAGTGCCTTTTCGACCGAGCCCCAGTCAATATCACCCTCGGTGATCTTGGTGAACTTGTTTTCCCCGCGGGAGAAACCTTTGATGTCGAGTTTCATGATTCGATGATCGAGTGTCCGCACCCACTCGGCAACATCGCCGTATTTCCAATGGTTCCCTAGATCGAATTGCACACCGACCAGGGGAGACTTGAAGGCATCAATGAATTTGGCTAATGGTTCAGCGCTTTGCTCGCTGTTCCCGCTGTGATCGTAGAGGAAGTGATTCCAGACATTTTCGATCAGGATTTTGACACCCGTTCTTTCGGCAACGGGAAGCGCTTCTGTGATTGCCGCCATCGCTCGTTCGTAGACTTCAGCTGGCGAACCATCTTTTCCGTGGGCGGGTACCAACAGCATGGTGTCGGCTCCGACGGCGGCCGTTTCTTCGAGCCCACGGATCAGGTTTTTGAGCGCTACAGCGCGGACCTCTGCGCTGGGGTCACTGTGCCGTTGGCCCCAATGGTAGCCACCGACGGTACCGTCGATGATCAACCCTGTTTCCTTCGCTGCGGCATTCGCTTCTTCGATGTTGATGCCGGGCGTACCGAGTTCAACTCCCTCGAATCCCGCTTCCTTGGCGAGATTGAATTTGTCGACCAAGCTGCCGGAGTGCTTGATCATGCCGACCTTGAGTGTCTTGCGAAGCCATGGTCCGCTTGCCTCTTCTGCCATCAGCGTGGAGGGGCGATACGAGGTGCCGGCGATCGCGGCGGCGGCGGTTCCCCATCTCAATACATCGCGTCGATGCATTGAGCCGAGGTTTTCTTGCTTGTTTTGCTTGTTCATCATTTTCTTCTCATCAGGGGCGGGTTCCCATAGTTTAGTTGAGAACGCTTGTTCTGAGTACACACCAACGCGATCAAAGCGGGAGTGTTGGGGATCGCCGCACCGAGGATATGCAGCGGTTGGAAAAATGTCAGGGGGATTGGGAAACGTCAGGCAATCAGGTCATCGACGACATGGCCATGGATGTCGGTTAGGCGAAACTGGCGGCCCTGGAATTTGTAGGTCAACCGTTGGTGGTCGATTCCGAGCAGGTGCATCAAGGTGGCCTGGAAATCATGTACGTGAACGCCATTTTCAGCGACATTGATCCCCAGATCGTCGGTTTGTCCGTAGCTGAACCCCGGTTTTACGCCACCACCTGCCATCCACAACGTGTAAGCGTATGGATGGTGGTCGCGGCCCCACCGCGGACGATTATTCAAATCACCTTGTAGGAATGGTGTCCGCCCGAATTCACCACCCCAAATGACGAGCGTGTCTTCCAGCAAGCCACGTCGCTTCAGGTCCATCACTAACGCTGCACTCGATTGGTCGGTGTCTCGGCATTGGTTGTAGAGTTCGGTGGTGAGGCTGTTGTGCTGATCCCAGCCAGCATGCATGAGTTGGACGAAGCGGCAACCACGTTCGACCAATCGCCGTGCCATCAAGCAATTGTGGGCGAACGTGCCCGGCTCTTCGACACCAGGCCCATACAGATCCAAGGTCTCACGTGATTCGCTGGAAAGATCAGCCAATTCGGGAACACTGGCCTGCATCTTGAAGCTCATTTCGTATTGGGCGATTCGAGTTGCAATTTCGGGGTCACCAAACTCGTCGAGTTTCAATTGATTGATTGCCGCGATGTCATCCAACCATCCACGGCGAATTTCTCGACTCATGCCGTTCGGATTCGAAACATACAGCACGGGATCACCACTGCCCCGAAATTTCACCCCTTGAAAACGCGAGGGCAGAAAGCCGTTGCCCCAATAGAAGTCATAAAAGATCTGCCCGCACGAGGTGTCTTTTGTAATGCTTGTCATGACGACGAACGACGGCAGTTCATCGGTATCGCTTCCCAGGCCATACGTTAGCCAGGCGCCCATGGTTGGGCGTCCAGGCATCTCGGCCCCGCTCAGCATGAAGTTAATGGCGGGTGCGTGGTTCACCTGTTCGGTGTACATGCTTTTCACGAAGCACAGGTCATCGGCCACCTTGGCTGTGTGGGGCATGAAATCGCTGACCCAGGCACCAGACTCACCACGCTGGGAAAACGGTTCAACCGGTGCGAGCAACAGCTTTCCGTCGGCCTTTCCAGTCATCGTGCTAAACCGTCGGTCACCAATGTAAGAGCTGGGAACGGGTTGGCCGTGCAGTTCTTGCAAACGAGGTTTCCAGTCGAACAGATCGACGTGGGTCGGCGCGCCGTTTTGGAATAAATAAATGACCCGTTTTGCTTTCGGTGCAAAGTGAGGGAGCGATGGCAGTCCTCCAAATGGTGCCGCTGGATTCGCCGCACCAAGGGGCTGATCCTTTTGTAGTAATGATGCGAGCGCCGCGGTGCCAATTCCGGTTGCACCGCGTCCAAGAAATTGGCGACGTGTTAAGCGTTGATGGTGTTGTTGCAGCGGGTTCACCAAATCACTCTCGATTCAACGTTTCGTCCAAGTTAAGAATTGCCAGTGTCAGACTTGTCCATGCTGCATGTTCGGCCGCATCCAGGTTTTCGTTCCGCGGGGAGTCACCCGTGTCAATCAATTGCACTGCTGCTTCGGGGTGATCGGCGAATTGAAGTCGCGTACGTTGCAGGCCGGACAGTAAAACTTGGCGTTCGGCAGGGCTGCAGGCACGCGCGAGCACCCGTTGCATGATCTCGTCAATGCGGTCGGAATCTGATTTGGCTGGCGATGCTAAAGCCGTCTCGGCAAGTGCTCGCGATGCTTCTACGAAGGTCACATCGTTGAGCGTTTGCAATGCGTGCAGCGGCGTGTTGGTTCGACTGACGCCGACCGTGCAAGTTTGTCGCGACGCGTTATCAAAGAACATGGTCGGTGCGATGATCCGCCGCCAGAAAACAAATAGACTTCGTCGGTATAGTTTTTCGCCCTGGTCTTGCCGGTACTTTTTTTTACCGAATGATGCGTCTTCCCAAATTCCAGGTGGCTGATATGTATTTACCGCTGGTCCATTGACCACGGGGGAAAGTAAACCGCTGGCGGCTAACGCTTGGTCTCGCAGCATCCAAGATGGCAGGCGGTAACGCGAACCACGGGCGAGTAATCGATTGGCAGGATCCTGATCGTATGTTGTGCGATCGGTCAACTTGGATGTTTGGCGGTAGGTGTGACTGGTCACGATCAGTCGGATCAGGTTTTTTACGTTCCAGCCGTCTTCGCGGAATTGCCATGAAAGCCAGTTCAGTAAATCTAGTTGGACCGGAATCTCACCCTGAGTGCCAAAGTCTTCCGTTGTTTTAACTAAACCGATTCCAAACACTTGTTGCCAAAATCGGTTTACCGTTACCCGTGCTGTTAACGGATTGTCAGCATCGACCAACCAGCGAGCCAGTGTAAGCCGGTCTACGGACTGGCTCTCCGCATCTGACATTGGCAGAAACTGCGGCAGTTTTGCCTGGACTTTGTCAGTCGGCTTGTTGTACAGACCACGGTTGAGCACAAATGTCTCGCGGGGTTTGGGCATGTCTGCCATCACCATGACTTTGGGCAAGCTGTTGCGAAGATCATCACGTCGCTTGGTCAGTTTGTCGCGATCTGATCGCAGTTTCTGGTGCTGGCCGTCTGCAGTGTGGTGGGCCGATTGAATCACGCTCCGTTGGTCATCCGATCGCTTCTCCGGTTCGACAGTCAATGTCGCCAACAGTTGATCTGATTCACGGGACAGGGTTGGTTTTTTTTCGCTTGTGACCGACAACCGAAAACGCCCAATGTTGTGTCGCACATGAACAGATTGATGACGGAGTGTGATTTGCAGCTTTGAATCTTCACTTAATTCAATCGGCTCGGCAAAACGAAAGACGGCTGTGTGGTTGCGATCGACCGTTCGACCTTCGTAAACCGCCCATCCGCTCTTGGGATCATCATCAAATGCATTTGTGATCGCGTGATTCCCCTGCTCGAATGTCGCATCAGCCGACGCAATTGCTGCCACCTGCGGATCGGAGGTTTCACCGTTGATGACTGATACCACGAAATCGGTGAGCACAAAGTTACCGCTGTCCGAACGGGACAATCCATTCCCGGTGTGGCTTGGGTGCTGCAATGTTTCGAGCCGAATCCCCGTGATCGTCGAGGGGGCGGTCGATGCGAGGATCGTGTAGTCATCGTTGATCGCATTGCCATCGATCAAGATAGATTGGTCTTCCAACGTTTTCGGTGTGCCGTGGACCGCATCGACTTGTAGGCCGGTCAGCGATCGCCAGGATGGTTCGCGGCTCAACGCATCGCGTTGTTGTTTCTCCCAGTTGGGCTGTTCAGTGGCGAGCGTTGCCACGCGAGCCTGCAATCGCTTGTCGAGATCCGAGATTTGATTGGCGAGTGTGTCGAGTTCAGCCGCTTGCTGCTCGCTTGGCACCGCAAGATTTGGAGCCGTTTGTGGGTCACCACCTCCACCGTTTACCGGGGTTTGGTTGAAAAAGGCGAACAGTTGGTAATATTCGCGGTTGCTGATCGGATCGTATTTGTGATCGTGACAACGACAGCAGTTAAGGGTGAGTCCAAGCCAGACGGTTCCCATCGTTTCGGACATGTCCATGACATATTCGACTCGGTTTTCTTCAGGGATCCTGCCGCCCTCACCGTTGATCATATGGTTGCGACAAAAACCGGTTGCCAGCTTTTGTTGCGGGGTGGCATCAGGAAGTAGGTCGCCAGCGAGTTGCCAGGTTGTAAATTGATCAAATGGCAAGTTGTTGTTGAATGCGTTGACGACCCAATCTCGCCACGGCCACATCGTGCGTTCGCGATCCCCCTGGTATCCATTGGTGTCGGCGTAACGTGCGGCGTCGAGCCACGGCCATGCCATGCGGATTCCGTAAGCGGGTGAATCAAGTAATTGGTCGACCAAGCGTTCGTAGGCATCGGGCCGTGAATCGGCTAGGAAAGTCGCAACCTGTTCAGGTGTCGGTGGCAGCCCAGTCAGGTCGAGTGACAAACGACGGATCAACGTCGATCGTGATGCCTCCGGCGAGGGTGAGATGCCTTGGGCTGCTAGTTTCTGTTGGACAAACGAGTCGATCGGATTTCGGATTACCGCATGATCGGTAACTGCGACCGCGGGGACCTCCAATTCGCGGATTGATTGGAACGACCAATGTTGTTCCCAGGTTGCGCCCGATTCGATCCAGCTGCGGATTAATCGAATTTCGCGTTTTGAAAGTTGACGATTGGATTCGGGTGGCGGCATCAATTCGTCGATGTCGTCAGTGATCAGGCGGCGATACAGTTCACTCGCTTCGCTGTCGTTCGGTTCGATGACCTCGGCGGCGCCGGTTTCGGTGTCCAGTCGCAAATCGGCTTCTCGGGTTTCCTCATCCGGCCCGTGGCAAAAAGAGCAGTTTTCTGACAGGATCGGGCGGATGTCACGTGCGAAATCGATCTCTTCGGCCCACGCACCGGTGGAAGCGAAACACGTGAGCAAAACGATGAAGGTGCGCAGCGGATATCCCATGACCATAGTGTAGCCAAAACGAAGCCGTCAGGACTTCGTGACGACCAATTTCATTCGTTGAATGAAGGTCGGGTTACGACAGTGAGGGGCCGGTCATCGGGACAAAAACGACCGGGATAATCGCTTGCTCTTGAAGACTGCCGTCGGAATGCTTCTCGATCAACATCAAAACTTGCCGTTGATCGCCGACTGGCAAGACCAATTTACCACCCGGTTTGAGTTGTTCGATTAGAGGCGGCGGAACGTGATTTGGAGCAGCTGCCAGAATAATGACGTCAAACGGCGCTCGGTCAGGCCAACCCTGGTATCCATCGCCTGCTCGCACTTCAGTATTTTGATAGTCGAGTCGTTGAAGCCGCATACTCGCTTGGTGGGCCAGGGTGTCGACAATTTCGATGCTGTAAACTTTGCTGACAATCTCGGCTAGTACGGCGGCTTGGTATCCCGATCCAGATCCGACGTCGAGTGCGACCGAATTTGCTCGCGGTGCGACAAGCTGTGTCATCAAGGCGACGATGTAAGGTTGTGAGATCGTTTGGTGATGGCCAATCGGGAGCGGACAATCATCGTACGCTTTCGATTGATGCTGCGGCTGCACGAACTCATGCCGCGCGACTCGTCCCATCGCTGCGAGAACCTGAGGGTCACGGATGTCGCGACTCGCCAACTGCTGATTGACGAAAGATTGACGCTGCTGTTGGCGATCGGGATCCTTCATGGTGGCGACACGTCTCCTTGAGATGTTGGCGAATGGCCGTTGCCGATTCATGGGGTGCAACGGAGGGGGGATGGAGTTAGTCGCCGGAACGGGTTGCTGGATCGGCCGCGTTCTCATTGATCGCGATCAATGAGAAAATAGCGTAGGCTGGATTTGTAAAAGCGATGGTCCAATCCAAAATGCTGTCGTCACGATTCGTTTTTCTATCATTTCAGTCGTTGAGACGCCACAAATGAATTCTTCTTTGCAGCAACGCAACGAACTGCTGCGGCGACGAATCACCCCGCTGCCCGGCAGTCAGCCGTACGAGAATATCCGCCCGATTCGGATTCCTGGCCGTTTGGACCGTTGGGATTTGATCGACTGCGTTTGTGAACAACATCCGCACGTCTCGCGACAGACTTGGTGTGATTGGTTTTCACAGGGTCATATACGAAAACGCGGCGTGCCTGCTGACCCGATGACCCTTGTGCGGGGTGGCGAAGAGTTCGAGCATGCGTTTCCCGATACGGTCGAACCGGAGGTCAACGCCCAAGTCGTGATCGCGGCGGAAGATGAAAATCTAATCGTGATCGAAAAACCGGCTCCGCTGCCGATCCATCCATCCGGCCGGTTTGAACGCAATACCCTGATTTCGTTTTTGCGACTGGTCTATCCGAAAGAGCGTTTGAAGCTGGTTCATCGGTTGGATGCCAACACCAGCGGTTTGGTTCTGATTGCGCGGAATGCGGAGGTGGCCGCAATCATGGCCAAGCAGTTCGAATCGAGTGTGGTGCGAAAGCGGTACCTCGTTCGCTGCTACGGGGTTCCTGAATGGAATGAGTTTAGCTGTGATGTGCCGATCAGTTCACGCCGGCGTGAGGGGGGGACGCGTGATGTCGATCCGATTGACGGCAAGCAGGCTCGCACCGAGTTTCGCGTTATCAAGTTCCTTGACGACAATACCACGCTGTTGGAAGCGAAACCGATCACTGGTCGCACCAACCAGATCCGGATTCATCTTTGGTCGATCGGCCACCCCGTACTGGGCGACCCGAGTTATCTGCCGGAGAAGAAAATTGCGGCCTGGCAAACATTAGGGATCGACGATCCACCGATGTGTTTGCACGCTGCCGGCTTGACCGTATTCGATCCCGTTTCGGGTGACGAACTGCATTGGACAAGTAGCGTACCCGGTTGGGGTGGTGACTCACCTGGATAGGAACAGTCGCTTCCCCAGATGGGATCAGGATGACTTCAGTTCTTTAGCTTCTGCTTCCAGCTTGGCGATGTCGTCCTCGAATTGCTTCAGCTCGGCCAAGTCATCGGCTTGAGCTTTCGAGCCTGCCAATTGAACCCGTAGCGTTGAGAGTTTTTTGTTGATGACATCGAGCCGTTTCTTCGCTTTTTTATCCACAGATGAGGTTCCTTTGGGTGGGCGGTCGGATTCGGATTGCTAAGCGTTTGATGCTTGTTTGTTTAGCGGGTTGGGTAACGCTTTCGAGTTGATCAGAATTCCATCAATGCGACAACGAAATGCACAACCAACACATAGAGCGTCGTCCAGAGCACCGTCGATGTGATTGCATTGCTCACGTCGCTGGCTGAATGTTTGGCCGCTGCGCCTCGATAGTAACCGATTGCCGCTGTCCCGACACCACAGGCAATGTTCTTCAGTAATACCCAGCTCCAGCCCAGTGGCCAGCCACTACCATCGGCCATCAGGTTCCGTTCGAAGTGTAGTTGCCAGAAATAGGGTCCGATGGTCGGGTGTGTGGCATTGAAAGTGACCAAGCTGATCGCTCGGGCAGCCTCGTAAGAGAGCCATTCCAGAATTGGTGTCGCTACCACGAACGCCATCACAATTGGAACCAGTAAGTAGGCCCGCGGTTTCACTCCCAGCGTGTGCAACGCGTCGATTTGCCCACCATATTGTTTGACCCCAACGTCGGCGGCGACAGCAGCTCCACAGCGGGCGGCAACCAAGATGGTGGCGAGGACGGGAACCAAAACGCGGTAGAGTGCGAAGCCGATGGATGCCAGTAATTCGTCGATCAGCAAAGGTTGGGTGTAAAGCCGGAATGGCAAAAACCGAAACGTGAAGTAGGTCGCGGTGAATCCTGTGATCAGTCCTGCCAGCAGCAAATAGATCCAAGCAGAAGGACCACCGACAAGTCGTAAGTAATGAGCGAAAAATCTCGCTCCCCAACGGATGCGTGGGAAACGAGGCAGCAGGTCGAACGGTAAGCGAGCAGCCGCCACGACTGCGTGCCCGCTCGTGCTCAAAAACTGATCGCCTAACTTGGCAGCCCTCGACCAGTGGCTCGGCGCGATCACTTCGGACGGTTCCAATGCGACCGGCACCATTCGCTCCGGGATTTGAGGCCACTGGTCCCGGGGAACAAAGTTTAGTTCCTTGGTTTCCGAGTTCAGTAGCAGGACCTCGTCTGCGATCGGAATCAACGTTTCATAATCGTGAGTAACAACTACGCTCGTGCGTTGGTGGGCATGATGGGTTTGGCGAATCAGTTCGGCGACTTTCCCGCCGCTGGCTGCATCCAATCCGGAGGTTGGCTCATCATACAGGACAACATCTGGATCACCGGCGAGCGTGCGGGCAATCGCGAGTCGTTGTTTTTGGCCTCCGCTTAATCCCGAAACCCGTGTGTTCGATGGTACCCCAAGTTCTTCCAGCCACTGCTTTGCCGTTTGGGGAACCGGCCGCGACCGATCGCTACGGTGGTCGATAGCAAATTGAACATTTTCTAAGGGTGAC
This sequence comes from Rubripirellula sp., assembly GCA_029245125.1. GTDB lineage: Bacteria > Planctomycetota > Planctomycetia > Pirellulales > Pirellulaceae > Rubripirellula. The sequence continues at coordinate 10,162 of JAQWPZ010000086.1, forward strand.
AGTTCGTCGAATAACGCAAACTGCTGGAACACGATGCCAATGTGATTGGGGCCTTGTTGTGGTGCTGAATCGCGTCCCACTTCGATTTGACCCGACCAGGAAAGCGACTCTCCCGACGGCGGGATGAGTCCTGCGAGTGTCCGCAGTAGAACTGATTTTCCCGCGCCGCTGCCCCCAACGATGACGGTGATCTTGCCAGCGGGAATCGTGACCGAAGTATCGGACAGCAACTCCTTGGAGCCGGCTTGGATATGCAATTTCGATAGGCGTAGCCAGCACGATTGACTGGGATCCGAATCGCTCATGGGGTCGGATCTCCTGTCGTGTCCCGGTCGGCCATATATACCAGCGGGTACGCCATGAAATCCGTGGCCCTTGTGATGGTGCGGTTCGTTGTTTCGTCCGCGGTTGAACGCTGTGGTGTTGTGGTTACCCAGCGGCGATCTTTACCAAGGATTTGATTTCTCAGCACACGGGCAAAGTTTGGATCGATTCCACCTTCTTCTGTTCCAAACAGATCGTCGCCGATGCCGCGGACCACGGGTTCCAAGCGATCGGCCGCCATGGTCAATGCGGCTTGCGCCTCGGGGCTGGTCCAGACGTCGCGCCAAGCCTGTCTCAAGCGTTCGTTCTCGACCAAGGTTTCTTTGAGCACCGTTCGTACTAATTCACGTGCTTCTGGATCATTCACCAATTCAGAACTCACCGCCGATAGTTCACCTCGGACGGAAGGATTTGCGGCGACATCACTGAGGATTCGCTGGACACTGACAACGATCTCATCCATGTGTTCATCAAAGACGGGTACCGCTTCATCTTCGACAAACCGATCCCACTCTTCCTGCACGAGGTTTTTCTCTGGCAGCGGTGATCGGTCATAAACAATTCGCCAACCGAATCGCCACACCGAGGCGCGATCCCATAATTCTCTGCCCATTCGTTCAGCGGTTGGCGCGCCATGCTTACGAACGATCGGCAAAATTTCTCTGCGGGCCATCGGAATCAAGCGATCCTTGACCACCTCGTCATTCCAGCGTCCAGCGAGTTGGTCGACTTCCCCGCGATGACGTTCCACCGACTTGCGGAATTCGTTCTCGATCAGTGGCATCGATTGACGCAAGCTATCTTGAACCAAGGGTGTGAAGGCGCCGCTCAGTTCTTCGCCGTGGGCTTTGAGGACATCTGCCAAGCGTCGTTGGATTTGCTGGCGTTTTGCTTCGGGCAGCATCGTCGCGATCACTTCTTCCATGCTGCCACGGCTGTAATGGCTAACGAGTGAAAAGCCATCGGGGGATGAATCCGCGTACCACGTGACATTGACAGCACCCTGAGTTGCGTCGTCGAGTGTTTCCACATGACCGATCTGTGTCCATTGACCGTGGGTGTCTTGTTGGAAAACAGGATCACCTGAGCGAAGCACGCGGGAAACATCAACCGCTTCAAATTGCACAGGAGTGGTAAAGAAGTACTCGCTTAGCTTGATCGGTGGATCGGAGATTTCAGCAGGTTGACGCGATCGATTCACGATCGCGGTGCAAGCGAATATTCCTACCCAGAACAGCAGCCCGATCAATCGATAAGAGTTGGCAATTGAAAACATCGTTTTTCTCCTATCGCGAAACTCTTAATGAAGAAATTGGAGATTGAGTCACTTCGTCCGTATTCTACTGAATTCGTCCAAGTTGGTCGCTTCTTGGCATTTTGGAGAGCATCGATGTTTCTGAGAGCATGGGTGTTTCAGAGGGGTTGGCCCAGTGAGTTCTCGGCGACGAACTCCATCGAATTTCTCGTTGTGTTTATGTTTTGCGAATCAAATGGAAAAACCATTCCGGGGAACCGTGACGCAGCTGATCGACAATCACGGCGATGATAATAATTCCCCCAATGATGATGTGAGTGTAGGTGTTTGGGATCGATAGTAGCGTGCATCCATTGCGAATCACGATAATGATGAGAGCACCAAAGATGGTTCCCAGGATTGACCCGCGGCCACCACTTAGGCTGCCGCCGCCAAGGACGACCGCGGCGATGATCTCGAGCTCTTTGCCGGTCCCGTCGCTCGGGTTTGCGACTTTGACTTCGGCAAAGTAGAGCAAGCCTCCGATTGCAAAAAAGAGACCTGCAAGCGTGTAAACCGATAGGATCGTGAGTGGAACATTGATGCCGCAAAGCCGTGCAGTTGATTCGCTCGAGCCAAGTGCGAACACATTTCTTCCGAAAACGGTGTACCGCATCAAAAGCCCGACGAGGATGGCGAGGATGCACGCGATCAAAACGCTGGTTGGAATCATCAGTCCATCGATTAGGTAATCACCATTTTTTCCAGTCACATTCAGTTGCTTCAGCCACTCTGGGATATTTCCTCTGGGAGGCCCAACCGTCGATTCACCGGAGATGATTTGACCGATACCAAGAAAAATCGTCATGGTTCCCAGCGTCACAATGAAGGGGACCACTTTGGTGGCACTGATCAACGCTCCATTGGCCAAGCCACAGGCGCAGCCAGTCAAGATCATCAGGACCAATGCAGTCGCCATCATCGAAGCAAATCCAGGATCTCCGACGGCGACTTCCGAGTTGTTTAGTTGCACAGCGAGAACGGTCCCACACAACGTCAATGCCGTGCCCGCGGAAAGGTCAATTCCCGCCGCGATGATGATAAGCGTCATTCCAAAAGCAGGCACGGCAATGAGCGCCGCACCATTCGCCATGATTCGAATGTTTCCCCAGGAGAGGAAATTTCCCACACTCCAGTTGCGATCTGCAATTGCAAACATGACGACGATACACAACAGGGCAAACAATGGGCCGAGTTGAGATCGAAAGATTTTGTTCAGCATCTTGGTCAGTTCAATGGTTGAGTGGAATGTTATCTTCAATCGCTATTGCTGCCGCCATCACGTCGTCCTCGGTCCATCTTGATGCATCTCGCACCTCTTGCAGTTTGCCGCGAGACATCACGCCAATACGGTCGCAAACGGATAATAATTCGGGCAGATAGGAGCTAACGAAGACGACCGTCTTTCCTTCTGCGGCCAGCGAGCCCATCACTCGGTAAATCTCAGCCTTCGTACCCACGTCGATTCCCTTGGTGGGTTCGTCCATCAATAAAATGTCGGCTTGTTGATGGAGAATCCTCGCGATTGCGACTTTTTGCTGATTGCCGCCGGATAGCTCGGAGATTGATTGGTGCCCCGAGTGAGCCTTGACTTCGACTTGTTGCATCCAGCGGAGGGCATTCTTTTCACGTTGTTTCAAATCAATCACGCCGCATGTTGTGTATTGATTCAATCCACCAAGTGTTAGATTTTCAATGATCGATAGGTCTTGGGCCAAACCTTCGGATTTGCGGTCTTCGGATAGAAGTCCGAATCCAGCTTTCATGCGAGCTCGGACATTGGCGGCGATGTTGTGACCATCAATCGTCACAACTCCTCCATCGATATGGTCGAGTCCAAAAATACTGCGAAGCAATTCGGTTCGTCCTGCACCAACCAACCCTGCGATACCAAAGATCTCGCCGCGTCGAAGCGATAGGCTCACGTTGTTGGGATAGGGTGATCCGCAAAGTTGATCGATGTCGACCCAGGTCTCCCCCGGCTGATGGGGGACTGATGGATAGAGGTCATCGACATCTCGCCCCACCATCAGCGAGACGATCTGGCCATCAGATACGTCATCGATCTTGCCGCTACCAACATTGTTTCCGTCGCGCAAGACGCTGTAGGTGTCAGCTACTTCGCGGATCTCCTCCAGAAAGTGGCTGATGTAGACGATGCCGATGCCCTGCTGGCGTAAGCGCTCGATAATTTCGAACAGTCGAGCGACGTCTTTTTGCGGCAGTGAGCTGGTCGGTTCATCGAAGAGGATGATTCGAGCTTCACTGGCCAGGGCGCGCGAGATTTCAAGCAGTTGTTGAGTTGCCACCGATTGCTGGCCAACAATGGCACGTGGATCCAAATCCTCGAGTCCGACGGCATCCAATGCTTGTCGGACCTTGGCTCGTTGTTTGCGCCGCAGCAGCAATCCACCCCCGCTTCCTGGGTGTCCCAGCAAAATGTTGTCTTCGACGCTGAGATCGGGCGCGAGATTTAGCTCTTGGTAAATCATCGCGACACCCAGTTCTCGGGCGTCGTGAGGACCTTGCGGTCGGTACGACTGGCCGTCGATCTGCATCGAGCCGGTGTCTGCGTAATGAGCGCCGCTGAGTATTTTTAGCAGCGTGCTCTTGCCGGCGCCATTTTCGCCAATCAATGCAAGGATCTCGCCGCCGAAAACTGACAGCGAAACATCACTTAACGCGAGAGTGGGACCAAACCGTTTGCTGATCCCGCTCATTTCCAACAGAGGTGCTGTCATCCGACCTGATCGCCTATTCGATAATTTCGGGGTTCAGCAATCCCTTGATTTCGTCGTCATCCATATTGTCTGGTGTCGCTACGGATTCGCCGGTTGAAATGAACGCTTCGGATGGTTCACCTTTGATTGCGTCTGCCAAAGTCATGACGGCTTGGTAACCCATTTGGACTGGGTCCTGCAGTACGATGCCACTGCATGAACCATCACCCAACGCCTCGATCAATGCATCGCTCGGATCAAAGGCAATTAACTTAACTTTGTCATTCACTCCGGCATTGCGCAGCGATTCGAGTGCTCCATTCGCGTTTGGTTCACACACCGCAAAGATGCCGGCTAAGTTTTCACCATGAATCTGCAGCAGCTGGTCAACTTTTTCTTTTGCCTTGGTTGCATTTTCGCCGCCACGTTGGTCGGAAGAGACGACGGTGATGTCGGTGTACTCGGCAATCTTATCCAGGAACCCCTGCTCTCTTTGTTCGGTGCTTTCGCTGCCAGCGAGATAGCGAAGTAGAATCACATTGCCTTTGGCACCAATGGCTTCGGCCATCTGAGTCGCAGCTAATTGTCCACCTTTGTAGTTGTCCGTCGCGACGTAACTAACGATCTCAGGACCTTCGTCTAAACCGCTGTCGAAAATCACGACGGGGATATCTTCGCTGATGGCTTCTTCGACGACATCGACCAAACCGCCTTTTTGATTCGGCGCGAGGGCAACGCCGTCCACTTGCAGCGTGATCATGCTCTTGACAACTTCGATCTGGCTGCCGGTGTCACTTTCGACAACTGGGCCTCGCCAAATGATTTCGACATTGCCGATTTCTTGCGCTGCCTGCTTCGCACCGAAGTGCACCGACTTCCAAAACTCGTGGCTTGTGCCTTTCGGGATAACAGCGATCCGAAGTGAATCTTTGGAACCACCACCTGAGGATGCCGTTGACGAGGAAGGATCTGACGACGATCCGCAACCGGTGAAAATCACTGCGAGGCACAAACAAGCCAAGGTGTTAGCAAGCGAACGAAAACGCAACACGTTGGTAGCTCCCGGATAAACGGAGGAAGTGAAAGCCAATAGCTTAAAGCATTTTGACTTCATCCGCGCGGTCTCAGATGGTGACAGCCACGGGAATCGTGGGGAAGTTTCGTTGCCGTACCGCTTCGACCAGAGTTTCGGTTCTATCCGTTAACCACCGCGATCATGGCAGATTTGGATTTTTGTTGATTCATTTAGCCGATTGGCTGGCCTTGACCAACGCGTCGAGTTCCGCCTGCAGTTGCAGCAAGATCTGGCCTGGTTTGCCATCACTGATGGGAGTTCCGTCGACCGAATTCGCAAACCACACACCGCCATCAGTCCCCATCAATAACACTTCGTCAGCACTGGTTAGTTCGTCTGGTGAGATCGGTTGCTTTTGCCAGGGCAGCGAGAGTCGCTCGGCTACCGTTTCGACGATGGTTTGCGTGATGCCGCCGAGCACGCGATCGGTGGGGGGGGACAGGATTTGTCCGGATTTTACGATCGCCAGGTTGGCAATGCTGGTTTCGGTGATGCTGCCATCTTGATCGAGTAAGACACCGACTGAATCGGGGTCTTGGCTGCGAGCATGGCGATCAGCCAAGTAATAATGAATCCGCGCACGCGTTTTGATGCCGCGGGGCCACGACAAACTGTCGGGCTGGACTACCGGCGTGATGAATAGTGGTTGACCCAGGTGTTGCCGTTGCTCGATCTGCTCGTGATGGAGCGGATTCAAGTGGAGCAGCAGGGTCGCATTGCTTGCTGCGATTCCCGGGGTTGCGAGCATTGTGATCCCGACATCGCCCTGGCTTCGAACCCACTCAGAGTTTCGTTCCAGCAATTCAGACATCAACCCAGCGATCTCAGCTCGGGGTGGTAGTCCTTCAATCGCCAGCGTCTCGGTTGTTCGTCGCCAGCGATCCAGGTGCCGGTCGATCGAGAACAATTGCTGGTGATAAGTCCGCAAACGTTCCACCGCGACCACGCCTTGGCGAATCCCAGTGTCTTCGACGTTGATCGAAATCTTATCGTGTGGCAGCCAGCATCCGTCGGCGAAGCTTATTCGCTGTGGTGTTGACTCTGACTCATTCGGGTTGCATTGCATCATTGATCAGGGCTGCCATTTCAGGGCCGGCGCTACAAGCAGAGTTGTAATAGTCAAGTTCGGCATGATTGATTCCAACCGAGGACGAGCAGTCGCGTGAGAGCACCTTAAGTTTGCTGCCATCAAATCGTGCTGCAAAAGAAGCCGGACCACTGTACCCGAGAGCCATCGTTCCGCGAACCCGGTTCAACAACCAGAATCGTTTCAACACCGCATCGCGTCGATTGTACAGCAGAACCATTTTTTCAAGATTCTTTGTGGCCTTTGAGTGGACTCCGCGTTGCGTCAACGCGAGTCTCTCTAATGCTGGTGCTACCAATCCACACCGAAACAGCATTCCGGTTGTCGGTTCGCCAGGGATTGATCTTCCCCCGAGTCTGCCGCCACTCAATGCATGCAATGCCCCGGTGATCACACGCCCCCCGAAGCTGTATCCAATCAGTGTCGTCGGCGTATCGGCAGATGCGTGTTTGCGAAGCAACCACGATAAATACAAGCCTTGGGCGTCCAATCGGCGAAATTTGCGTCGGGCGTCGTGGATCAAGATCCCCTCTTTATCGCTTGGCCAGCTCCAGATTACCCAGTCGACCCCTTCCCATTGCGAGCAACCTCGCGTCTTGCGATAGACCTGCAGACCACGGCGAATGGCATCACTCGAACTCATTCGATTTCCGTGCACGTAAACGATGACTTGTCGCGACTGCCCCAGTTGTTCGGTGTATTGATCGAGATCAGAGCGAGTGCCGCAACCGTTCATGCTCAAGCGAGAAACCCTCAGATCGGGTTGTTCAAGATTTGCCTGGCATGCATTCGCGGTGATACCCCGTGTGCTGATGCTCCAGAGGCGATCATTTGAATCTTCGCAACAAGGCTGTTGGTTAATCTCAGGGGCTTGATTCTCTGCCACGCTGCATTTGCAAGCCGTGACGCATTCGCACAGTCGCTCGTGGTTGGCATCGCCGTACAAGTGAGTTTGGCCTGCCGTGATTACCGCCATGATCGAAAAGATCACAGGAAGGTAGTGTCGGGGCGGCATCGGAATTGGCATCGCTGGGTGTCGGTAGGTGTGAGGCAGGTTGATGTGCGAGGTCAACACATTGTTGCTGAAAAAACACGTTGTTGCGTTTGCACACCACATCGAGCAACGTAATTTTGTTTGGTCTCGCAATCGAGATCACCGAATACGCTCGCTATGCAGATCAAGGAATTTAAAATGAACACCCGCATTTTCTCGGTGGTGTTGTTTACGACACTTCTAACGGTTAGCTCTGGTTGCTGTAACATGAGCAAAATGTTTTTCGGACGTGGAGCCCGCTGCGGTCTGTGCCGAAGCGGTAATACCGCAGTAGCGGCGCCAGCGACGTACGCAGCGCCACAGCCTTATATGCAGCCGGTCGCCACTGCTCCCGTTCAGCAGGTGCCAATGCAGCAGGTGCCAATGCAGCAGGTTCCCGTTCAGCAGGTGCCAATGCAAACGCCGGCACCGATGCAAACGGTTGCACCTTATCAAGGGCAGGTTACTTATCAGGGGCAATCGCCCTGCTGCAACCCGATGCCTTGTCAAGGTTATCCTTGCCAAAGCCAACCCGCTCCCCAGCAACCGCGGAAGAGTTGCTTTCTGAAAGACTGGTTCAGCCACAAGCGTCAGCCTGCTCCTCAGCAGTATGCACCATCGATGGCTTATCAGAATGCACCCTGCTATTCCTGTTACGGTTCAGATTCGATGGGCGACTGTGGTTGCGGAACGACCTCAATTGGTGCTGATCCATACACGATGCAATCGGGGCAGATCATCGAAAATGGCACGGTGATTCAAGGGGACGGTTTTTCAGCGCGGCGATTTGACACTGACGGCGCACAGATCATTTGGGAACAACCATCGAGCTAATTGGCTTCGATTTCATTTTTGATTGGCCGGTGGATTTGGCAGTCGGGTAACAGGCAGCCGATTAAACTGGTGTTACTGGTAGCGAGTGACGGCCGGAGCATTGATTGTGCTTTGCACTGATGTGCTCCGGCCGTTTCGGTACAGGGTCTATCTCTTCGTTCAGCAATTGGCTGCATCCCTATGCTTCATCTTCGATCAACGAGTCGCTCGACACGACGCCAGTTCGTGGCCACTTCGGTTGTCTCTTTTGCTGGGTTCCGTTGGGCGGACCGAGTCGGGGCACAAGATTCAGTCGATCCGTCGGCGAACACGGTGTTGCAATATCAATCACCACAGATTCAGAATTGGCGGATCGGATTGGTGTTGGATACGCCGGTCACGTGTACCAATGTTTTGGCGACATTTGTGGTTCCGATTGATTGGCCGGAACAAAAAGTGACTGTGACGGGGCAGCAGATTAGCCCGCTGGTCAATGCCTGGAAATCACGTGACTTGCCAACCGGTGCTCGGCAGATTGTGCTCACGATGCCTCGCGTACCGGCAGGTTCTACCGCAGAGGTTACATTCACGCTGCAAGTGGAGAGATCGCGGATTTTGGGACCCGATCTGACTGATTCTTTCGTGATTCCGAAACGCCCCAGTCGAGGCCTCAGGATGTTCATGGGGAACAGCCCTTATATCGATGCAACGGACAGGCGGATAAAAGCGGCCTCCCGCGAGTTGGCTGAAGTGGAAGTTTCATCTGATTGGGAGCGAGTTGAATCGATTTATGATTTTGTTCGCGAAGAAGTTGAGTATGTCGAAGGATCGTTGAAAAATGCATCCGATGCGTTGAAGGACGGCACGGGCGATTGTGAGGAGATGACAAGTCTGTTTGTCGCCCTCTGTCGCAACGCTCGCATCCCGGCGCGAATGGTTTGGATTCCCGATCATTGTTACCCCGAGTTCTATCTCGAAGACGCTGAAGGGAACGGACACTGGTTCCCTTGCCAGGCTGCCGGGACGCGACAGTTCGGTCGCATGGATGAGTACCGGCCGGTGCTGCAAAAAGGCGATCGGTTCAAAGTGCCCGAAAAGAAGATGCCGACTCGGTACCTCAGCGAGTACTTCAAGTGCGACAAAAAAGGGAAAGGCGACCCAGACCCTCGATTCGTTCGGGAACGAATCGAGGTTTGAACGCCGTTTCGTTTGGCAAGCGTCGGACAAGCGGGACGCTGGGATCAAATGCAAGCGTTGGGATCAAATGCACACGCTGGGTCTCGTTGCACACGCTGGGATCAGTTGCACACGCTGGGTCTCGTTTGACTTCCAACGGGTGATTTCGGGTGATCGCTTACTTCGATTGCATTGTGGGGTCTTCGATGCTGGCAAGTTCGACTTCCAGTTCTACTTCTTCACCTTTGCGGAGCACTTTTACCTTTTGTTTCGATCCGACGGGCAAGCGTTCGATTGCTTCTTGCAAGCTGCCGGGATCGCGGACACGTTCCCCAGCAAATTCGAGGATCACGTCCAAGGGTTTGATCCCGCCCCGTTCGGCGGCCGAGTTCTCAATCACTTGGTAAGCCAGGACGCCTAAGCGGATCGGCAGGTCAAAGCGGCCAGCGATTTTGGGGTTCAATTCGGCCATTCGAATTCCGATGGCTGCACGTCGGACCGATCCGTGCTGAGCGAGTTCATCGGCGATCCACTTGGCTTGATTGATCGGAATCACAAATCCGATGCCTTGGTAGCCACCATTTCGCGTCGCAATTGCGGTGCTAATGCCAACCACTTGTCCATCCAAATTGATCAGCGGGCCCCCTGAGTTTCCAGGATTGATGGCGGCGTCGGTTTGGATCAATCGTCCACGGTTAATCCGTTTCAGCGTTCGATCCTTGGCGCTGATGATGCCTGCACTGACGGTCGCCTCGAGTCGAAACGGGCTGCCGATTGCTAAGACCCAATCGCCGATTTCCATCGCGTTGGAATCTCCCAGCGGCGCAAAATCGAAAGGCTCGTCTCGCGTAATCCGAAGGGTTGCCACATCGCTGTCCGCATCCCCGCGAACCTCGGTCGCTTCGATTTCGGTTTCGTCAGCTAATTGAATCACCACTCGTTTGGCCCCACGGATCACGTGATTGTTGGTGATCACCATCCCGTCGCTGCTAACGATGACTCCGCTGCCAAGGCCTGACAGTTGCCGGTCGTTGGATCCGTCATCGGGCTTTTTCGATTCATCGGCCGACTCACCCTGCTCGGGGGCGACGTTTTGGCCGTAGGAGAGAATCGTGACGACCGACGGGGTCGCGATTCGAGCGGCACGCCGAAACGCTCGCGATAAGGCCCGGGCATGAATAGTGACTTCGGAGACGGTGGCTTCGTCGCCGGCAGAAGTTTGTTCAGAGGTGGCGGGCACTGTTTGCTGACTCTCCACGACCTGCTCCTGAGCCAAACTCTCTCGAGCGGTCATGGTATTGAACAGCAACGCCAATGTCCCGATGGTGAAAAGGCGGGTGCAAGGGGCGATTGGGAAGATCATCTTGTTCATTATGGAGCTGTTTTCGCGAAGATTCTCGAGGCCGTCGTCGACTCATGACGGCGGTTCGTAAGGCGGTCGATCGCATTCGGATGAAGAATCCAATATAACGGTCACCAGCTTGATTGTACCGGCCCTCCAGTCGGAGGCTCCGTTCCTCCCACGGAAAATCTTTTCGCGCTGTAATTCGCAAGCACTGGTTTCAAGCTGAACTGGTTTCAAGCTGAATTGTTTTCAAGCTGAGCATAACCTAAGCCGTCGCCAGCACTTATTCGTTGGCATTACTTATTCGTTGGCATTTGCCTGCCGCTAGTTTGGGCTTCGCGAAGTTTGGCTTGCTACTAACGCTCCCGAAAACCGTTCGACGACCGGAAAACTGAGTCTCAGCCGTTTACCCGCTTTCGCTTGATTGCTGCACCGCCGACCTTGGAAAGAACCTGATCTACAATGCTTGTCACGACCTTGTTGAGAAAAAAACGCGATGGCGGCACCCTGCAGCAGGATGAAATCGAATATCTGATTGACGCTTATTGCCGTGGCGATGTGACGGAGTACCAGATGTCGGCGTTTGCGATGGCAGTGGCGATCCGAGGCATGGATCCTGTGGAAACCGCCACGCTGACTCGTGCGATGCTTGGCAGTGGAAAGTTATTGCAGCGTCCCGATCGGGGGGATCCGTTGAAAGCGGAACGACCGCGGGTTGATAAACACAGCACCGGCGGTTTGGGGGATAAGGTTTCCTTGATCTTAGCGCCATTGCTGGCTGTTTGTGATCTGGATGTGCCGATGATCAGCGGCCGGGGGTTGGGGTCGACCGGCGGTACGCTCGACAAATTGGAATCGATCGCCGGATTTCAGACCCAATTTGAGGCGGATCAATTGGATCGCATCCTCGCTGACTGTGGTGCGTTCATTGCTAGTGCCACCGAACACATCGCTCCGGCCGACCAGAAGCTTTATGCCCTGCGCGACGTGACCGGGACAGTGGAATCGGTCCCGCTGATTACTGCGTCTATTTTGAGCAAGAAATTGGCCGCCAACTTGGATGCCTTGGTGATGGATGTGAAAGTTGGCCATGCCGGTTTCATGAAAACACCGGAGCGAGCGTTGGAGCTGGCGAAGTCGCTTGTTCGAGTGGGTGGCGAGGCGGGGTTGCCGACCACCGCTTGGCTGACCGATATGGACCAACCGCTCGGCGAAGCGGTCGGCAATGCGATTGAGGTCAATGAGTCGGTGGAGGTTTTGCAAGGCGCAAGCGGAGCCGTCCGAGATTTGACCATCGAATTGTGTGCGGACCTGTTGGTTCGGACGAAAGTTGCCAATGATTTGGAAAGTGCCCGGTCGATACTGGCGCAACGCCTAGACAGCGGTTTGGCGATGGAGCGGTTTGAGCGGATGGTGGTGGCGCAAGGGGGGAAGCTGACAGGCACTCTACCACTCGCTGCCACGCACCCGATTCTGGCTCCCCAGCAGGGCTACCTAAGCCACTTTGATTGCGCTGCGATTGGTGACGCAGTCGTCTGTCTCGGGGGGGGGCGGCGTAAGGTGGGAGATCGGATTGACCATCAGGTTGGAATTCGAGTTCACGGTCGCATTGGCGATTTCTTCGAAAAATCCCAGCCGGTGATGACACTGCATTGTTCGGCCACGCAAGCCGAGCAATACAGTAAGCTTCTCGCAGATTCATTTAGTTTGAGCAGTCAAAGCGTCGAGCCACGGCCGCTTGTTTTGGAGCGATTGGGGATTCCCGATCCGGAATAGTACACAAAACCGGTGAAACGCGACGAAGGGTCGACTATGTCAAATGCGGAATTAAAAAGCGATCAGATCGAACACCTGGTGCGGCACGCCATTGATGCTCGCGATCAGGCGTATGCACCGTACAGCCATTTCTACGTCGGGGCTGCTTTGATGCTGTTCGACGATCGGATTTTGACTGGCTGTAATGTCGAAAATGCTAGTTATTCCTTGACCTTGTGTGCCGAACGGGTCGCAGCGGTCAACGCGGTGGCCGCTGGATACCGGCATTGGCGAGCGATTGCCGTGGCGAGTGTCGGAGGGGTCGCCCCCTGCGGCGCTTGTCGACAATTCCTGGCCGAGTTCCAGTTGGACATCCCGGTGATCATGGTCGATGTGATCGATGGATCGAAGCGGATCACCAAGTTGTCAAAGTTGCTGCCGGATGCTTTTGATGGGTCAAGCCTACCCAGTCCTGCGTGAGGGATTAACTCTGCATGAGCGGTTTCAACACTTTGTCGAATCGTGTCGACGCTACCGCGGTCAATCGCACGACCGGATGGTGTGGCCGAGCAATTGCCGGTGTGCATTGCAATTGCCGGTGTGCATTGCAGGAGGCTGTGTAAGAGGGGTGAAGGCGGTGGAGACCGGATTCCCACGACAACGCCGTGGATCGAAGGATCGCTTGTTGGGCGGCAATGGAATATCGATGGTCCGTCCGAATAGCGGCCAGCGTTGTCTCGACTCAACGGGTGGCCGTGAATCAGACGGTCGATTGGGGGGAGTCGGTTGGGTCTGTGGCGGCGGAGCATGAAGCGAACGACTCGTCGCGGGCTGTAGTCAGCGTGGGAAGCAGCAATCGCTTCAGTTTCGGGCACAAATTTTTGATTTCTTTGTGCCGAGGGTTTTGGTGCGCCCCGAAAATGTCAGACTTTCGCCATACTATCAGGCGAGCTGAGTTTACGCCTGAGCCAAGTTATCCCCTCAAGCCTGCCGCACTTTTAAAAGGACTGTTCCATGGCAAATGTGACTGACGAATCCGCCCCCCAATTTGAGAACGCAACACAGAAATCGGGTTCAAAGGGATGCCTTTACGGGTGCCTAGCGGTGATCGTCGGTGGGTTGTTGCTGGCGGTTTGTGCGGGTGTGGGTACTTGGTGGTTCGTCAAAGGGCAGATCGAAAAATACACATCGGCTGAACCGCGAGAGATCGCGAAGGTTGAATACAGCGAGGAGCAGATGGCGGAGCTTCAGGCTCGCGTCGATGTCTTACTCAAGCCGGCGGAAGATGATGAACCGCTTCAAGGGGAACTCGTGTTGACGGCGGAAGAAATCAACGCGCTGATTACCGCTTCGGATGACATGAGCGGGAAAGTCTTCATCACGATTGAGAATGATGAAATCACCGGCGATATAAGTATTCCGCTGGATGGGGTTCCCGGAGCATCGGGACGCTATTTCAATGGTTCCGCTGGTTTGTCGGTGTCGATGCAAAATGGCAAGCTGTTCGTGTCTTTGGTCGACGCGGAACTCAAAGGTGAGCCACTGCCAGCAGAGTTCGTCGATGCCATGGCGGCGGAAAACTTGGCGAAGAATGCTTACTCCGACCCAGACGCGAAGAAGGTACTTGATAAGCTCGAGGACGTACGCGTCGATGGCGACAAGTTGATCCTGAGCTTCAAGCAGGCTGATGAGTCGGAGGAAGGCGAGGCCGGTGACACTGAAGCTGAAGCAGATGCCAGTGAAGAGGGTGCCAGTGAAGAGGGTGCCAGTGAAGCAGATGCCAAATCTGAAGCGACCGAGTGAACCGGTAAGGTCGACCTAGTCTTACGACAACCGGTGGATCAATCCTGATCAATCCGTCTGATGCCACTGGCCAGTTGCTTCCACTGGCCAGTTGCTTCCACTGGGGAAAATGCTTGATAGGGAATCTTCGCAGTGGCCGGCTGACCAAGATAGATTGGTGCTGGTGTTCCAGGTAGCCAGTCAGTGAAGCAAGCCGAGGCGGAAGCTCGGCCGATGTATCGCAGCTTGCTAAATCTAGCTTTGCAGGTCGATCTTGATTCCGCCGATCATTGATGCCAGCACGTTGTAGAGCACGGCTCCGATGATTCCGAAGATGAATCCGAGCCCCCCATAGACGAGGGGCAATATGATCAGTGCGCCTACGCCACCGACGAGACCGCCAATCAAGGCATTGCCATCACCCGCCGCGGCGACACCTGCGACCGCCATCAGCGAAACTACGCCGCCGATGAGTAGCCCCAGCAGGGCGTAGAGTCCACCAATCATTAGGGCGGCTGAGATAATATCGATACGCTTCACAGCGACGGTCCGAATGGTGCTGGTCTGCGTAGCGCTGACAGGCGACTGCGTGGGGGTGTTGTAAGGATTGTTGGACATCAGGCTTTTCTCATTGGGCTGGGGCGAGTCTTTAGTTGCAAAACGAGCAACGTGAGGTCTGGCGTGCTGGCCGGTAGTTTAGCAAACTTCGTTTGCCTGTTTGGCAGGCCCCGGCACGCACAGCGTAAGATCTGCTGTGGAGGCCGCACGCGGTGCGGGAGATAGGTGACTGCGGCGTCAGTGGCCGGCGACTGCTGTCAGCTAAATCGCAGCTCGCTGAGCATCATTTTGCGAGGCAATGCTGGCGTGGTTAGACGCTGGAGACCGTTGCTCTAGGAGGCCCCGGGGTGCTACCTCGCCGCAAGGTGTACCTTGTCCTAAGAAGCAGGAGTGATCGGATTAGAATTCACTCTCGACTGATACTCCTGTAGCCCATGCAGGGCGTGGTAGAGCACGCCGCACTCCAGATCGACAGCTTCGCATCGTTGAAGGATCCCACAAAGCCGCCGAGCGGTTCGTTGGACCCATGGTTCGTTGAGCACACGATCGGGTGCCGACAAGGCAATGAATTCGAGAACGTGTCCGGTCGTGCCGAGTGATTCACCTAGGTCGCGTGTCCAGCCGGGGCGGTGCAGGTAATCGACGCCGTACGAACCGTCTGGATTTTGATTTTGACGAGCTTCTTCGACGGCATTGGCGAGGAGCATTTCTGCGTCCGCCCAGACGCCGGTTACCGGCCTGCCCTCGGCGCGGCGTTTCGCCAACGCCGCCGCAATCCCGATCAAGCGGTGGGTGCCGCCGCAAACGCTTGACGGAATGCTCTGGTTGACTTCCGATTGCAACAGATCTTCGACTGCGTAGGAATTGCCATCACGGGCGATCCATTGGTGATTGGTATCGCGGTATTGGGTAAGCGCGATCAGGGTCCAGCTAAATTCCAGTTCGAGATTGCGGGGTAGGTCGTATTCGACTTGTCGGACCCAGTCCTCGATCGTGAAAGGCGGGTCAGCCGGGCCGATTTTTGTCTCTGGCGTTAGTCCCGATTGCGAAAGCACGGCGAGCCACTGGTCGCGGTGTCCCTGCCCGATTTTGGTAGAAGGTTGCATTTCCATCCGCAATCCCACTCGTGGCGGATCGCCGATTCGGTCACCTCGGGTTGGTTCAAAACCAGCGACCGGCTTGCCCTGTAGCAAATAGTCGATCGCGGTCTGGGGGCCGTCGGGGGTTTCCAGCGTGAATTGATCGCCGTAGGCAAGTATCCCATGCAGGATTTGCCAAGCGCCGTGGGTTTGCACAGACAAACGACGCTGGACTCGATTCTGCTCGAGTGTTCGCTCGACCAGTTCAGCGATTGGTTCTTCGTGCGGTGATTCAGATGCTGGCGGCAGGGAGGGATTCCCAGCCAAGGGGCATCCCAGGCACAGTAGCGACGAAACGATTAGGAGAGCAGAGGCAGCGCGCATCCTTTGTAGATTGGACAGGAGGCAGGCCGTTGTCAATCATTTACTCCTGATCGACTTGCTCATCGTCGCGATAGTAGGTGCGAACTTTCTCTGGATACGGGTCGATGGCCAATTGGTCGGTCAAGAAATCCTTGTTTTTGGCTTGTCGCAAGACTGCGATCACGTCGCCGTAGCTGCCACCCACTTGCAC
>JAQWPZ010000088.1 GCA_029245125.1 Rubripirellula sp.
CCATATGAAAAAGGATTACCGGAATGACCGCGAATGCCCGAAGCCCGTCGATTTCGGGACGATATCCAATCACGGCTTCACCAGGGATTAGCGGAATTCTAAGATTGATTTTCGCTCGAAACACAATCAATCCAGTGAGTCACGGGCGCCCCAATTCTCACTGGTCAACGAGACACACTCCCACAGTGATACAGCTTTCGTCGCGGGCATAGAATAGAAAACAATTACGCTGTAATTTTTTCTCTTTCACGTTAGAAGATTCAAAATATCTCGAAAGAACCGCTTGTTACCGAAATCCCTACTGTTAGGATTTTCCCGCTAAAAACTCGCCCCTCACAGCAACGTTCCCAAAAGCGATTCGCGACTTCTAAAATTTCCGCCGCCATACGATCACTAATCGTTTATGCACAGCCAAAGGGCAAAGAAGAGGTCGCATAGATTTGCCCTGCTCCCAACAAGCTAGTTCATCTGCCGTGAGAAATTCGATGTAGAATTCGGCTGTCATTCCCAAGCATGCGCCGGCGATGATGTTTACCGGGTTGCCACCCACCAGGCGATCACGATCATCGCAATCGCTGCGACGCCGGCCACCTGTTGAACGTTCGCGTTGGACAGCACTTTGCCGCTGATCCGACACCCCAGCCAACCGATCGCTAGCCCAGCCAGGAATCCGGTGAAGTGCGCTGCGACATCTGTCCGTTCGCCACCTACTCCGGTAAATCCCAGTAGCACGACTCCGCCGATCAACGGTCGCCAACGTATCCAGCGACTTGACTTGTCTCCCCAATGCCGCAGGGCATTGGCCACCAGCAAGCCGAGAGCTGAAAAAACAGCAGTCGATGCCCCTATCGAAGTGTGGGCTCGATCTTGAATCAAAGCGTTGATGCTGTTGCCAAGTGTTCCCGCAATCACGATCGCCAGCCACGCCACACCGCCACCCAGGGCACGACCGGCCATGAAACCAAAGACAACACCGAACACAAGATTACTCATCAAGTGACCGACATCTACGTGCAGCGTTAGCGCGGTAGCCGACCGCCACCACTCACCATCTCGGACCGTGCCAGCATTCATCTGACCAACACCAACCCAATCGATGCCGTATGCTCGGTAAGCATCTAAGATTGCGATCGCAATCAAGATCAGGCCATAGACGACGGTCCCAGCAACCGCGTAGTCATAAGTGGCAGAGACAGCCTGTGATCCGACGGACACGTCGGAGTTTTCTTCTCGGTAAGCATCCAATTCAAGCAGCGCTCGATTGGCGTCATCCGCACGCACCTCCAGCCACCACCAACCGTCGCGACGAACCGAATGGGAACGAATCCCAACCGCATCGAGCACAAAACGATATTCCAAGCACTGGTTGCGATTTTTCGTTTTGACAATCGCTTCGCGTTCGGATGATCCTGCGTCCATGCACCTATCCTCGGTTGCCCCCGCTGATCTGGCAATCCGGTCAAAACTGGGAATTCTATTTACGGCTCATTTGGCACACAATCCTCGCAAGAAAACCTGTCCCCAAAAGTCGCACAAAAACCATGCCGCTGGCTGGCGATTTAAAATCAAGCAGCAGCAAGTAGGCCGGACCAAGCGGAGCGAAGTTCCGGCACGATTCCTTTGCCGGATCGGCGTTGCTTCGCTCCTTGATTCAGCCTACTAATATTTCGGTCGCACGAGGACACCATTGATGAGAACGGATCTGCCGTCGGGGGCTTCATCGCCCTGGACGTGGCACACCAGCTTGTTTCATCGCAGTGCTCAAGACTTGATAGCTGCTTACCAACGCTTTTTCTGGGTCATAGTCGGGACGCTTCCAAACTTGGGAGCTCACCTCCACACAAATTGAGCCGCGAAACCCGCCGGCGTAAAAACGCTGACATAACTCTTGATAATTGATCGTCCCAGCTTCACCGGGCAACTCGAAGCGAACCGCACGACCATCCTGCCGCGCGTCTTTCACTGCAATCCCAGCCGTAATCGGCAATGCATCACTAATCAAATCCTTCAGCGGCATCTCCCGAAAAAGAAAGTGGCTGAAATCAAACCACATTTGGATCGATGAAGGATTGCCCAATTGTTTGATCAACCAAGCCGCTTCATCCGGACGCGACATCGCATGACCACGATGAGGCTTCACAGCGACCACCACGCCACTGTCTTTGGAAATCTGCAACCAATCGGCGAACCGCTCCACCGCACGCTCTTTGACCTCCTGCCAATTCTTTTCGCCCAGCACTGTTTGGATGATGGGTGGCTTGCCAGAGGAAAGGTCCTGTGCAAGCTCGATATCACGTTTCAATCGTTCCAGATCGCGGCGGTGCGCAGCGATTGAACCGAGTGGTCGATAATTGGCCATCAAAGAACACAATTCCAAACCGTGATCATCCAACATGGTTTGAAATTCGTCTCGCTGGGACGCATTCATCCTCTCGGCGGCAACGTCACGCTCCGGTGTAACGGTTAATTCCAAGCCATCGAACCCAGCCTTGGCGATCGCCTCGACCGCTTGCCGCGGCGAGTAGCCCGGCAAGCCATACGTACTAAATCCTAAACGACACGCGGCATTGGTATTCGATTCGAGGTCAGCAGCGACAAGATGCCGCCCCGGGAGTGATGCAGCGGCGACGGCCGAACCAAGAACGGTTAGTGCATTACGCCTTGGAATCAGTTGAAAATCCATCGCATCAATACAAAGCTTCGAGTGGAAAGCATCGGGTGACAACGCGTACACATCTTAACCCACGCCGGAGACATGTTCACTCTCACTCCGCTACAATGGCAGCGCAAATGCGTTGCATCCACAGCATCGGATTGCCAAAGCACTCGTTAACACTCACACCAATGTTGTTAACGCATTCTGGGCAAGCGATGTTGAAGCACCGTGACGTTTGATTGCGGGTGACGCATCATGATGATTCGTTGCCACAACAAGGCATGCCGCCCCCGTCGAATCTCTGAAACCAAGGCAACCGTGATGACCCTGCCAACTCGCCGTGATGTGCTGAAATCAACTGCCGTGACTACAGCGGCTACCTTCGCTGCCCCAGCGATTGTCCGTGGACAGAATCTGAATGACAAGATCCGCGTGGCGATCGTCGGCATGGGAGGACGATCGAACGCCCACGCGGAAAGCCTGGTCCAACTAGAACAGGAATCAACCGCGGGCGTCGAATTGGCAGGAGTGTGCGATTGCAACGAGGCCAAACTCAAATCTGCCGAAAAGGTCTGGGGAGACCGCAGCGGACATCGCATCGAGACCTACGACGATATGCGGCGAGTGTTGGATGATCGCTCAATCGATGCGGTCACGTTTGCGACGCCCAACCACTGGCATTCCCTCAATGCTATCTGGGGATGCCAGGCGGGGAAGGATGTGTATGTCGAAAAGCCTGGATCGCACAACATCTTCGAAGGTCGAAAGATGGTCGAAGCGGCTCGCAAATACGATCGCATCGTGCAACATGGAACGCAGTGCCGATCCTCACCGAACATCATGGAGGGGATCGAAAAACTACATAGCGGGATCATCGGCGAGGTCTATTTTGCTCGCGGCATCGCTTACAAGATCCGCGGCAATCTTGGCCAACACGCCCCACGCCCGATCCCCGAAGGACTTGATTGGGACGCCTGGTGTGGCCCCGCTTCGGTTCATGAATACAGCAACTTTCAACATCGTCGCTGGCATTGGATCTGGGATTACGGCAATGGTGAAATCGGAAACCAGGGCGTGCATCAAATGGACATTTTGCGGTGGGGCTTAAAACTCGACACTCATCCGATCCAAGCATCTTCGGTGGGCACCAATTACATGCAAGAAAAAGTCCATCAGAGCAGCACCGAAACCCCCGGTGTATTGTCGACTTCGATGAAATGGGAAAGCGGACAGATGATCGAGTTCGAAGTTCGCGACTGGTACACCAACGCAGAGGCTGGATTTCGAGACAAGTACCCATTCGTGCAAAAAGATTTTCCCGTCGGCACCATCTTCCTCGGCACCGAGGGGACGATGATCATTCCCGATTACTCCAGCTACTACACGTTCTTGGGTCGAAAACGTGAAGCGGGACCGAGTGCGTTCGAAGAGGGCAGCCCGATCTCAAATTTGCCGCACTTCCGCAACTGGGCCTTGGCGATGCGATCACGCCGCCGTGAAGACTTGAATGCCGATATCGAACAAGGCCACTACTCCTCCTCGCTCTGTCACTTGGCCAACATCGCTTATCGTGTTGATCGCACCGTCAAATTCAACCCGGAATCTGAATCCTTTGTGGGTGATAAAGCCGCGGACCAATTGTTGACCCGACCAGAACGAGATGGTTACGCAGTGCCGAAAGAAGTGTAAATCTGCACCGACTTGCGACGAACAGGCAACGTGAATCACCCCCATCCATGACAATCATTTCCAGCTCACAAGACAGGCGAATTACATGAAAATCGTTCGGTACAACGATACGGCAGGCACCATTCATTACGGAAACGAACATGCCGACGGACGAATCACCCAACTGCAGGGCGACATCTTTTCCGGGACAACCGATACGGGACAAGATGCCGATGTTTCAAAACGGCTCGCGCCGGTGGAGCCTCGCGATATTATCTGCATCGGTCTGAATTACCGAAAACACGCGATCGAAGGGAAGCAGCCCATCCCCGAGAACCCGATCGTATTCTTGAAAAACAGCGGCGCGGTACAGAACCCCGCCGATCCCATCGTCCTGCCGCGCAAACTCCGCAGTGACCGAGTCGATTACGAATGCGAATTGGCAGTGATCATTGGCAAAACCTGCCACAATGTATCGAAAGCCGACGCATTGGATTACGTGCTGGGTTACACCTGCGCGAATGACGTCAGTGCAAGAGACTGGCAAAAGAACGGTGGTGGTGGTCAATGGTGTCGCGGCAAGATGTTTGCGACGTTTTGCCCACTGGGTCCCCACTTGGTCACCGCGGACGAGATCACCGATCCAAATTCGCTCGGAATACGGACCGTTCTGAACGGCGAAACGATGCAAGACTGGAACACCAATGACATGATCTTTGATGTTCCCACACTGATC
Source organism: Rubripirellula sp. (assembly GCA_029245125.1). Lineage (GTDB taxonomy): Bacteria > Planctomycetota > Planctomycetia > Pirellulales > Pirellulaceae > Rubripirellula. Next base: position 5,061 of record JAQWPZ010000088.1, read on the forward strand.
GAATTCCTAAGCAGCAGTACAAGACTCGCACCCGGAACAGTGATTCTGACGGGAACTCCGCACGGTGTCGGTGCGGCGCGGACGCCTCCCGTGTTTCTGCAACCCGGCGATACGGTCACGGTTGAAATCGACGGCATCGGCTCACTAACTAATCCCGTCGTCGAAGAAACAACGGTTTAAACAGCCGATGTATCGCGAGCCTCTTCGGAGTAGCTCGCGGCGAATCTGCGCGGCTCCAAGAAACCGGGCCTGACTGTAGACCGGAACATCAGGCAAACGGCCCCCCGCCAAAACAAAACCAGGAAGCAAGTCGGCAAGCAACCACCACGAGCGCAGCTTGCGTCCGCTACCCGCGTTTGGGACCGGCGACGAAGGCCCTCGCAAAAAGAGGCTATCGATCGGCGAACGGTTAGCTGATCACCAACAACTATCCAACAGAAGTCTTCGGTGGGCAGCGGGCCAAATCGCGTGGCGTTTTACGCCTCGCTTCCGTTGTCTGAAACGAAGCCTTGCGACTCTCCCAATCTTGGCAAACCAAGTTTGCCTTCGCCCCGCAATCAGCGAAACACCAGACCGACTATCGCTGCGTCCAAACGTGGATATCATCAATTTCGATCCCATCACCGGAGCAACGAAAAACCAGCGTCGGCTTCTTGACCGCAAAGGTAGGATGCGAAGCTTTCAGTGGTCCCTTTCCGTCGATTCGAGCAGTCACGTAACTGCCCCACGTCCCCACCCGCAACGTGTACCACTTGCCCAGTTGAAACGTGGTCTCGGCTTGGGCCAAGGTTTCATTGGGGTCTTCCTCACGACGATTCTTATCAAGGTGTTTTTGGATTTTCCAACTTGAGGGAGTGATGATGACCGAGAACAAGTGCCCACGCTTTTCCAATTCACCTGGGGCCGGATCAAACCCCAGATGAAACGCCTTCGCTTGATCAGTCAGCCGAAACTTCAACTCGTAAACAGCGTTCTCGGACTCAACGACGCGACGAATTGCTGCCGCGTGTTTCTCCTCCGGGACTTCGCTGCCCCGCAACACCCCGTCCGCGATACGCCAAGTACCCTTTGCTGAACTCCACCCGTCACCTAACTCAGTCCGGTCAAACGAATCCTGCAATGCCAAGATACTGTTCGCAGGAGGTTCGCCCGCCCGCGTTGGCACCGCCGGAAAAAGGAACAATGAAACGAACAGACAAGTTTTCAATTGATTCATTTGTGTTTCTATCGCAGTTGAAGAGAAGCTTGAGATTACTTAGTTCGACTGATGGGCGAGTCGCGCTTATGCCAGCGGAGATGGAATCGGATCCAACCAGCTTCACATTTCGCCATCGACACCGCCGAGGTATCATCGTTTCCGGGGCCAACGGTTCGCACACCCCCGGAACGACACCACCATCAAAGCGTATTCGCCGCAAACTGGCCACCTAAAACTGGTCGCCGCAAGCAGCTGGGGTCATGAACAGGCGGGGTTCTTGGTCGGGCGCGAATCCTCAATCGCTCATAAAAAACGCCGGTGCTGGCAAACACCTCCAAGAGCACCGCTGAATCCGCAGATCGCCCGGGATTGCAGTATGATGGCGGGTCAAGTTTAAGTCTTTCTTCCACCAGGAATTCTGATTCCGATGTTACACCAACCGCAGGACCGACGAGCTTTTTTGATCGCATCGGCTGCTGGAGTAGCGGGATACTCGTTCGGTCAACCACGTTTGGCTGCCACCGATCGATCCTCGCAACCTTCACGGGCCAACCTCGCCTCGGAAGGTGGACCGGTGGCAGCCGGGGGTCGAGCAAAATCCGTCATCTTGTTTTTCTTGTGTGGTGGCGCGTCACACTTGGATACATGGGACATGAAACCGGATGCCCCGGCCGAGTATCGCGGACCATTTTCTCCCATCGCGACATCAGCCCCTTCGATTCAACTCTGCGAACACCTGCCATTCCTGTCAAAGCAGGCCCACCACTTGGCGGTGATCAATTCGGTAGGCAGTACTGTCAACACGAACGATCATCACGCCGGCTACTATTACAACTTGACTGGTCACGTTCCCGACCAAACGTTCAAGTCACTGGGGAACGACCGGCGACCATACGCAGACGACTGGCCGTTCATGGGTTCCGTGGTCGCATCGCGTCGGCCTCATCATGGTGCGTTGCCCAGCACCATCACGTTGCCACATATGCCAAGCCGAAAACCGTACACCAGACCCGGACAATTCGCGGCGCGACTTGGGGTCGATTTTGATCCGCTTTATGTGAACGGTTCGGTCGAGACCCCGCTTTCCTTTCAAGCGCCTTCCTTGACACTCACTGGTGATGTCACAAAAGACCAGTTGCAATCGCGCCATCAACTGTTGAACCAACTGGATCAGGCACGAAAACGGTTTGAAGGATCGTCAAAAGTTGAAATCTGGAAACAACATCAACGACGAACGATGGAGTTATTGATCGCCTCCGAAACAACAACGGCATTCGATGTAAGCCGCGAACCCGAATCCATTCGCGATCGTTACGGCAAATCGGTCAACGCCATGAGCCTGCTATTGGCGCGTCGCTTGGTCGAGGCCGAAATCCCTTTTGTAACGGTGTTCTGGAAAGGCAATGACAAGCTCAAGGACAAATGCAAGAGCGCCGGATCGTGGGACACGCACGGAAACAACTTCGGCTGTCTCAAGGAAAATCTGTTACCGGAATTCGATCGCGCTTTCTCAGCACTCGTCGAAGACCTTGCCCAACGCGGCTTGCTGGACCAAACGTTGCTGTTGGTCACCAGCGAGATGGGCCGCAAGCCAAAAATTGGAGATCCCCGCTCCGGTGGTGTAGCTGGAGCGGGTGGTGTAGCCGGTGCGGGCCGCGATCACTGGACGCATTGCTTGAGTGTCTTGATGGCGGGCGGAGGGATTCGCGGCGGCCAAACCTATGGGGCCAGCGATCGCTTCGGTGAATACCCAGCCGATCACCCAGTCACGCCTGCGGACATCACCAAGACGGTCTATCATGCGACCGGCATTCAAGACCTGCAGGCTCGCGATTCGCAAGGTCGCCCATACAACCTGCTCGACACAGGTGATCCAATCACGGCATTGTTTTAGCATCCGGTCCGACAACGAAACGCCGTTGCTTGCCAACCCCTCGCGTTGGCAAGTGCTTTCCCATCACGGAGCTTCTCGCACCACCGCGTCCCAGTTGGCAAGGAGCTTCCCGCTGGAAACGTTCCACAATCGAATTTCTCCATCACTCGCGCCGGTCACGACCAAACTTTGATCTCGATTCATCGCGACTGTCAGGACCCAATCAGCATGTCCGGTTAACTCTCCCGTCACGGTGTTCTTGGCCGAATCAACCTTCACCAATCGATGGTCAGAGCAGGCAACCCACAATAATCCATCGGCCTGCACCAGACGAAACCCTTCACCGCCCAAGGGGACTTCGGCGATCTTCTTGGCATCGGCAAGATTCCAGCGATGCAATTTCTTGTCGCCTCCGACGGTAAAGGCCTGTTTACCATCAGATGAAAGTGACACACCACGAACGGCTGCCCCATGCCCTCCATAGCTGACTTGCAAGTCTCCCGAATCGCCATCAAAAACTTTAGCCGACCGATCGCGACTGGCCGAAAGCAACCGCGTACCGTCAGCATTCCAAGCGATCGCAGTCACCCAATCGGCATGGCTCAACAGCGTCTTCTGTTCTTTGAATGTCGATAGATCAAAGATTCGAATCGATTTATCTGCCGAGGCAATGGCGATCTCATCTGCCCCAGGACGAAAGGCAACATCCCAAACCACGTCGGTCGAGCGGCCGAGCACCGCCTGAACTTCACCACTCTCAAAATCGATCAGTCGCACCTCCCCGTAGCGCCCCGGTTGTCCACCGGCAACGGCGAGCCGTTTTCCGTCTGGGTGCCACGCGAGATCGAACGTTCTTTGGCCGATATTTTCGATCCGCCGAATCAGATTCCCTTGCAGGTCCCAAACCAGGATTTCGTGGTATCCGGCTCCCACAACGTGCAAGCCATCAGGCGAAAAAGCTAAGGCTGTTACCTCCAACGCCCGTGCATACGTCGGTGGCGGCGGCGGGTGTCGGGGAGGCGGGACCACAAACGCCAACAACTCACCGGTGTCTTCCCCATCAAAGTTCGCACCAGCTTCAACCCAATCAGATATCAATCGAATCTGCGATTCAGCCAACGCGGCGCTCTCCGCCGGCATCCGCTCAAACTCATCATCTGTTATCAAGCGTTTCAACAACTCGGCATGTTCCTCCGCCTGACCGACCAGCGGGTCGATACCGGAATCCCCCGCTTTGGTGAACTCAGCAAACGTATCTAGCCGGTAGCCACCCTCGGCTTGTTTGGCGTTATGGCAGGCAACGCAATGGTCTAGCAGAATCGGCGCAACATCGCGGCGAAAACTCACCACGTCATCCGCAGCGGCAGGCCACACAACGCCAAAACACCACAGCGTTGCGAGGATCCAATTAATGTTGAAATAGGAATTCATCGGTATTCATTAAGGCCCAACAAACATCTTCCAAACCTTTGGCGAGATCATCTCGCTTCTTCACATGCTCAACCGCGACGTTCAATTCCAGTTCCGAGGGATACCGGCTCAGTGCGGACAAATACAATTCCCCAACAATGGATTCCACTGACTCTCCAGCCGCGACCGCCAAACGCATTCGATTTTTTGGATCACTCAATTTTTTGTGAATGGTCGATCCATTGAACAGTTCAATCGCCATCGCAAGATTCGAATCATCCACCCGTTCACAAGCGCAAACGGTACTCCGTTCGGGCTGCCCAAAGACCTTCAAGAAGTCGACTTTCACCAAATCAGGCGCTGGCAAATGCGTCGCCTTGGTCCCAGCAGGCAAATTCCCGAATGTTTGCTGCAAACCCATGATGTGATTTACGGCATCGAGCAACTGCTCCGCACTCAACAACCTTGGCCGTTGATGTGAAAAATAGTCTGTGTCGTCTCGATTGGAATCATTGACCACGTAGCTGGCCTGGTAAGTCCGGCTATTCAGGATCGTCCTCAACAGATGCTTCCGGTCGAACCCATGAGCCACAAAATCTTTTGCCAAGGCATCCAAGAGCGGACCGTTGGTGGGAGGGTTGGAATCCCGAAAATCATCAATCGGGTCAACGATTCCGCGTGCGAATAGTTCGCTCCAAATCCGATTCGCCTCGATCCGAGCAAAGTAGGGGTTACCGGGCTGGACAAGCCAATCGAGCAATATGTCTCGGCGGTCTTGATCGACTGGCACCGACACTTCGCCTTTGACTGGCAGCCAAGGCTGCATCGTCTTTCCGGTTCGTGGCTGTGTGACTTCGCCGCTCACAGCAGAGTAGACGAACATTTCACCTGGACGCCCTGTCTTGCGCCGTTGCAGCCGATTAAAAAAGGCCGCCAAGCCGTAATAATTATCCTGTGTCCATCGTTCAAACGGATGGTTGTGGCACTTCGCGCATTGCAATCTTGCACCGAGAAACACCTGCGAAACAGTTTCGACACACTCGTTCATATCGGTGGCGGTTCGGTAAAAGTTTGCCGGTGGATTGGCTAACGTACTCCCTTCACCGGCCAACAACGCACGTGCAAATTGATCATAGGGCAAATTGTTGCGAAATGCCTCCATCACCCAACGATGGTATTTGTGAACGCCCTCGTCACCGACCATCTTGCCGGTCATCTTCAGCAAATCCCCCCACTTCAATGCCCAAAACTTGGCAAATTCAGGGCGTTCCAAAAGTGCATCAATCAGCTGGGCACGCTTACCAGGATTCTGATCTTCCAAGAACAATTTGGTTTCTTGATGCGTCGGCAAAATCCCAATCACGTCGAGATAAACACGTCGCAGAAACTCTCCGTCTGTGCTGTTGGCCGAGGGCAGGTACTGCAACTGGCGCAGCTTTGCGTCGACAAATTCATCAATGTAATTGTGCGGCGGAGGGGCTGCGAATTGAAAACCAGGATCCGTATCAATAAACAGCAATGGCACCGATACGATGTGCTCTAAAAAACGGACCAGGATGACCGCTTCACCTCGTGCTTGCGGACGAACCAATCCTTGCGGATCAACCAAAGCAACGCCGGTGTTCGAACTTTCGTAGGCACACAAATCGGTGACGTCGCGGTCGGATCCATCCGAAAAATGAGCGGTCACGGAAAGTTGCTGCCCACCACCGGTCAGCGACATGACTCGCTTGTCCGAGGGAAAAACATTCAGGCTGGTACAGCGAGCCGAACCGGGTGGATCCGCCCTCGCTCCTGCTGCCACCCAATCTCGCAAGATGGCATAAGCCGCATCGCTCTCATTCAATTGTTTCCCACCACCATGATTCACCTTCATCAACGGCTTCAACAATAACAGGCTCTGCTCAGGATCGATCCGATTCACTCTGCGGCCAAAGTCTTCACGAATCAGCGTCAACTCATCGAGCTGCTTGTCGAAAGCCCGCAATGACAACCGGAACATTCCCTTGCCACTGGGTGACCCGTGGCAAGCCCCGCTGTTGCAGCCCTGCTTGGAAAGCGCGACCAGCACTTCCGATTCAAACGAGGCTAGCTTTTTCGTTTCCATGTCACGAACGCTCACCGGCACATTCAACACGCGATCACCCAAGCTGACTTGAATGATGGTGTCCCCATTCGCCTTTGCCTGAACGACAGCATCAGCAAAATCGACGATAGCTGGATCATCGGTCGCGAACTTGACATCACGGGTCCAGTCACGTGGAACCCCACTTTCATCCCAGCCGGTGATCACCAACTGCCGCTGTGGATCTTGGGCCGTCAGCACCATCTTCGACGGGTAGACCTCCCAACGTTCAGGCAATGGAATGACCGTTGGTGCTAACCACTGAGCACTCGTTTTGAATTCTTGGCCGTGATAGTTCCCAGTGACCTCATATTGAAATGCCCGAGATTCACTCCCTGTGGTTGCGATGCTCACTGCTACTTCAACCTGCGTCGCATCAGCGGGAATCTCAATCGATTCAGGGCCCGACCAACCCTCTGGATATTGCGTCAAACGCAACGTTGCTGGTTGTGGGTCGTTGCCTTCTCGATGGACATTAGCGATTAATTGGTACTCGTGTCCCGCAATGAATGGCTGTGCTGATTTGAACTGCACCTGCACAGGTTCAATCCACTGCACTGGCAAGTCGATTCGCGAAAGGCGGCCTCGTCCCTTGAATTCGGAATAAGCAGCAATCGATAGCGTGCTCGGCCGGCTGTTCGGATCGGAACAATCGAGAGTCGCTTGGTAGAGATCCTTTTCCGCTTTCGATTTCAATGTCCATTCTGCAGGAAGCTGATCACGCATCAAGCTAACGGATCCTTTGAATCCAGCGTTGACTCGGGTCAACTTCAAATCGACAACATGCGATCGCGTTCCAACAGTGAACTGCAATGCCGCGGTCGGCTCAAGCTTGTAGTACGAATCCCCCGGCACACCACCACTCAACAACACCATCCCATCTTGCCACGCAGCGGGTGACAAGACATGCGGACGCTTTAGCCTGTGCAATTCAAAACTCGTCAATCGCGACCGCAGATTCGCGTCGTCCTTGGCACGCCCAACCAATTGAATCAGCGAGGCGGAATCCGCTGTCCAACTTTTCCCAACCGCGAGGTGAATTTTCGCAACCTTCGCTTTCGCGGGGATCACTGGATTGAGAATTCGAATTGTGGGCGAAGCGGACGACAATTCGATTTCGCCCTCATACCCGAACCGATGAACCTGCAATTCGATCGCGCATGCTCCCAAACCTTCATCCATCACATAGCGTTCGCTGGTTTTAGCGTCACCCTTCCAAGCGAGACGAAATCCTGGTGATTTGGTCACTTGGACGAAGTAACCAAAGCCAACGCCGCCGCGTTCCAACAGATCAGATACCCGTAAGCGATATTCCGCCGCATCGGGAAATCGATAATCGAATGCCCATTCGTCCGCATCATTGACTGATGACTGGGCAACCGTCGCTCCCGCTTCATCCACCAGTTGCATCTGCAACAGGGCACGGGAACCGAGCGAGCGCGTCTTGCCGGCGAATCGAAACGTTGTCGCTTTCACACCCCGCAGGACATACTCATCCTGCTCGCCTTGACTGGCAAGGCGTCCATTCAGATCGATCGGCAGCGATAGCGGATCCGATTCCACTTGCGTTTCGAGATGCTGATCCGAATCGACCAACGCGATCCGACACCACGAGGCGGACTGTCCGTTTTCCAATCGACCTGAAATGGTTCGGGTCGGATTCAGATCTCCCTCGGGCACCGACACTTGCTGCCTTACCGCAGGCAATCCATCAAGCGTGCACAACTGTACGCTCGCCTGTGTCCCTCGTTGGATTGCCATCGGAAACGCATGACGCACAATCGGAAAATCGCCAACCCGAAGCTGGTAGATTCCTCCGGACGCGTAACGATTGTCGCGAACTTCTAGCCAAACCTTCCCGGCAACCTCGAACGTGTGACTGAATCGGCATTCCGGCCCAACTTCATCGTCATCGACGACCCGAAGTGTCTCACCATCCTCATTCAACAAACGAACCATGGGATCCATCGTTGAACGCAGCGATTGGGTCAGCACCTCAAATGCGACTCGTTGATTGGATGCAACCTGAAAGCAAAAAAAGTCGCTCTTCGATCCGTCACTCACACCATTCACTGCAGTCAACGGATCAATTGGCTGAGCAGTTTGTTGGCTGTGGTTCTGCGGCTGCTCGGCAACCGCTGGTAAGTCATCCACCAACAACACGACCGGTTCTGCCGTGCTTGCTTTCCCCACCATCCACATTCCGATCGGCCCGAGCGGCGTGTCCTTGGGAAGTGTGATCGCCAAAGTCGTTTTGTCCGCAGCCGTCGATATAAGCTCGACCTTCGCGGGGACACTCAGCAGAGCACGCTTGCAATCCTGCAACGCTTTGCCTTGAACGGTCACCTCGGTCGTCTCACCAGGTCGAATCGAGCGAGGTTGCATCGACGTCACGGACTGTGCAGCGACCATTCGCACGCACGCCAACGACAGCAACAGGAACGCAAAAACTCGGTACCGCATGACATTCAGTTCAAACAATGAATTTGTTTCGAAGCAGCCCGACAAAACATGCCCGGCTTTCCCTTGAGCGATCAATCGGAGCCTCACGAGATAAGACCTGGGATCGGCTGACCGCGGTAAATGGCATGTGGTCGATCCTGCGCGTCATGCCATACCGCTGTACGAGGAATCCGCAATGCCTGATAAATCGTTGCCGCGAAACTCTCTGGCTTCACCGGCTGGTCGCGTGGATAACCACCCTGCGAGTCGGACGCGCCAATCACCGTTCCGCCACGCACTCCTCCACCCGCAAACCATACCGTTTGCACTGCGCCCCAATGATCACGACCAGGCAATTTATAGTGTTTTGGCAGTAGCAAAATCTGCGGCGTTCGGCCGAACTCACTTGCCATCACAATCAAGGTCTCGTCTAACTCACCACTCGCTTGCAAATCATCCAGCAAGGCTGAAACCGCGAGATCGGTGGGTGGGAACAAGTTGTTCTTCAGGTGCGGAAACGCGTTGCCGTGTGTATCCCAGGTTTCGTCATTCCCAAGATTGACTTGCACCAAGTTCACGCCAGCACCGATCAATCGCCGGGCCATCAACAACGACCAACCAAACGAATTTCGACCGTACCGATCGAGTGTCTTGTCGTCGGCGCCGGTTACGTCCAGTGCATGATGGACGCTTGAATCGGTTAATAACGAGGTCACACTTTGCCGCATGCGATCAAACTGCTCGGTTTCTGCAAATCCAGCCAATTGACGACGTTGATGATTGAGCGTTTCCAGCAACTTCAAGCGTCCCGAGACCTCGCGCATGCCCAATCCGTGCGGCAAGGTGAGCTGCGGAGCTTGAAAGGTTCGATCGAGCGATCCATCCCTTTCCTGGTGATCAAAACTGTACTCGGGAAAGGCACCATACGAGCGGTTATGAAAGGATGCGGCTTCGATCATCCATGGATCATGCTGCACCCCCATCAACCCAGCATGTTGCCCGGGGATCACTCGTCCGCTGTTGTGAATCAAGCGCTGCGGCAAGACGACCGCAGGAGGCAGATTGTTGGATGATTGCAGGGTACGCCCAGCCACCGATGTAATGGCTGGAAAATCCGTTCGAGTCGGATTGTTTGGCTGAAATCCCGTTGGCAATTCCGAGCGGCCCGTCAGCATGATGTGGTGGCCGGCCGAATGCTCATTCGATCCATGTGTCAAGGAACGACAAATCGACCAGAGGTGACTCCGCTCGGCAAGCAGCGGCAAATGCTCGCAGATTTCAATCCCCGGTGTCTTGGTGGCAATCGGCTTGAACTCACCCCGAATCTCCTCGGGCGCATCGGGCTTCATGTCGAAGCTCTCGTGCTGAGCCAAACCACCGGAAAGAAAAATGAAGATGCACGATTTCGCCTTACCCGGTAATTCGGGCGCTGCCGCGTTGGCTTGCTGCAAGGCAGTTAAATGGTTCATCCCAAGCCCAAGCAAGCCGATCGAACCGACCTGCAACGCCTCGCGACGGCTTGCCGATGCATGCTGCCAACGAGGAGAAAGGGAAGACGGATGAACGCTCATGCTGGTTTCTCACGAATCCGCAACGGCAACCGAGCAAGTGCAAGGCATGCCGGAATGGGGTGGGATAAGGGCGGGACTCACATTGTCGTGCGCCGCTGACCCAAATGCAAATCCCAACCCTTCCGAGCTTTCTATCCCGCTACCCCAACGAATTTCCGATCAATTTCCGATCAATTTCCGGGCAATTTCCGGGCAACTTCCGGGCAAACACTTTGGCAGACAGACCAGAGGAGTTGCTGGTTCGAGCACAATCACGCAACACCGACGCTCCCACATCCACCTTATCGATGAGGTCACTTTGGATTTGAAGCAAGTTGAATTTGGGGCATTTTCTACTTTGCTTCGTCTTCGGAGACTCTGCATTTCTGTGATGCTGTCGCAATCTAGATGATCACTTGCTCGCACCGTCATTTCTTCTTGCTGGACTCGCGAGGTTTATCACCATCGCGGGGCTCATCACCATCGCGGGGCTCATCGTTATCGCGGGGCTCGCGGTCGAACAGCCGACGCCGCAATTGCATCAGACGCTCCTCAGTTGCCTCTTCGGAGATTTCACCGGCTTCGTGAAGCTCCTTGAGCTGGCGGGCGGCCCGCTGATATCGTCGTTTCCTTTCTTCAATCGCATCTCCCTCTTCGTCCTCATTGCGTTCCTGCTGGCGCATTTCGCGCTGCAAGTAATCAACTCGCTCCTCGGCTTGCTCTTCAGAAATCCTGCCAGCTTCGTGAGCCTTTTCGATTGCACGCACAGCTCGCTGGTAACGTCGTCGATCCAGTTCCCGTGATTCATCGTCCTCGTGATCGTCATCCCCCTCGTCGCGATCGTCTTCGAACATCTCGCGTCGTAAGTCATCGACTCGCTCCTCGACTTCCTCTTCAGAAATCTTACCAGCTTCATAGGCCTTTTCGATTGCACGGACGGCTCGCTGAAAGGCTCGTCTCTCCGCTCCCATTTCGCGTGCCTCGTCATCCTCTTCGCGCTCCTCACCGAACATCTGGCGTTTCAGGTCAAGCAGTTTTTCCTCCGCATCCTCTTCGGAGATTTTATCTGCCTCACGAGCCTCTTTGATTGCTCGCACGGCACGCTGATAACCCCGTTTCTCTGCTTCCATCTCGCGTATCTGCGAAGAAGAACGCAGCAAAGTATCCATCATCAGTTCCGCCTGGCCTTCGGAAACCTCCCCGGCTTCGACGGCAGCCTCCAACCGACGCTCAAAAGCCTCAAAGTCCGTCGCGTAAACAAACCCCAGCGGAAACACACACATGGCCAGACCAACCACCGCGATCCGCAATGCAGCGGGTGCGGCTCGATGCCTCTCGTTGATCATTACTCTCAACCTTTTTTCAAAACTTCCGCCACTGTTGATTGCACTGGCCACGTTCGGCGGACGGATCTCCGACGAAGCCAAAAGCTCTGCCACGTTTAGCAGAGAGTTCGCGTATTGATTCACTCCAGCGTCTGCCGCTTGAAGCACAAGCTGATCGCAAGCCATCTCTTCCGAAATCCTCAACTGCCGGCGAGCCCACCACATGATCGGATTCCACCAAAATGCGATCAGCGCGATCCATTCCAGCCAACGGAACCAATGGTCGTGCCGTTTGATGTGCGCCATCTCATGAGTGATGACCAAACGAAGGTCCGTCTGCTCCAATTCCTCGATTGCGCGGCGCGAAACCACAACGACGCTGCGCCCCGCCCTCCACCAAACAAATGGTGCAATATTGGCAGAGGTCACGACGATATCGGGTTGCTTCTTGATTCCAAATTGGCGGGCGACACTTGATGCCAGACCACGACTGAGACTCCGATCGACCGAGGCGGTCGCGAGAAGTAAGCGATGAAATCGAATCAGTCGCGCGGTCGAAACAAGCAACAGCAACGAACTGACCAGCCCCCAGGCGATCAGCCCCCAGACAATCAGATCAAGATTCACCCACTGAGCTCCGGCCACCGTCGTGCGTGATGCCTCATCACCGGTTCGCGGGGCAACTTCGCTGATCGACCCACCCGACGTTTGCACACTCGGTTCCATCTTGATGCGATCGAGACGTAGCGGAGAATCGACGACATCCGGAACAATGACGGTCGGCATGCTCGAGCCAGCAAAACTTGGTACGGCCAGGGCCGGAATGGCGACGAGCGGGGGAGTTACCATCTTGATCAGCACCACAGCCCACAGCAGATTCGCAAGCCCCGGCGAGGAGAATCGTTGCTGAACCAGCCTGGCAAAGATTGCCAAGACCGTGGATACCAGCAGGTTACTCAGCGTCGCTGCGACGAGAAAATCAACCATGCTTTTGCGTCTCCGACAATACCTTTCGCAAACGCTTGATCTCAGCCTTATCAAGCTTGTTAGCTTCCAGCAGGTGTGTCAGGAGAGGTGCAATAGAACCGCCCGTCAGCTTGTCAGCCAATGATTCCAATTGCCGCCCGCCGTAAGCTTCCCGGCTCAATACGGGCGAAAAAAGTTGCACCCCCAAACTGCGGTCGCGACTGACAACACCTTTCTCTTCAAGACTCTGCAATAGCCGCTGGACCGTGCCATGATGCGATTTAGCCGAGTTATCATAAAGCTGTTCGCAGATCTGCCTGGCCGTCAGCGGACTCGTTTCCCACAGCAATTCCATCAACGCGATTTCCGCATTCGTCAGTCGCTGGCTCGTCATCAAAATCTTCCCCTGCAGACACGTGTTACGTCAAACCACCGTAACCATACGGCACACTGCCGTAAATCGCAATAGGCAATCAATGCCGCCGTGCAATGACTGACTTCGCATCGGATGATCTTGCAGCGAATGAACGGAACGCGGCTAGCTTCCGGTACCTGCTCGGTTTCGGTTGTGCCGGAACGATGTCGCTTCGCTCCTTGGTCCGGCCTACTTCTGAACTGCGGCCTAATTCTGAACTGCGGCCTACTTCTGAACTGCGGCCGGCTTGCGACACGTCTGCCAAAGAAACCTCTCGGCTGAAAATCTGGGCGGTAGACCAATGCATGCTCCAACCAAAATTTGCGACGTGCCCGACGAAGCGTCTACCGATGGCAAGTTGACGTTTCTAGTGATTGAACCACTGAAGAAAGCGACGCAAGTTGACCATTCGTTTTGCTCTTGCGGTCGGCTTCGTAAAACCAGACTTACAATGAACGCACCACGAGAAGACTGAAACCGGCATGACGACATCGATCCATCAAGCCGTTCCATCAGCCCGTTCCATCAAGCCGTTCAATCAGGCCGTCACGAATGACATCCGCCTGCCCGAATCAAAATCCCACATGTCAATCATGACGAGGCCAATTTTGGCAGGTGAACTAGGTCGAGTTTGTGTAAGCTTTCACGGACCGAGAAAGCAAGCAGCCTGCTGCCTGGATTTCCCAAGGTGGCTCGTGTGCCACCTCTCGCATCTGCTCGACAATTCACATTTCCCTCGGTCATGCGATTTGAATGTTCTTACCGCAATGATTTAACGGCGACGGGTTCTAACAAACCATCACAGGCTTTAGCCATATCGCTCCAAAAGCAACGCGATTCCTTTTGGGCATCAAACCCTCCCACGAATGCCAATCCTGGACACACAGAGATCCCTGATGAGCACCTTCAAGACATCCCTACTGATCATCCTGCTTGCCAGATCATTGGCCGGATTATGCTCAGCGGAACAGCCAAATGTTCTGCTAATTGTTTCCGAAGACAATGGTCCGGAAGTTGGTTGTTACGGTGATCAATATGCGAAGACGCCGCATCTTGATCGATTGGCCGATGAGGGCATTCGCTTTGATCGCGCCTATGTCCCACAGGCGGGCTGCAGTCAATCGCGTGCCAGTTTCCTCACCGGACTGTACCCCCATCAGCACGGTCAAGTTGGACTCGCCACTTGGGGGTTTCGAATGTACCGAAAGGACACGCCGAATTTGCCTCGCAGGTTAAAGGCGGCCGGATACCGCACAGGATTGATCGGAAAATTACACATCAACCCGGCTGCTGCGTTTCCGTTCGATATGCACGAAATCAAAAGTGCGAACTTCCAAAGATCACAATTGAGTGACTATGAAAAACATGCAGCAGAATTCATCAACGCCGGGGCGGAACCATTTTTCCTGAGCGTGAACTATCCGGACGCACATGATCCGTGGCTCAAACAGGTAGACGGACTGCCAAAAGAACCGCTGACAAAAGATGACGTTCAAGTAATGCCGTACATGGGCGTCGACACACCTGAACTTCGTGAAATGGTGGCCGATTACTACAACTGCATGAGCCGACTCGATTCGCTGGTGGGTGACCTACTGCACACTCTCGAGCGGTCAGGAAAGGCCGATAACACCATTGTGATCTATATCGGTGATCACGGTGCCGATATGCTCCGCGGAAAACGGACTTGCTATGAGGGAGGACTTCGCATCCCCATGATGATGCGTTGGCCGAATCACATTACCCCGCAGGTGCGTGAGGAGTTGGTTTCCACCCTTGATCTGATGCCAACACTAATTCAAGCGACGGGGGCGCGGTCCCTTGTCGATCTGCCCGGATCGAAACTTCAACCCTTGTTTCGCCCGGGACCTGCCGATTGGCGAACGCACTTCTTTGCGGAGTATCACACGCACGCAGCCGCACCAAATTACTTCCCGCAGCGCAGCCTTCGAAGCGATCGTTATAAACTCATCGAAAGTCTGCTTCCAAACACAATCCACCCAGACTACGACAAGACGATTCAAAAATTACACGGGGACTACACCGGGCAAAAATACCTAGGAACATTGAATCTGAATGCCACGATCGCGGCAACGAACGACGAGGTCCGGCAGGCCTACGAATTGATGCGAAAACCGCCTCGATATCAACTCTACGATCTACAGCAGGACCCTTATGAGTTCAACAATCTTGCCAACGATCCAAAGCACACAGAGGTTCTGAATGAACTGAAGCAACGACTGAACCAATACCGCAGTGAGACGAACGATCCGCTATTGAATGCTGAGAATTTGACACGTTTGACCCAAGAAGTTCAGTCCGTCATCAAGAAATCGACCGCCAAGAAACACGAATGGCAATATCCGAACTATCTGCTTGGTGCGGAACAAGAAAACTGAATTGAAGGCAATTCCCCCAGCGATCCAAGCTCTCCGTTTGCATTGAGGGGAGACCAGCAATGCACGCAGCGGACCCATTTCCGCAAAAACCCCCACCAACGTTTCACCCGACCTTGAAGCGATGCATCCATCATCGGTGGGACGAGACCGATCGCTCGTTCATCGAATTCAATGGAAACCGCGTCGTAGTGTTGCGTCACCGGCGGGCATCTCGCAAAACGCACTGCTGCACGGCAAAAGAGAAGACATCCGAGCGTTATGGGTGGCAGCCGCTCCGCTGAACAATTTCAATCGACTTCACCAGATTGAAAAAGAGGAACCGGCCGGCGTTCTTGACCTTTTTGCTCAACGACGACGTAAGTCACCTCCGCCTCGGTCAACTTTTCAGTTTGCCCATCACGTTCGGCTTCAACCTCAACATGCATGGTGATCGAAGATCGACCAACTCGCATTTGGCGTGTCCAGAAACTGACGACATCACCAATGAACACCGGCCGGTGAAATTCGACGCTTTTCATTCCCACCGTCACGATGGACTGATCGCCGTGACCAAGTCGACGAATTTCGTGATACGCGCCAACGGCACCTGCCTGATCAATGTAGCTAAGCAGCACACCCCCGAAGATGGTCCCGTGCGGATTGGTATCGCGCGGCATCATCACAACTTTGATCGCTAAATGTCTTTCACTCATGCTTCTGCAATACCAAAGCGTCAAAGATCCGCCGCATCTCATCATCGGTGAATTCACTGTTGATCATGGCTCGATTTGAAATCACGCCACGAACCGTCGGTGCCATCACAATTTTCCCATCCAATTGGCAGACGATCTTTTTACCAAAGTGCTGCTTTGTGGCTTCCGCCAAACGCTTCGCAGCGAGCGGTTTAAATTCAAGTGAGATCACATGGCGACTGTTGGAGTCTCGCGAAAAAGTGACAGCAGCAACATCTTTCGCGGTGATTAACGGCTTGGTGTGCAAATAGATTTTCTCGCCCGTTTCTGGCAACGAACTCTCGATCAAGCCTTCCGCGACGGCAGATTCCGCCAAACGAAAAGTCAACTCTGCTTGCTCATCCTCATCCGCGACTGCATTCCCAGCCCAACCGAGTGTCATCGCAACCAGCAACAGAACGAGTTTATTATTTTGAACCACGATTCAATTTCCTCCAGGCTT
Organism: Rubripirellula sp.; assembly: GCA_029245125.1. Lineage (GTDB taxonomy): Bacteria > Planctomycetota > Planctomycetia > Pirellulales > Pirellulaceae > Rubripirellula. The sequence goes on from JAQWPZ010000088.1 coordinate 21,937, forward strand.
GACCGCTGACCGCTGACCGCAGCCAGCACGATCAGAAAAGTAGAGATCACGCACTCCCAGTTGAATCACAACCACCTGCTGGAGCACCCTACGACACGGCCTGATACCGGAGAGTGCAAGGCGATTCGATCGATGAATTGATTCGCGTCAGGTAATTGCGATGATGATTTCCCACCCCTCGATACCGACCTACTGAAAGAGCGTTGCGAGCGCGGAATCAAACTGTCCGTTGGTAAACACAGGGCTGATCCCAGCATCGCGTGCCGCTTTCAACTTAGCCACATGCACATGCGGGCCATAGGCAAGCAGGCTCGCATCGGGGCAACGCTGGGCGCATTGTTCAACGATCTCAGGCACCAACCCACTCCGTGTTGATAGGTCAACAATTACATAGTCGATCGATTCAACGTCATCGTCCGGCAAGCGACCGCAGATCCGAAACCGTTTGCCAAATCGCTCCGCCGCAGATTTCACTCGCGACGAGAACATCAGGTCCCCGGAAAGCATCAGCACCATGTTTTGAGGATTCGAATCACTCATGCGTTTCGTTTCTCGATTTCGCCTTTCATGAATTTCAGTCCTTCGGAGGCGAGTGTCATTTCGTCCTTGTACATTCGCCGCCAAATTTTGGTTGCTGCTGCGATCTCAGGCAACGCCAAACCAAATGCTTCAATGACCAGCCAACCGTCGTAGCCACAGCTGGCAATTGCGTCAAAGTTTTCGTCCCAGCGAACCGCACCCTCACCCGGCGTGCTTCGATCATTTTCACTAATGTGAATGTGGAACAACTTGTCACCACCCGCTTTAACGGCGTCAGTGACTGATTTTTCTTCGATGTTGGAATGGAAGGTGTCGTACATCATTCCGCAGGCCGCATGATCGACGTCACGAACAAATCGCGCCGAATCGGCATGCGTGTTCAGCAGGTAGCATTCAAAGCGATTTAACGCTTCGACCCCCAGTTTCACTCCCACCTCACCGGCATGCTCGGCCACCTGCCGCATGCTATCGACGCCCCATTTCCATTCGTCCTCGGTCGGACCGGCACCGCTGAAAAAGCCAAGTGCGGAGTGGTAGGGGCCGACTAGCGTTTCGACGCCGGCAGCCGCACAGAGATCCAACGTCTTTTTGGTCAAATCGATACCCTTGGCGCGCACGGCGGCGTCCGCAGAAATCGGATTATCCTCTTCACCTCGAATCGTCACAGCAGTTCGAGCCAACCCAAGTGAATCAAGTTGGTTTCCGAGTGCGGCGTAGTCGAGATCGAGATTGAACATGGGAATTTCAACCCCGTCATAACCAGCCGCTTTGAGCTGCTCGCAAACGGGCATCATCTCTTCGTTTACTTCGCCGCTCCAGAGCAGCAGATTCATTCCGTACTTCATCGCAATCTCGATTGGTTGGGGGTGTTGGGTGGCTGGTCGTTTTTGATCAGGCCTGCGGAGGAAATGGATAGCGTTGCGGTTGATTGGGGGCGCTGAGCAATTCCCTGCGACGAGATTCTACCAAGTTCTCGGCTTGCGGCAGCCAGTCCTGGATCGCTTCTGGCAAAGGCGGCAAGCGTACCCGCTGCAGCACTTGATTCAACCGAAATAGCAGTCTTTCGTGATCGCGATAGTCGTACAAAAACTGGATTTCGATAAAACGCTCAATCACCGCCACCAATCCGTCGACCGACTTTCCGGTAATGAGGTCAACGCAACGTTGCACATCCTTCGACGCAACCACTTCAACGGCTGCGTAATAGCGATCACAAAGCGTTCTGTCATCGCGAATCCAGAAAGAGTCCAACAACATCTCGATCAAGATGTGGGCGACAAATGTGGGCCGAAAACCGGCGTCGCCGGGCAATCGATCGCGCAGTTCGACCGCTAATTGCAGGTTGAGCTCGGCGAAGGCTCGGGTGGCATGAAACCAACGATCATCCTCAACGTGCTGAACGACACCTTGGGCGACCAGACGAAGCGTGCGATCATCGCTTTGCAGGTATGGCTCGGCAGCCCGTCGGCGGGCACGAATCCGCCGATCGACGACGGACAACCAATCAGGAATCCCCGTGGCGGCGGCCATTATCGGTTCGTCGAGGAACGGGATTGCATGACTCAAAAAATTCATGCCGTCAGCGTAGCCAAATGGCGGGTGATTGTAACCCTCCACCTACGTTCGAATTCCTCGACAACGGTATTTCCGCAACGCACCCCACCCCACTCACGACGACAACGCGAAAGGCAGATCGCCCCTCAAATTTGAGCTTATTTCACGACCCAACCAACGGACAGGTATATTAGAGGCACGCTTGTTGATGATCGCCCGCCCACCACGCTCCCACCGCTTCGCATGCCACGCTTGCCGCTACTGCTGTTTTTATTGCTTCCTGCTCCGGCGATGCTGGCTGAAGAAACGCTTCGTTTTAATCGCGATATCCGACCGATCCTCTCTGAAAATTGCTTTCACTGTCATGGACCAGATGAGAGCGGCCGCGAATCTGATTTGCGGTTAGACACAGAGGAGAGCGCGAAGGAACTGGCAATCGATCCGAGCAGCAGCGAGCAAAGCGAGATGGTCCATCGGATGGTAACGGACGACCCTGATGCGCTGATGCCGCCCCCCGATTCAGGAAAATCACTCACCGACGAACAGATCGAAACGATTCGTCGGTGGATCGATCAAGGAGCTCCCTACGAAGAACACTGGTCGTTCATCCCAGCTGTTCGCAGCGCGGTACCACAAACAAAATCTGATTCGCGTCACCCGGTCGATCGCTTCATCGCGGCAACGTTAGAAACCAAAGGGCTGACAGCCGCCCCTCGCGCGAATCGTGAAACACTAATTCGTCGCGTCACTTTTGATCTGATTGGACTGCCACCAACGATCGACGAGATCGATCAATTTTTGGCGGATGAATCTCCGGACGCCTACCCTCGCTTGGTGGACCGACTGTTATCGAGGCCCGAGTTCGGCGAGCGCATGGCTGCGAATTGGCTAGATGCTGCCCGCTACAGTGACACCTATGGTTATCAGGTTGATCGGGATCGATTTGTCTGGCCGTGGCGAGACTGGGTGATCAACGCATTCAACGAAAACAGGCCGTACGATCAATTCATCACCGAGCAACTGGCGGGCGATTTGCTGCCCGACGCGACGCGAGAACAAACCCTAGCGACCACCTTCAATCGCTTGCACCCACAGAAGGTCGAAGGCGGCAGCACACCCGAAGAATTCCGCATTGAATATGTCGCCGATCGAACGCAAACCGTGGCAACTGCGATGCTGGGATTAACGTTTGAGTGCTGCCGATGCCACAGCCACAAATATGATCCGTTCAGCCAGCAAGAGTATTACCAACTGTCTGCCTTCTTCGACAACATCGATGAAGCGGGACTGTACTCGTACTTCACCCCCTCTGTCCCCACGCCAACGCTGACATTGCCGACCGCTGCTCAACAGTCCGCCACGGAAAACCACGAACAAACGGTCGCACAACTAGAACGCGGGCTGCCCAATTTATTGAGCGAACGAACCGCTGATGCGAGAGATTTCTTGGAGTCTGTTCAAACTGGTTTGCCGGACGATTTCTGGGCCTCGCCAGTCAAGGCTCTCGATTTTGAGGAATCCCCGCCGGGTGGAAATCAACTAGTCGAGGGGATCGACGGCAAAGCATTTCAACTGACTGGCGACGACGCCGTTGGCGCAGGGGTTGGTAACTTTCCCCGCTGGCAACCGTTTTCGGTTTCGTTGTGGATCAGAACACCTGACCATAAACAGCGGGCCGTTATCTTCCATCGCTCGCGAGCGTGGACCGACGCTGGCAGTCGCGGCTACCAGTTGCTGATTGAAGAAGGCAAGCTCAGTTGGTCGTTGATTCACTTTTGGCCAGGCAACGCCATGCGTATCCGCATGAATGAGACCATTCCAATCGACACATGGGTCCACGTCACGGTCACCAATGACGGCTCCAGTCGCGCCGGCGGATTGAAGATCTACCTAGACGGAGAACTCGCCAAAACGGAGATCGTGCGGGATCGATTGACCAAACAAATCACTGGTGGTGGAGGCAACAACATCGCAATCGGCGAGCGATTCCGTGATCGTGGATTCAAGGGGGGAAGCATCGACCGGATGCGGATCTTCGATGTTGAACTCACAGCCTTGGAAGCGGAACAAGTCGCTCATCTCGAAACGATCACGACCAATACCGAGCCGCGCGCCAACAACACGGACACACCCGACCGGACTTGGCAGCAGCAGTGGGAAGCCGCGCCTACCACTTGGATCGACCATGCATTGCAACGACACGACCCCGCGGTGATCGAGCAGAAAAACAGGCTCGCCGAGGCGAGAAAAGCGAGCTGCCAAGCACAGGATTCACTGCAAGAGATCATGGTGATGCGAGAACGCGAGCAGCCGCGAACGACGTATTTGCTGGTTCGCGGTGCTTACGACAATCGTGGTGAACGGGTTGAAGCGATGACACCCAAATCGTTGACACCGTTTGACAACGAACTGCCGCAAAACCGATTGGGATTCGCCCGCTGGTTGTGCGATCCCGAGCATCCTCTGACGAGTCGCGTAGCCGTCAATCGCTTGTGGCAACTCTGTTTCGGATCAGGCTTGGTTCGCACACCGGAAGATTTTGGCAGCCAAGGTGCGCCTCCAACGCATCCCGAGTTACTTGACTGGCTGGCCGTCGAGTTTGTCGAGAGTAACTGGGACGTCAAACGCATGCTGCGAACCCTGCTGACATCCGAAACTTATTGCCGCGAGAGCCATGCCACCGAGACACAGATTGAATCGGTTGATCCAGACAATCGATGGCTGGCCCGTCACCCAAGCTATCGGTTGCCGGCTGAAATGCTGCGAGATAATGCTTTGGCACTCAGCGGTCGCTTGGTTTTGAAACGGGGCGGACCGCCCGTGAAACCATACGAACTAGAAGCATCCTTCAAACCTTCAAAACCAGACGTTGGGGAGGGATTGTACCGTCGCAGTCTGTATACCTACTGGAAGCGGACTGGTCCTGCACCAGCAATGATGACCTTCGACGCAGCCAAGCGTGATGTGTGCCGCGTGCAAAGAGAAAAAACATCATCACCACTGCAAGCTTTGGTACTACTCAATGGTCCGCAATATGTGGAAGCAGCAAGGGGCGTGGCAGAGAGCCTGAGTCGTCGGCATGGCATCACGGGCGTTCGAGATTCGATTGAAATCGCGTTCCGCATGATGACCAGCCGCACCGCAGACACAACAGAGATCGACGTGTTAGTTTCGCTTTATCAAAATCAACACAGCTACTTCACAGAAAAACCAGAGCGAGTCTCGGCATTCCTGGGAATTGGACGGGCAGCACCGCTGCCCGATCTGGATCGGAATCATGTCGCGGCACTAACGGTCGTCATGGGAGCACTGCTGAACTACGACCAGAGCATGATGAAACGTTAGTGAGCCCGATGAATCGCGTCACCCTATCCCGCGTTCAAAGCCAACTTATTTTTTTCCGCAACCGCTGACGCACCCACTCAGCAACCGACATCGAGATACGAATTGATGACAACGCCACTTTCACGCCGCGCAGTCATGCAACAGACCGGCATCGGCCTTGGCAGTTTGGCACTGCAACAAATGCTGATGGGCTCGGACCTGGCCTCCGCAACAGCGGGCCGCCCCGGTGTCCTGCCATCCCTTCACCACCCGGCAAAAGCCAAGCGGGTCATCTACCTGTTTCAATCAGGCGGCCCGTCCCAGCTGGACCTGTACGACTACAAGCCGTTACTGAATGAAAAACAGGGGACCGAGTTACCGGATTCTGTGCGACAAGGTCAGCGTTTGACCAGCATGAGCGGGAATCAATCGAGCTTGCCTTTGGTTGGTTCACCGTTCCAATTCAAACAACATGGTGAAAGCGGAACCTGGATGAGCGACTTGCTTCCACACACCGCTAAAATCGCAGACGACATTTGCGTGGTGCGGTCGATGCATACCGAGGCAATCAATCACGGTCCCGGTGTCACCTTCCTGCAAACCGGCAGCATGTTCCCGGGTCGTCCTAGCATGGGGGCTTGGCTCGACTATGGCTTAGGCAACGAAAACGAAAACCTGCCAGCCTTTGTTGTCATGGTGACTAAAAACAAAGGCGGTCAACCGCTGGTGTCACGACTTTGGGGTAGCGGTTTCCTGCCCAGCCGACATCAAGGCGTGCGATTCCGAAGCGGTAAAGATCCTGTCCTCTACCTCAGCAATCCTGATGGCATTGAATCAGACAGCCGGCGAGCCACGATGGACGCGCTGCAGCAGCTGCACCAAATGCAGCTCAGTCGCCAGCAGGATCGTCAAGTTGAGACACGAATCGCGCAGTATGAACTAGCGTTTCGGATGCAGGCTTCCATTCCCGAAGCCACGAATTTTGCTGATGAACCGGCACACGTCTTGGACGACTACGGTCCCGATGTCAAAAACCCGGGATCATTTGCCGCGAATTGTTTGATGGCACGACGCTTGGCCGAAAGAGGCGTTCGATTCATTCAACTTTACCATCCGGGCTGGGATCATCACGGCGGACTTCCAAAAGGGTTACCAGGACAATGTCGCGAGACGGATCAACCTTCCGCAGCACTTGTCCGAGATCTGAAACGCCTCGGATTGCTCGATGACACGCTCGTGATTTGGGGTGGTGAATTTGGCCGGACGAATTATTGCCAAGGCAAATTGACCGACAACAATTTTGGCCGTGACCATCATCCGAAGTGTTTCAGTCTTTGGATGGCCGGGGGTGGCGTGAAACGAGGCATGTCGTACGGAGAAACGGACCCATACGGCTACAACATCGTCGAGCAGGGTGTTCACGTCCACGATTTACAAGCAACCGTGCTACACCTGCTGGGGATCGACCACGAACGCCTGACGTTCAAATATCAAGGTCGACAATTCCGCTTGACCGACGTACACGGCCAAGTGGTCAACGATGTGATCAACCAAAGCTGATCCCCCGGGGCGGACATCCCAGTCTTACCGCCCGCCATGATTGGTGCCCTCCTCGCACAACGCTGCGATCAGGGCTGGCGATCAGGGCTGGCGCTCAGGGCTGGCGATCAGGGCTGGCGACTGCACCTTTTTCCGCCAATCAGGTGGCGTTCGCAGTAAGTTGTTGGCGGGCCAAAATGCTGCTCACACGGAGCGGCATCATTGACTAGAATACGGCTTCGTAGCCACCACTTCTTTTCACTGATCCCCGTCGTTCGCCCTAATGCCAATTCGAGTTAAGTGCACCTGCGGCAAGGCGTTGAGTATTCCAGATACAGCGGCTGGTAAGGTCGTGAAGTGCCCTGGATGCGGAAAATCGCTCCGGATTCCAGGTGGAGCGGCAGCTACCCCCGCGAAGGCCGCACCAGCCAAGCCTGCCCCCGCCAAACCCGCTCCAGATCCAGTCGCCAGCGGGATTGGAGACTTGCTCGCCGAAGAAGGCATGGACCAGATCGTCGAAGCAGTCTGCCCTGCTTGTCGCGCGGAGATGAAAGCCGACGCAGTTCTATGCGTCAAATGCGGCTATCACAAAGAATCGGGCATGCAGTTTGATTCGCACAAAACTGCCGGTGTCGACATCGACCACGGCACTTTGGCGTTGCAAAAAGCGGCGGACGACATGGTCCAAGCCAAGCAGATGCAGGAAAAGATGCTCAAAGGAGCGGGCATGCCATGGTGGGCTTTAGCACTCGTGCTGTTTTTGATCGGGAGCGGATTGACGATCGCGGTCTTGTACGTCAACGCATCCAGACGTGTCGACGAGTCCTTCGACTTCAATCCCATGGGGCTATTCCTATTCCTTGCTGGCATCGCGTTCGGCATGGTTGCCCTCGGTGCCTATTGGATGATTTTCTTGCATGCCATCAAAAGCACTGGCAAGAAAGGACTGTTGGCTCTGATCCCGCCTTATGCGATTTACTACGCCTGCGTGAACTTCCGTGAAACATGGAGGTTTCTTGCGGCTGTCGTCGCCATGGGCATCACGTGCGGAGTTCTGCTGGCCGAAGCCTCGGCAAGAGGCATCTTCTAGGACGCCGGAATCAAGTCCAACTTGATTTATGGACTCCCCTGACGCTCGACACCTAGCAACACTGCGGCGACTAGTCGGACTTTGCGGGCTGTGTAAGAGAAATTGGCTATGCCGCTTAAATCGCCCCTCGATTAGTGCAAACGGACATTCGCTGCGATCCCTCCGATCGCTATCGCCTGCCCCGCCGATGAAGAACGAACCTGCATGTTCGGACCGTGCAGATTCGCACACCGACGGAAACCACAGGCAGGGATGCCCGTCTCGCTCCACTCCACAATCGTTTGCTGCTGGATGCTGATCACAGCGTTGGCGTTGCCCTGCGCGGTGATGGCCCAAGGCGGCGAGGGCATGGTCCAAAAAAAATGCTGCCGCGGACGGGGAAACGATCCCCTTGGATTGGTGGGACGCGCAAGTTCGCGACACGATGCTGGATAACGCGCCTTATTGGGTTCGCTTTGATTTAGACACGGTGTTGTTGGATACACTTCGCAGCAGCCCCAGAATTCAAAGTGTTTCTCACAGAGCCAGCATTTCGCTAGAGCAGATCATTCAACAGGACGCGGCCTTCGATCCCAATGTCTTGTTTGAATCTCGAATCGGTCGCAAAAATGATCCGGTTGGCAATGAATTGATCACGGGTGGTCCACCTAGATTGATCGAGGAATCGGCCTCCGCCCGAGGCGGCATTCAGCGAACAAATCGGCGCGGTACACAAGTCGATCTGTCCCAGGAGTTAAGTCTGCTGAACAGCAACAGTGAGTTTTTCTCACCGGTCGATCAAGGCAACTCGAGATTGAGTCTGAGTCTGACGCAACCGCTGATGCAACGAGGGGGTCAGGTTTACAACGAACGCCTGCTAACACAAGCAAGGATTGACAGTCGTGTCAGCTGGCAGGAAATGCGGGGTGAAGTTGAACAACGACTCGCGGACGTCATCAACGCCTATTGGCGACTCTACGAACTACGCTGCCATTTATTGCAACAGCGGGAATTGCTGCGACGGGGTCAGCAGATCGAATCACTACTGGTGGCTCGTCAAGCATTCGATGCCAGCCGAATTGAACTCGCCAAAGCGAAACAGCGGGTCGCTCGCCGGACCGATCGATTACTGCGAGTCACCGGTGAGATTCAAATCCAACAAGCGCGATTCATTGGACTGGTTGGATCGAACCAGCTTTCGAGTGCCGGCGAAAAGCTGGAATTAGTCCCCCTTGAAATCCCCACCTTTCCAAGCATTGGTTTGGATCTTCGAGACGCATTCGTTCGCGGTCTGGAAAATCGCCCAGAAGTGCGGGCCGTAACAGCAGACTTAGAAACAGCCGCCTTAGCAATCAAGGTGACTCGCACCGAACTTGAACCACAGTTGACAGCGGTCTTCGAAGCCTACTCGGCGGGACTGAACGGGAACTTTCAAGCACTTCAATCTTTCACTGACCAGTTTTCGACAGGCGGCCCCGGCTTGGCAGGGGGATTGAAATACGACATGCCGTTTGGGCGGAGGGCTGCCCGCGCGCGGCACCGCGAAGCCCACCATCGTTACCGACAACGTGCCGAAGAACTGCGTGAAACCATGCAAGTGACCAGGCAAGAAATTTCGACGGCGATCATCAACGCGCAAACCGCAATCGCGCAACGTGAAACCAAACACAGATTGCTAGTCACCGCCTTGGACGAAGAAGCAATCCTGACACGGCGTTGGGAAATGATGGCGGGTGATGGAGCGAATGTCGGCACCGTTCTTGAAACACTGCTCGACGCCCAACAACGTCGCACAGATGCCGAACGCGAATGGACCTCTGCGGTCACCCGGTACGTCTCTTCACTCGCTGATCTGCAACGCGCGATGGGAACACTGCTAATCAATCATGAAATCACACCGCTTCGGGAAGCGTGCGGAAACCAGATCCATTTTTTGCGGACAGACCCAACCCCGCAAGTTCCAATGCTCCTCAACGCCACGCTTCCAGAGGATACGCAAACCACCGATCAACCGGCAGCCCGCCGCGATCAACCGGCAATGATTGAATTGTCATCACCAGAGTTTTCGCCCGACCTGTCAGGACTCGATCGAATACCTGCTGATCTGCCACGCACAAATGCACCAAACGCGTTTCAGCATTCCGCTGTACTCGCGGGCATCACACCCACCGTGCCAAACCCGAATCGGCCCCCTGAGATCGCATTCGGTCAACCGACCGCTGTTGGTTTGCCCAACACGGCCGGGGAGACAGTCGCATCTCCCTTGTTAATGCCGATGGTGATGGCCGCGGGCAACCCTGCGGCGACGTTGCGACCACAAAGATTGCCAATTCCGCGTCCAGCGCAAACCGGCAAATTGAATTCATTCCGCCAAAGGAAGAAAGAATGAGCCAATCACATCGACGTCGATTTCGCCTACAAAGCTCATTCACCGCGGTGGCGGTAACCGCAGCCGTTTTGGCCTCTGGAATCATGGGTACGATCGCCCACGCCCAGAGTCCAAGAGTTCGCGATTCGGCAACGAGCCAGCTGATCTATGAAGGTTTCACTGAACCTAAATACGACATCATGGTGGCCGCCATGGAAATTGGACGATTGGAAAGTTTGTTGGTCAAGATCGGCGATGAAGTGGTCGCCGGGCAAATCGCTGGTCAACTGGAAAACTCGCTCCAAAAATCAGCCGTTCGGATTGCAGAACTACAGAGCAATCTGAAGGGCGAACTAGAAGGAAGTCGCGCTGAAGTAGAACTTCACGAATCTCGCACCGCGTTACTCAGACAACTCGCCAAAGATCGCATGGCTCGCCCCGATGAATTGGCCCGGGCAGAGACCGATCTAAGAGTTGCCAAAGCCAAGCTCCTGACCGTCGAAGAACAAAACAAACTCCGCAAACTGGAATTCGAACGCTATCGTTTGCAACTTGAACGCCGCTCGGTGCGAATTCCAATGAATGGCGTGATCTCGGAAGTCTTCCATCACCCCGGCGAATACATTACGCCGTCCGAACCAGCAATCGTCCGCTTACTGGTGCTGGATACGTTATACGGGGTGTTCAATATTCCGGTGGAGGAAGCCAAGACGATTCGTGTTGGCACACAAACTCGCGTCTTTTTGCGAAGCGAAGGCAAAACGATCAACGCTACCATCAGCTCCATCTCACCCGCCATTGATGGTGAGAGTGGCACCGTACAGTTGCGTGTCGAGCTTGAAAACTCCAAACGAACACTACGGGCTGGCGACCGCTGCACGCTTCGTATTTTACCGACAGACCTCCGCCGAGCCAGTCAACCGCGAGGGGTGATACGACAATGAACGCATCACAAGCTAACCAATTAACAGACACGGTGTATGCAGGGATGCAGGTTTCCCTTGCAGACACGTCCACGGCATTGGATCAACAACAAAATGATCCATTGACCGATGCCTTGGAAGAGGCAATTACGGCGCTCGACAAGGTGCAAGTTGGCGATGTCGAGCCGATGTCGTCGAGGACTGACCTAGCACCCGCTTTTGAATTACTGGCTGCCATGTCGCAGACGGCACGCCGCCGTGATGCAGCGGCTTGTTTGACTCGAATCCTCGGCATCAAGTGCGCGGACTGCGAGATTCGCTGTGGAATTGGCTCCGAACGACTCTCGCGTCTCTATGACGCTCGCTTGGGCTGGCTTTCTACCGACAGTCCAACCTACCGTCAGATCGCGGACGATTGGACGACGCCCCAACACAGCGAAAGCAAACCATCCGGTGATCAGGCGAGTATACGTCGACCAACCGTTCATCGGATCGAGATCTATCTTCCGAATCGAAACGGTTTCGAGCGTTGTGTGATCTGGATCGATTCCAGAACTGATCTGACGGAAAGACTGCCATGGCTTCAGGCTACCTGCGAAACGATCCGAGTGGTGCTGTGGAGTCGTCCGCGAACGAGCTGGTCATCACTGGCCTCCAAGCTGGCAAAAAACGCCTGGATGACGACCATTACGACAGCCACTGTCATGACAATGCTCGCGGTTTGGCCGGTACATTACCGCATTCCCTGTACGGCCGTTGTTGAAACCAGCGAACAACGACTCGTTTCGACTCCCTTTGAAGCTGGCTTGTTGGAGGCCGCCGTCAAACCGGGCGACATGGTATCAACTGGCGATGTGCTGGTTGTCTTAGACGGCAGACCATTACGCTTGGAACGCGAGGCAGTCGCTGCGGAACGACAGCAAGCCGCAAAAGAGCAAGATGTCGCGCTAGCGAGCGGCCGAGTAGCGGATGCCCAGCAAAGTGGCTTGAAAAAACAACAGTTGCAGCGACGTTACGATCTCTTAACCGACCGCTTGAATCAACTGGAAGTCACCAGCCCGATCGACGGTGTGGTTGTCAGTGGCGATTTGGAGAAACATGTTGGCTCAGTCCTCGAACGTGGCCAAGCACTAATCGAGGTCGCGCCGATGGATCGAATGGTCATCGAAGTCGAAATCCCCGAGCATGAAATTGGGTACGTGCATGAAGGAGCGGATGCACGAATCAAAATTGACGCCATCGGTGGAAAATCGATCAACTCCTCGATCGAAAACCTGCGTCCAGCAGCCGAGTTACGCGAAAATCAAAACGTCTTCGTCGGTCTGATTGAAATGAACAATCCCGACGGACAACTGCGCCCTGGAATGCGTGGAGAGGCGACCACCTATGGCCCTCTACGACCATGGATCTGGTCCTGGGTCCGCGGTGGTGTCGAACGAGTGTTGTGGTGGACTGGGTATTAATTCAGCGAGAGAAGTGGAGCATCCCAGATGCTGGCGAATCAACATCGCAACGAAACTTGACCGGATGACAGACATTGAACAAGCTTCCCAATCAAGATGAGCATGGCGGCGATACGACGCCAACTCGCATCACGATCGACCCACAAGTCGTTTTCACGCAACGTGAGATCGGCGGCCAGGTATCTGCAGTCGCCCACCATGCGGCCATTGATAAATTCTTCCAACTCGGCCAGGAAGAATATCACGTCGCGCAGATGTTGGATGGCAAACGGACGCTCAGCGAGATCACCCAAATCTTGCAGGCAGAAGGGAGTGACTGGACGCCACAAGAAACAGCGAAATTCATCGCGAAACTGGTGGCGGTCCGCCTCGCACACCCAGTCGAATCTTACGATGAAGCAAAGTCAACCAGCGCGTCAAACGAAGCCCAAAATCCAGCATCCCAAAACCCGAAAGTGCGGATTGCGAAGGGGTTGTCGCTGCTGATCAGTCAACGGATCCCCCTGTTTCCTGGTGATCCGGTCGCCGCCTATCTGAGTCGCAAAATTGGCCGCCTTTTTTCGACACCCGGCACCTGCTGGAGCGTGCTGTTTATTGCCAGCGGCCTGATACTCATGGCCGCCAACGCAACTGAATTTGCCGCCGAAATTCGCCGGATGTTCGATGCCAGTATTTGGATCGCGTTGATTGGCATGTGGGTCATGACCAAAGCGATCCACGAGTTCGGTCACGCGACAGCAGCCCGCTATCACGGCGTACGCGTCGGTAACATGGGAGTCATGTTTTTCCTCTTCGCTCCTTTGGCATTTGTTGACGTCACCGGTGCGTGGAAACTTCGCAATCGTTTTAGTCGCATCCAAATAGCGTTAGCCGGTGTTTACTTCGAACTGATCATTGCAGCAGCATCTGCTTGGGCTTGGTGGCTTCTTCCAGACGGCTTACTGAGGCATTTGGCGGCCCAACTCTTCGTCGTTGCAGGCCCTGCGACCATGCTCGTCAACGCCAACCCACTCCTGCGATTAGACGGTTACTATGTCCTATCTGACCTAATCGAAGTTCCAAACCTGCGGATGCATGGTCGCCGCCAACTAGCGGGCTGGCTCGACCAAGTACTTTTTAAGATTCAACCGCAACGACCGTTCCTGCATGGTTGGCGAAAAAAGCTGGCGACCGTACACGCAGCCTGCAGTGTCGTATTTCAGGCGATCTGGATGGGCGGCTTGATTCTTGGTGTGTCGTTTTGGGCACACGGACTCGGCATTTTCATCGCCGCAGCCGCTATCCTGTTGTGGGTCTTGCTTCCGCTGACTCGCTGGGTCCATCGCATCTGGACGATGGATGGCGACGAACCTTGGACACTCAATTTTCGCCGCCTGCGGCTGCTTAGCTACAGCACCCTGCTGGCTGTCTGCTGCACGTTCTTCTTTGTTGGTTCGTCGCCCTTCGCACGACGTGTGCCGGTGATCGTCCAGTTTCATGAAGAGCAGATTGCCCGCGCTTCAGCCGATGCCTTTGTCCATGCGGTTCTTGTGATACCTGGGCAGCGAGTCACCGAAGGAGATCTATTACTGGAAATGCAAGATCAGGAATTGATCCTGAAACGAGACGAGAAGGCGAGCGAATTGAAAGTTGCTGAATTGAGAGCGATTCAATTTCGTCGTCAAGGTGAACTCTCGCTGTCGGCGACCGAGACCGAGAATGCGAAGGGACTGCAACGACAAGTCAGCGAACTTGACGAACAACTCGCCGGGCTACAAGTGATCTCCGAGCGTGACGGCGTTGTTCGCGGGATTGATTTGGAAAGCCTCACGGGTCAATTCGTCAAACGTGGCCAAGAACTATTGCGTGTATCGGATCCGCTGGAGAAAGAACTGCTGGTCTCGGTCGCAGAGTCCGACATCCAGGCCTACCAGACGGCAAACACAAGTGGCCTGCCGGCAGAAGTTCGACTTCGCGGCGGCACACGTTTTACGACCGTTCCAGCCACGCTGCGACCACGGGCACGGCGATCACTTCCACACCCAGCCCTGGCTGCCACCGCGGGAGGCCCACTCGCCGTTGAACAAACGTCCGACGAGCGTGCTGAAACGGTCCAGGTCATCGAAGCCAGAATGCAAAGCTTCACACCACTCGATCCAGTGACAAGTACACAAATTCACTGCGGCCAAATTGGCGTGATGACAATCCAAGACAACCGCTCCTTACTGACACGTCTCGTCGCTTGGTGCAAGAACGAGTGAGTGGCCGGCTGACTCTGATCGCCTGTGGTCGATTTCTAGCTGGTGATTCCTTCCTAATTCCCGGCCTGAAAATAGGCTTCTTCATAGGGTTGAATGACAACGAATCCGTTACCGGCGAATTGCGTTTGAACCGACTCACCACTCCCGCGTCCTACGAACGTTTTGAGGGAAACATCGGTTTTAATTTGCGGCTCAAGCGATCCTGACCATGCGACTGTCGCATTCGGGTCAGTGGTGATCGGACAGTCGGGCGTTACGATCAAAGTCAGTGGATCATAGTGCGTGGTAAACGCCACCATTCCAGATCCTTGCAAGCGGATATTGAACAGACCGCCAGTCAGCATCGAAGAGACCTTTTTCATCATCTTGATTTCGTACTTAATCGATGGCTCGAATGCCAACAGATCGTTGCCGTTGACGATTAAGGTTTCATCTTTCAAATTCAGGATCGTAATCTTCTTACCGCTATCGGCCAGATAGACCTGCCCAGCTCCCTCGGCCTTGGTCAACCGCGCCCCTTCTCCAGAAACAGCTTTCTTCAACAAGTTCCCGATGCCTTGTTCTAGGATTCCTTCCCGAACAAACTTCACATTGCCGCGATAAGCAACCATCGATCCCATTTTGGTCCAAAGCGTACCGTTGAGATTCAATTCGAGCATTCGCTCGGATTCCATCTCAAACACTCCCTGCCCACGATCTTGTTGTCGTGTCTGCTGCACGAATTCTTCGATACTGTAACGGTTCATGTTTGCTCTCCGGTAAAGAATAGGACAGTCAAAATTGCCAACTCGCTCGCATTGGAACGGACCAATACGCCGCAAGGGGACGTCAATCAATTCTGGTTGAATTGATATTCGGGATTAGGTTTCATTGGATCAGCACCGACATTCGATCGCCAACGCTCCAGCCGATTTGACAAATCGGCGACCACGGCCGGTTCATCGTTCACACGATTTTTCGTTTCGCCGAGATCCTGATCTAAGTTGAACAGAAATAGCTGGCCATCCTCCAATGATTCGATCAACTTCCAATCTCCCAGGCGGACCACGCTGGAAGGAAAACTCGATGGATGACGATTGTAATGGGGATAATGCCAATAGATCGCCTCTCGCGGTAATTCATTTCCACCAGATAAAAGGCTGACCAGACTGATCCCATCAACATGCTGGTGGGGACGAAGCGATTGGCCAGTCGCTTCCAAGATAGTGGGATAAAAATCGGTACTGATAACGGGCACGGTGGACACACTACCGACGGCGGATTGACCGGGCATTCGGATGATCAACGGCACCCGAAGGCCCCCCTCGAAATTACTCCCTTTGTTGGCTCGCAGGGGTGAATTATCAGTTGCCTTGGCAAACCCGCCATTATCACTAGTGAGAATAATCAACGTGTGATCTGCCAAGCCTAGCGATTCGAGTGTCTTCAGCACTCGGCCGACACTGTCATCCACACTTTCAACCATTGCCGCATACGCCGGCGGTCCCTGACGCTTATCTTTTTGAACTCGCTCATAGCGAGCTACCTTATCGGCTTTGCCTTGCAGTGGTGTATGAACCGCGTAATGCGACAGCATCAGAAAGAATGGTTTGTCGGCGTTCTGACGAATGAACCCCTCCGCTTCCTCTGCCAAGCGATCGACAAGGTAATCCCCAGGTCGACCAGTCAAAGGTGACTCTTTCACGAGGACCTTCCCCGTGGTCGGGATTTTCCAACTTCCTTTGAATGGATAGAAGTAACTGCCGGGGGCACCGTAATCACGACCAGCCACGTTGACGTCAAACCCCTGATGCTCGGGGTAGTAATAGGTTTCGGTTCCCAGATGCCACTTGCCCATGAATGCGGTGCGATAGCCCGCTTCACGAAGCGTTTCAGCAACGGTCACTTCCTCCAGAGGTAGATTCGATAAGTACCGTCCCTCACGCATCCGATGACGCTCCCGATTCCAGCGTCCTGATGGCAACCACTGCGTAAGCAGTAACCGCGCGGGATACTTGCCCGTCATGATCGCGGCCCGCGTTGGCGAACAAACATTGCAGGCGGCATAGGCGTCAGTGAATCGAGTGCCCAACGAAGCAAGGCGATCAATATTCGGCGTTTGGTAATAGTCACTGCCGTAGCATCCGAGATCTTTCCATCCCAGATCATCCACCAAGACGAAGACGACATTCATCGGTCGCTCGACAGGCTGAGCAGCAACTTCGCATATCGGCCAGAACAGCAACAAGCAAACGGGCAGAGTCCATCGAATGGTCAGCAGACTTCGCAGGCTGAAATCGGCAGATTGAGATGCAGAAACCAAAGCACAACCTTGTGTCATTTAGAATAAAGATAAGACTCAATTATTCGCTGATATCTTCCACTTGCACCGCTGGTCATCGGGATACGGCTACCGCTCGAGTTCAATTTCCCCATCCCCTGTTGGCTCACCTTCCAGCAGCCAAGACAGGTTAAAACGGGCGACCTGGGATGCGCCCTTAGGCCCCCCTTCGAAGTGCAGGAAGATCCAACCTTCACTGGGCGTTCCAGGACGGCCTGCATCGAGCGATGAATAACCGCTCTTTCCAGCGAAGACCAGTCGTTTGACTGGCCATGTTTTGCCCCCATCGAAGCTAGCCCAGACGGTCGCACGCTCGCGGGTCGCCTTCGGCGTATCAAGATTACTAAAAACCAAAATATCTTTGCCCTTGATCGGCAGTCGCACCAAGCCACCCATGCAACCGTATGACCGATGTTGGTGACCATCCGGCAGAACTTCCACCAACTGCCAATCTTTCCAAGTCTGGCCACCATCGGTACTCCAGGCCGCACGACGACGAGTATTCTGCGGGCGTTCCTGCCAATGGACACGAGAATTGTAATAAAGGCGTCCGTCAGTAAGCTCGACCAACGTCGCCTCCCCCGTGCCGTTTTCGGGGAACGGATCACTCGTCCGCCAACTCTTGCCACCGTCGTCGCTGTAAATTGCGTTGGTGTAATGGAATGGCCATTGGCTGCGATCGTTCTTTTCTGCATACCAACGACTCGGTCGCACCAAGCGGCCACGATGTTCGCCGTGTCGCAACGTGATGCCATGTTCGTTCATATGCATTGACGGCAGGTTTCCCCGTGAATCAGGTGACAGGGTTGTCGGCTGAGACTTCCACGTTTTCCCATCATCAGAACTGCGAAACACCATCAACTTGGCGGGTGGATGATGGGCCTCCACAAACGCCAGGATATCCCCCGACTGTTCGTCGACCGTCATTCCGCCACCTTGGAAACCGGGATCAGCGATCATGATTTCGTCGCCCCATGTTTTACCGCCATCTTCGCTGCGACGAACACGAACCTTTGAATTACCAAACGACGCGATCACCGTTCCCTTCATCGTGACCACAACATTGGGAAAGCGTTCATTGCTGAACACCGTCACCATCTCCATCGCGGGCTCGCCCAAAAACTCTTGAGCACTTCCTTCCACTGCTTGGCCGGATGCAGGCAGTCCCGCAACCACAGCCGCTACCAAAGTAAAACAGAAAACCTGATTGGGAATTGACATAATTTGCATTCTCTATGCTCCGATCAAACTCGACCTTTAGATTTCATCTCACTCGCCAGTTGCCGCTGGTATCGTGCGTGCCCGGCAGTATCTTCTTTTGCACGCTCGCTATAGTAGATCATGCCAAGCGCACGACGCGTTCGCTTGCTGGACCGATTTCCATCGGCGCGGTGAATCGTCATCGCGTCATGAACCAGCAAGTCACCGGGTCTCGCTCGCACTGGTACTTCGCGGTCACTTTCACCAGCGAGTGGATAGTCCGTGATGCCCTGGCTGAATCCCAACGTACCAGTTCGCTGGTGCAACCGCAGTGGTTGCCGGTGTGAACCTGGAATGTAACGCACGCACCCATTCTCTTCGTCGACCTCGTCGAGGGCCAACCACATCGTCAACGCCAAGGGAGGATCCAACATGAAATAGAAAGCATCTTGGTGCACGGGCGTCGATTGATTCACCCCGGGTGACTTATTGAAATACTGAAGATTTTTTGGAATGACAGGACCTTGGAGACACTTTTCAGCCACGCTTCGAAATTTGCCTTCGGTAATGAGGGAGTGGAAGTAATCGTCATGCTTCCACATTTGCTGTATTTGCTTCAGCGATTCAGGCTGCTCCCGATCCTCATAAAAAACTTGCTCAGATGGCATCAACGGTATTCGTTCGCAGATGTACCGTTGCACATGCCCCACTAATTCGTCCACTTCGGTTGGTGAAAGAAACTGCCTATCAACGACAAAGCCGTCAGCGCGATACCGGTCTAGGCATTTTTCTTCGTGAATCATGTCGGTAATTTTAGCAACTTTGCGCCGATGCTTGGAACGCCCAACGAATCATCGGCAATGCTTTCCGAAATTCAATCGACTCCCCGCTGTTTTTCTCAACCATTCCGACTGATTTCGAATAAACGGCAGTCAACCAATGCACCACAGCCGGCTGTGTCTTGCGAAAAATAACGATCGTGTCCAGAAACAACGATCGTGGCCAGTGCTCGGGCACCAATCGAGTGGGTAAACAAACACTCCCATTCGGGCACCCAGCATTGCCCCCACTCTCTGCCAAATACCAACAGCGAATGAAACACGGCATGCGGTATTCGGGGAATAACGTCGCGACCCAAACGAGAGATCTTACCAACGAAGAGCGGACAGATTGATTGGCATTCAGACTGCTGCCCTCACCTACCCCCACTGTGTGAAGGCTATAATCACAAGTTCGATGACGCCCAGCATTTCCCACCTCCTTCGCTCCCCAGCCATTCAAGTTTGCACGGAGTCTTTGCGATGAATGACACATCTTCCAATCGCCGCGAATTTTTATCGACAACGGCGAAGGTCGCTGGAGCGATCACTGCCGCAGGAACCGCACTGAACCATTGCGACAACCAGACAACTGCGCAGGATCAGGTCGGCGCACAGAATCAACGACGAGTGAGTGCAAATGATCAATTAACACTCGGCGTCATCGGCATCGGACCGAGATGCAGGTATGACCTGGCAGCGATGCTAAATTTCGACGACATCCGCTGCATCGCCATTGCTGACGTGCAAGCGAGTCGACGCGACACGGGAAAGAAATTGGTGGACAACCATTACGGCAACTCCAATTGCGATTTGCACAATGACTTTCGCGAACTACTCGATCGCAAGGAGATTGACGCGGTACTGATCGCAACGGGTGATCGCTGGCATGGGCTGGCGTCAATGATGGCTGCTGAAGCAGGCAAAGACATCTACAGTGAAAAACCATGTGGCATCACCATTGAAACTTGCCAAAAACTGGACGAAACGATCCGTCGCACGGGACGTGTGTTTCAAGCAGGAACCCAACGCCGCAGCGTCCGCAATTTTCGACAAGCAGTCGAACTCGTTCACACGGGCAAGCTCGGTAAACTTCACACGATGCATGCTTCGGTTTACATGCCGGAACTCGACAACACCTGGCTACCAGCAGAACCATTGCCTCCTAGAGATGTGATTGACTGGAACCTCTGGCTGGGCCCCGCACCGTGGCGACCATTCAATCAAAAATATGCCGCTGGCCGCTGGCGTGGACAATGGGATTTTGATTCCGGCGCGAGATTACTTGACTGGGGTGCCCACACTCTGGATATCTGCCAATGGGCGAACCAAGCTGACGACACACTGCCAATAAGCTATGAACCGATGGTGGATAAAATCGTTTGCAAGTATGCCAACGGCGTCAAGCTCGTGATCGATTTCCTGCCAGAGCCATTCGGTGACCGATCTCCTCAATACATCACCCGACTTGGGACATGCCCGGTAAGATTTGTAGGGGATCAAGGGTGGGTTGAAACAGGCGACAGTGGCGAAGTTGCCATCCAACCTGCGGACCTCGTCGAGCAACCGCCGGCACCAGCCAAACGAGCACCCGGCTTAGAGGTATCGGCTCATTCCCGCAACTTTTTCGACTGCGTTCGCTCACGCGATAAACCGGTAGCCAATTCGCAAGTCATGCGACGAAGTCACATTGCCTGTCACGCCGCCGCGATCGCATGGATCCTGAACCGAAAACTGGAAATCGACCCCGCCACTGAGACATTCATCAACGATCCAGAGGCCAACTTGCTCGCCTCGCGACCCGACCGCCAGTGGGCAACCTAAGCGACGCGCACGGCGATCCACCGACGCTGATTGGCGGACGATTTGCGAGCCGCAGAATGCTATTCGATAATGCAACTGCAGGTTGCTTATCGCGGACAAGCGTGACCAGGCAAGCAACTTCAACACCCAAAGCCAGCAGGGTGCAGATTCGCTACTAACTGACCGAGTGGGAACAAGCCAGCGGGATCACTTAAGCGAGCAAGACCCCGCAAAAAAATGCGGGATCGTCTCATTTCTAAAATCCCCGAATCGTCGCGTCGTCACGAAGAGACCAACGAAAGCGGAGCCAAGTTTACCAGCCCCAAACCGGCGCTACCGGCAAGCGATAGGTTTGCACTGGGACAACCGGCACGCGAGGGACTCGATAGGTCATGACCGGAACGGCAACGGGTGCCGCGACAACCACGGGACGAGCGACGGTCACACGCGGCACAACAGCGACCGGCCGAGCGGAAACGTAGGGTGCAGCGGCAGCGTAGGGTGCAGCGGCAACGTAGGGTGCAACGGGAACTGCGTAGGGTGCAGTCGCGACTGGCCGATACACCACGCGACGCCCAAACAATCCACGCCGCTGCGCCGAATATCCGACCACCACGGGAGAAACCGCCTGGTATGGCATGACTGCCACTGGATACTGTGCGTCCGCATTCGACGCCATTCCAACAACAAACCACCCAGCAACCAACAGGGGTAACAGCAAACGCGCTGACTTCATAATGTTCACTCCGAGAAACGAGATTCACCTATACGATAGTCGCTTTGCTACACTTTGACCAAGGAGGCAAATCGAGGTGTTTTTAATCTTTTCCCGTTTGTACAGAGGCCGGTTGTGAGGCGACGAATCGCACTCATCGTGCTAGTTTTGATGCTTTTCGGTGGTTTTGGTTGGTGGAGTCTTGGTGATTCACCTACCGCCCCCTCCAAGGGCAACATTGCCAGCAACGATTCATTCACCTTTGTACGCGTGAAATACGACAGCACCGGTGGGTTTGGCGAATCGTGGTATCGCTATGAAGGACGTGACTGGGAACGCTGGGAAACGGATTACCCTCGGGCCGAGTCGAATTTGATCCTGCGGCTGAAAGAACTGACCTCGATGCAGGTGAAGCCCGAGCCGATTGTCTTGCGATTGACCGACCCCGAAATCTTCGATCATCCGTTCCTGTTCATGAGCGATGTGGGATGGCAAAACCTATCCGAAGCAGAAAAGCAAGCCTTGTCGCGCTATCTCGATGCCGGCGGATTTCTGTGGGCAGACGATTTCTGGGGGGTCGCTGAGTGGAACAACTTTTACCGCAACGTCGGTCAGTTGCGCCCGGACTGGAAATGGAAACCGATCCCTCCGAATCACTCGATCCTTTCGATCGTTTACCCGCTGGAGAAGTGTCCCCAGATTCCGGCCCGTATTTTCTACGCGCAATCGGGGATGGAATTTGATCC
>JAQWPZ010000099.1 GCA_029245125.1 Rubripirellula sp.
GAACCGATTTTCTTGGAAGACGATCAAGTTTTGGGTCGCGGTCGTGTCGTCGGTCAGTCGGTCCATGCCCTGTTGAACGGAACCGACAAGACAAAATACGAACATCGCAACCGACGTTCCTGACACGGTCAGGAACGTGCGTGCGCGATGCCGCCAAATTGTTTTAAGGACGTATTTAAGCATCGCTCTGGCCACCTTCGCAAAAAGTGGACGTTGACGACCGCTCGTCCACGAACTTGCCTTGATCGAGCCGCAACTGTCGTGATGCGATTGAGGCCACCTCCGTATCATGGGTGACCATCAGCATGGTGATCCCTAGTTGTTGATTCAAACGTTGTAGTAGTACTTGAATCTGCTGACTTGTATTCACGTCCAGGCTGCCCGTTGGCTCGTCAGCAACAACAATTTTTGGATGCGTGACGATCGCGCGAGCAATCCCCACGCGTTGTTCTTGTCCGCCTGAGAGTTGTCGAGGGTAATGATCCGCCCGGTCACTCAACCCAACCGCCTCCATCGCAAGCTGCACACGCCGTTGTCGTTCTTGCGCGGTTTGCTTGAGGAGTAGTGTTGGCAGTTCAATATTTTCGTAGGCCGTAAGTACGGGGATCAGATTGTGCGTTTGAAAAATGTAACCCAGGTTTTTCGCACGCCAATCAGCAAGTTTGCCCCGTGACAATTGTGAAATGTCGGTTCCATTAACCACGATGCTGCCAGAATCAGGTCGATCAATGCCACTTACCAGATTGAGCAGCGTGCTTTTGCCGGATCCACTCGGTCCCATTAAAGAAACAAATTCACCCTCAGCAATATGCAAGTCAATATGGTCAAGCGGCGTGATGGTCTGCTCGCCTTTGGTGAATTGTTTGCTGACGTTCTGTAGTTCGACAAGAGCCATCGTGTTTCCGTGAAAATCGTGGATCAGTTTCTGACCAAGGCGGTCTCGGACGTATCCCAGCGAATGGTGATGGATTGTTGATCGACCAGCTTGTCGGTGTCACCGCTGATGACTTTGTCCGTAGGATTCAAGCCAGACAAAATCTCGACCAAGCCGTCGCTCGTTTCGATTCCAATTTCGACCGATGTTTTAAGTGCACGGTTGCTTGAATTGACAGACCAGACGTAAGAACTGCCCTGGTCATTGTGGAGGACTTGGTTCGGCAAGTACATGCGTTGGGGCGATTCTTCCTGGGAGCTCTGGGGTGTCGCCGAGCTTGCTGATAGGAAGGTAGCAGTCGCCAGCATTTCCGGAGTTACCGAGGTGGGAGGATCACGCAAGGCAACCTTCACTTCCAACGTGTTTTTTTGCACATTGGCGGTACTTGTTGTCTGAAGGACGAAGCCGGCGATGGTTTCTTGGCTGGCCGCCGTTTCGACTTTGACCGATTGACCGGGAACGACTTGCCGAACGTCTTCCAGTCTCACGTCAACTCTGACCTGCAGTTGTGTTGGGTCATACATTTGGATGATCGTTGAACTGCGGTGCTCTGCGGTCGCATCGATTCCCATCACCCGATCGCCTGGTGAGGCAACCAGTTTGAGAACACGTCCAGCTTTTGAGGCCTCGATGTTCATTCTCGCGAGTTGCAAGTTGGCTTGCTCCAACTGAACCTCTGCTTCATCACGCAGTGCGGCAGCGATTTGACAGTTGGCGTCCGCTTCGGCAAGTTGCCGCTTCTCATCAATCAACAACCGCCTCTGCTCTTGAAGCGCAGCTAATTTTCGCTTCATTGCGGAGGAGCGGGAAAGCAAGATTGGTTGTTGATTCTGTAGTTCTTCCAGCCTCGCCGCCGCTTCTTGTAAACTGGCTTCGGCTCGTTGTTTCGAGATGCCGGGAACGCCCTGGCCGGCGGCTTGTTTTGCGGCCAGGCTTTGTTGCGCGAACTCGAGCGTTGCTTTTGCAGAACGGATTTGGGAGGGTAGTTGCGACAAAGCGGCCTCTGCCAAAGCATGTTCGCTCTCGGCGTCAGCGACATTCGCATGGAGGTGCAAGGGGTTTTCGAGCCGTTGTTTCGCAGCCTCGTTTTCGCTCATGGAGCGTTGGTATTCCGCTTTGCGGAGATCAAGTGTCGCTTCCGCTTTGCGGACAGCGAGTTCGGCGTCGATCGAAATAAGTCTTGCGATGACTTGGCCTGCTTCAATTGTTTGCCCGTCGACGACTTCCAGTGATTCAACCACCCCCGCGGCAAGCGCCGGGACATTAACAGCCGTTGGCCGTGGTTCAATCCAGCCGGGAGCTTGGAAGAGTATCTGTCCCGCCGGCACGGCAGTGGAGCGTTTCACAATGACGGGGACGACACTCACGCTTCGAGAGGGAAGCAGTTGTTGACCGGCAGACACAGCGAGAAGCAGCAGCATCCCTAAGATGACACTGAGCGGCAAAACAATCCGTGAGAACCAGCGGCGACGACGCATTGGCCGATGTCGATTGCGGCCATACCCTGGGACATCAAGGGATGACGCGGTGTCATCACCGTTGATTGCAAGTTCTTGGAGGTCGATTTCGTCCGACATCATTTGCCTCTGTGCCGTGCTGACTACGGTTTGACGTAAATGGTGCTTGCAGCCAATGTCAAGTTTCCTTGGTCATCGCGTTTCGCGGTGCCAGAAACGATGACCTGTGACAGTTCACTGATTCCAAACAATTGACGGGCATCAGCTGTTACTGGAGATCCAGATTCATCGACTATCTTGATGGTGGCGATGTTGTCTTTGACTTGGTCTTGCGTGCAGCAATAATCCCAAGGCGTTGGGCAGCCTTCTTCTGCAGCGCAACAAGGAATTTTTTGGTCGACAATGGTAAATGCCGCCAAACCCTCGATAAATGGTTTGGAGGATCCACCAATGGTTCCGATCAAGGTTGCCGATTCCCCATCCATTAACGATTCACGAGCCTCACCGACGGGTGTCGTATCGGCTGGCTCAGTCGTTACCAGGTACGGAGTGGCGTCGACAGCAAGTGGCTTTGCCGATTCCGGTAAACTCACGCTCGCTTGATCATCGTTGCAACCAAGCGTCACGAAAGTAAGGCAGACCATCAATGTGGTGGAAAAACTAATTCGCATATCAAATTCCTTTTAAACGGCTTTCAAATTGATTGCCACCGATGCGTGAAGAGCTTTTAACGCAGGTGGCAATGCGCCCAAGATTCCCAGTAATAAACCAACAGCACAGCCGCTTAAAATGGCGAGGCTGTCAATTCGGAGGGCAAACGCCCCCATCGTAAAACGAACGGTAAGACCATTGATCCAGCAGACCGCAAACGTGCCGGCGATCAAGGATGCAGCTGATGCCAGAACAAGACCTTCTTGTACGACACTGACTAAAATCGCCACGCGTTTGTATCCCAGTACTTGCAGCATCGCGAGTTCCCGGATTCTGCCCGCCAGCGCGCCGTACATCAAATTGAGGCCGGCGAAAATGCCGGCGGTCGCAACTAGTCCAACAATCAGCCAGCCGAGGATCCGGACTGGTCGGTAGTGCTGCTGAAGCGTTTGATAGTATTCGGATTCGCGGACCGCTCGTAGCTCCAGATCTTTGCGCTCCATACAAAATAAATCCACTTCAGACGAGGCTGTGCGATCTTTCAGCAACATCGCTACCAAGCTTAGGTCTTGACGTTTCGTGGCCGTCTGCAAATCTGATAGGTCACACCAGATTTCAGATTCAAAGGAAGCACCCTCTGCGGCAAACGTTCCGGAGATCTGCCATGCTTGTCCTTCCATTTCAATTTGGTTCCCGATTTTCAGGACTTCAGTCGGAACGCCGAGCTTGGTTGCCGCCAGTCGCCCAACCATGACTTCACCTGGTTGTGGCCAAGTCCCTTCGGTCATTCTGACCGTTCGCCGTACCAAAGGCGCCGTTGGGGTGACACCGCGAACCAAGCCAAGTCCTGGGGATTGGTCAGCCGTTGTGACTCTGCTACCCAAGTACAACTCAGGAGAATGATGGGTGATCCCAAAATGCTTGACGGTCGCCGATAAGCTCGCGGCGAGTAAGTCGGGGATTTGTGCTGAGATGGATGAGTTCTCAATGTTCTCTTCGGAGGTCAAGGAGTAGACAAGCATGACATTGGGATCGCCGCTGACGGCCAGCGACCGTTCAAGTCCTCGAATGAAACCGACAACAACAAATATAAGCAGGGTTACGGTGGTTAACGCGAACAGCGTTAACCCCGAATGGATTGGCCTTCGGGCCAAATTGCGAACACCGTATTCCCAAGGTAAGAGCATGTTTTGCGAGGCTCAGCGGGTAGATCAGGTAGCGTGTGCGGAAACCAACTTTCCGTCGCTTCGCTCGACAAGCCAGTCACTTTTCAAAGCGGGCTGCTTGGTCTACTACGAAGGATGATGGAAACGTTAGACGCGGGCTCGGCCGGCCATTGTGGCGACGGACCGTTGAGAGATAGTCGAGAATCGACTGATTAGATTAACCAAGTCTGCAATGCGGTTTGCCAGTTCGAGCCGCCTACACATCGCAGCGTCATCCACGGTTCTGGGATTTCGCTCGCGTGCCGCTGCTTGGAGGGGTGATTGCCCCAGCAAGTGTCGAAACCCCACGCGGAATCGCCTGCCGCTAGACCGGACACGAGCGAAAGGGCTGGAATCGCGCCGGTACAGAAACAGTCACCGCAGTCTTGCGAAGGATTTGAAGTTGGTTCGTCGCTCGAATCGTTTGGCGTTTCGTTCGACGCATCCTCGGTGCAACAGCCGCAACCCGGTGCCTGATTCGACACAGCCATCTCTGCTGCAGCATCGCAGAAGAGGCAATGGATCGGGCACAACAGGACGTTGGCCAGCAGGATCACGATCGTGGCAGTTCGGAACATATCTATAGTCTAAGCATTAAAACGCAAACCACAAACGAGAAGTTGATTTAGCAGCGACCAAGATCACTACTGATCGTCCCGGAAGTCCGTAGCTAAAGCATCTGGAATGAGTGGATTATCCTTTGCGTGCCGTGAAGTTTCGCTGCCTTCGCAGATACCCCAGATTCGCAGCCGGTTTGGCTGGGGTATTGGGACATAGCTAGCGGGGCGATGACTGGAAATGCCCGTTCAGCCAACGTTTTCGATCAGTTGATTCGCGGAAGCTTCGGTAAACTTGTTTGACACCATCTGGAAGGCGTATTTCCCGGTATCACCGGTTCTGATGAATTTTCGGGTTTTCCTCGGCGGGTGTAAATTCAGCTTTCAAGTTGTCTTGGGGGCGGTCAAATTTTGGAAAACAATGATGCGGATAGGTCGCTGGGGCAATGAAATTTATGCGGGCACCCGATGATGATCCGTTCGAAACGTCTGACCGATTTGAGCAACTCAAATTTCGCTCGCCGGTATCGCCCAGTCCGCTGCTTCGTGTCATAGGAGCAATTTGTGGGGGCTTCGTGTTTTGTTTTCTTTCGATTTTGCTTTCGCTGCCTGTGTTGGCGAAGATCGGGTTATTCGCGGCAAATGTTAGTTGGGGGATTGCGTTACTGCTGGGAGTAATTGGCGGGTTTGTTTTTCCTAGCGTGGGTCAATTTCTCGCGTACGCATTTTTGATCTTCATGAACGTGATGCTCTCGTTCGCGATCGGAAGAAATATACGAGAGCAAATCTTGTTATTTGCGATTTTCGCGTTCGTTGAGATCCTCTTCTTCGCGGCGCGACTGATTTCTCGCTCGAGCGTTGAGAGCATGGACGCGAAAACAAAAAGGTAGGATGGCAACCCGTCTCGCCGACGTCGGTGGAGAGGTTCGCTCGTATCGTGTCGTTTTGGCCGCCGACCGAGATGTCAATTCGGGGAGGCTTCGGTCTTTGACTCAACTGGCATCGAAATCAACAACCCGGCAAATCGATCACGGGTGCTGTTGCGGCGTTTGACGTGACACTTCAGGCATTGTGATGGCAGTCGGATCGAGCCAGCGAATCGATATTGATTCTCGCTGAACGCGTCAAAAAATGGTTCTCCTTTACCTATTTTAGCGGCCGCAGAACGTTCAAATGCATCTGCGGGGTCGTGATCAACATTCACCACGTCGGTGCCAGCATTCAGCCATTTGATCTCAACACCAAAGGAACGTGACATTTCAATAAACACGTCCTCCATCGATGAGGACGGAATTGCAAGTGGATCATCTTCTTCAAAAAAATCTCGATGGACGACCTGCAGGGTGCCGTGAATCAATTCGTGTAACAGTTTCGCGCGGCCGCGGGCCTCGTCGACATTGCTGGGTGGCTGAAAGGATTTGCTAGGCGATTCCTGATCGGGTTTTTCAGGGACTGTTTCAAGGACTGGCGGGGATTGCGGCGATTGAGCCATCGCCATACCGACAACGGTAACAGCAAGCGTCATTTTAAAGAGGAACGTGCAGGCTTGATTCATGATGCACCGTATTCGCTTCCTGGGTGGGCGGATGTGTTTGACCAACTGAAGGCGGGCAATTGCGATTGGTCTTCAAGGCAAGACAAGCGAACGGTTGACGCAACGTTTCGCTTTCAAGGTGGGTTTGATGGGGACGCCTCGATGTTGTTCTGGCGGCCTACACTTTTCAGCGGCGTGCGCTGGCAATCGGCAGCATTGAGGCGAGGTTCAGTAGCCGGCTGTTGAGGTCTTTGGCTGTGTCGGCTCCGTGTCTGAATAATGCCGTTTTCGAATCTGAGCAAATGCCACCCATAATCCTATACCACGGAGTGCAGAATCGAAACCCCAGGGGGACGAGAAAGCTAGCCGATGAGCCAATCGGGGATTTGGGGAACGGATGAGGAGGTGCCCCGGGTCGGTTGATATCGGTTGATATCGGTTGATGCTGAGCAGA
>JAQWPZ010000111.1 GCA_029245125.1 Rubripirellula sp.
CCTTACGATTTGACCAAAGGCCGAATCGTCTATCGAGAAAGATAGTCCGCCTTTTTTACCCAAGAACGAATGAGGCCCCATCCTTCGGATCGCCGCCTCAGACGCTTCCAGGCGACGACTTTCGGTCACTCTGAGCAGACGCCCAGCTCTTAGTTACTCGCAAAATTGTTCGTTTGCGAAACTGTGAGGCGATGTGGCGGGTAGCAATTTACAGGGTCCGATCAGTTTTCAAAAAACTGCGGACAATCGCGCCTGAACAGCCTCGAAGCTCCAGCCTTGAGGGTACACCAGGCTTGAGATCGATCGACGGAGCCCCACTGCATGGTGGTTGAGCCATTGTCGGCGCTATCGCCCAGGGTAGATTGAAGGCTCAGGTAAGATCGAGGGGACGATTTCGTCTCCCTCGGGCGTGATGAATGCTTCTAACAAGATATTTCTAAACACTGACTTAGAAGAGGATGGTGCAAACCATGGCTTTTTTGAAAACAGCACGGCACCGATTTGCCGTCGCCGCATTGGCTGCCGTAACGTTTGCGACAGCCACTGCTCCACAAGCGTTGGCGCAGGACGACGGGGGCACGAGTGAGCCTGTCGTCGTGATGACTTTTGGTTCGATCAATAAGTTGATGCAAGACGTCAACTACATGTCCAGTGCGATGGGACAGCCGCAGGCCGGTGGTATTTTCACCATGATGGCCGGGACGTTCACCCAAGGCGTAGACACAACGCAGCCGATCGGCATGTTGGTCCCGCTGGTTGATGGTGCACCACAGCCGATCGCATTGTTGCCGACCGCTGATGTGAAGACTGTTCTGAAGCGTTTGGAAGCACAGGTCGGTCCTGCTGACGAGCTCGACGACGGAACCCTGGTCGTCTTGTTGGGTGCCAGTGCTATCTACATTCGCCAATCTGGTAACTGGGCTGTCTTGGCTCCGAGCCAAGATTTGCTTGATATGGCACCAGCAAATCCTGAGGCTTTGTTCGAAGGGATGGGCAACGACTATGACATGGCGGTTCGTCTCAAGATGCAGCAAGTTCCTGCGGAGCTTCGCACCATGATCACCGGACAGCTCCGTCAGGGTTTTGAGCAGGCGATGGCGATGCAGCCGGGAGCCGACGCGGATGGAGCTCGCGATATGGCCGAGAGCTCGATTGCTCAGTTGGAGCAACTGATCAATGAAACCGATGAGATGAGCTTTGGAATCAATATCGACCCATCGGCCAAGAACATGGCGATGGACATGTCCTTCACAGCTGTTCCCGGATCAGAAATGGCTGCCATGTACGGCAGTCAGCGATCGGTCCCATCGCAATTCTCGTCAGTCATCCGTGATGACGCAGCTGCTTACTTCCATTCATCGACATCGGTTCCACCGGAAGCTGTTGAGCAGGCTCGTGCGAGTATTAGCAACTCGCTGATGGCAGTACGTAGTGCTTTGGCAGACAACAATCTC
Source organism: Rubripirellula sp. (assembly GCA_029245125.1). GTDB lineage: Bacteria > Planctomycetota > Planctomycetia > Pirellulales > Pirellulaceae > Rubripirellula. The sequence continues at coordinate 1,455 of JAQWPZ010000111.1, forward strand.
TCGCCAGCTCAGCAAGATGAAATCACTGCGATGATCGATCGAGTTGTTGAACTAGGTTTGGAGTCGATGGCCGAAGGGCGTTCCGACCTCGGTCTCGTCGTTTTGGCTGATGAAAAGCAGTTTCGTTTCTCCTTGGGTAGCTTTGTCGCTGACGGTAATGAAGCAGCACAAATCGTGAAAGATTTGGCAGCCAAGATCGAGAATGAGCCAAATGCGCCAAGATTTAAATTCGATCTAAGCACCTACAAAGGTGTCACGATGCACATGGTTGAAGCGGATGTTCCCGAGACCGCTGGAGAGGCTCGCGAAATGTTCGGTGAAGTCTTGCAGGTCCACGTTGGTACCGGTGAGAAGGCCGTTTATTTGGCTGCCGGAAACGACAGCGAGGCATTGATGAAAGAGATGATCGATGCAGCAGGAAGCGACAGCAGCGCTGACCGACCGGCCAGCCAGTTCCGAATGAAGTTGTTGCCGATGCTCCAGTACGCTCAGACCATCGAAGCCAACGACACGCTGGCAACGCTGATCGAGTCTCTGACTCAATCTCCCAATGGTGGTGAGATGACCGTGGTTGAGGAAGGTCTCGCCAATGGTCAAAAGGTCCAGATCACCATCGGGGAAGGCTTGATGAAAGCCCTCGGCGTTGCTGCATCTCAGGCTCAGCAGCAAATGCAGGGTCAGTTCTAAGCTGTCTGCTCAGCAATCGACGCGCCGGTGAAGCGATTCGTTTCACCGGCGCGACCGAACATTGGCCTCTTTGATTTTCGATATTCAGTCGAGAACGACTCTATGGTGAAGGTACGCCGGGGCGCATGGTTGGCAATTGTGGTGCTGATCGCCACATCGTTAGGCTGGTACGTCAGCCGACGAAATGTGAGGCCGGCCAAAGCTGAATCAAAGCCCACAAATCCGACCGAGGGCGAATCAGACGCTAGCTCAGTCATCGATTCAATCACGATGTCGGAAGTTCTAGATTTGGCCGTCGCGACCCGGCAGAATATGGCTCTGACCTTGAAGGACTATCAAGGTCGATTCATCAAGCAGGAGGTCGATAAGAACGGTGTCTTAGGCGGGGTATCAGAAATCTCGGTCAAGGTGCAGACGCGGTTCAGGGATGAGGCGGGTGACGCGCCAAAGCGAGTCTATCTCAAATTCATCGCGCCCCAAAATGTCAAAGGCCGTGAGGTCATTTGGGCGGAAGATCTTTACGATGGAAAGATGGCAGTCCACGAGGTTGGGCTTTTGCTCGGTCTGAAAACCTTGTGGCTAGATCCAGAGGGGATCCTCGCCATGCAGGGTCAGCGGTATCCCGTCAGTGAGATCGGCCTGGTGAAATTGACAGAGAAGTTGATCGAGAGAGGTGAAAAAGACCGTAACAATCCAGACATCACCGTTGTCATGATGCCCGATCAATCGTTGGAAGATGTCGAAGCCCAGTTGATTCAAGTCCGGCGATCCAAGCCATCGGGGACGAAGGATGATTTCTCCCTCGCGGAAATCGTCTTTGATCCTGAGCGGCAGCTCATCCTCGGCTATCGTAGCTTTGGATGGCCAGAGCAGGCGGAAGGTGATCCGCCATTGCTGGAATCGTACCTCTACCGTGACGTTGAAACAAATGTTGGGTTGACCGACAAGGATTTTGACACAACGAACCCGGGATATAATTTTCCGGCCTTTTGAGATGACCCGAAGTTGTCGTCTTTCATCCCCGTCGCTCACCCGCTTTTAGCGTTTGAGTTGGTTTTGGGCGGCCAATCATTTGACAGGCTCGCGGCCTGTGGATGACGAATTACCATTGCTGCAAGCTCCGAGAGGGATTCCATGGATCGCCGAAGTTTCATTCGCCAATCAACAGCAGTTGCCTCCGTCGCGGCATTCCAAGCTGGTGCGAACGCTGCACAGGATCGTAAGCCACGTCGCGTCGCGCTCATTGGGTGTGGTTGGTATGGTAAGTGTGATTTGTTGCAGTTGTTGAATGTCGAGCCTGTCGAAGTCGTGGCATTATGCGATGTCGATAGTCAGATGCTCAGTGAAGCCGCTGATCTTATCGCGACTCGACAAACTTCGAAGAAACGGCCGCGAACGTATGCCGATTACAAAGAACTGTTGGCAAAACAAAACTTCGACATTGTCCTCATCGCGACTCCCGACCATTGGCATGCGTTGGCCATGATCGCGGCGGTCGAGGCAGGGGCCGATGTCTACGTTCAGAAACCGACTGGCGTAGACGTGTTGGAAAGTAAAGCGATGCTGGACGCTGCTCGAAAAACGGGTCGTATTGTTCAAGTCGGTACGCAGCGGCGAAGTACACCCCATCTGATCGAAGCAAAGCAGCGAGTCGTCGAAGCCGGGTTGTTGGGAGAGGTGGCTCATGCGGAGGTGTGCTGTTATTACCACATGCGTTCTCGAGCGAATCCACCCGACACTAAACCGCCAGCAAATCTCGACTACGAGATGTGGACGGGGCCGGCGCCGATGCGGCCCTACAACCAATTAGTGCACCCCCGGTCGTGGCGTGCTTTCATGGAATATGGCAATGGAATCGTTGGTGACATGTGCGTACACATGTTGGACATGGTGCGATGGCAACTCGGATTGGGTTGGCCAAAGACGATCTGTAGCAGCGGCGGAATCCTCGTCGACACCGAATCGAAAGCCAATATTACGGACACCCAAACAGCGACGTTTGGATTTGACGAAATGAATGTGGTTTGGACCCATCGTAGTTGGGGTGACGCGCCCGATCCCGAATATCCATGGGCGGGGATTATCTACGGCACGAAGGGAACGTTGAAGCTAAGTGTCAACCGATATGACTTTATTCCGCGTGGTAAAGGTGAGCGACTGCATGGAGATGCAGTGATCGAGACAGACCAGTTTCCAACAGATGAAGCCGATGCGAAGGATTGGAGATTGGAGTTGCATGTAGCTTCCGCCATTCGAGGCCACATGCGAAATTTTCTCGATTGCATCGACAGTCGCACATCTCCCGTGGCTGATATCGAACAGGGGCACATCAGCAGTTCCGCTTGCTTCATGGCGAATCAGTCGTTGGCACTCGGCCGCAGTCTTGAGTTTGATCCTGAGACGCATACGATTGTGGGGGACGCCGAGGCGACCGCTGCGTTACAGCGTCCCTACCGGAAGCCATATTTGCATCCCGCGACAAAGGTTTAAGCACTCATGCGACCCGTTGCGAAAACGAACCGGTCGATTTTAAACCATCGCTGAACGACCAAGTCAGCACGTGGCGTGGTCAACACCCGCGACAGCTTCACTGATTATTTTCTCCAGCCTGTTTGATAAAGCATGAAAAAATTCGTCTGCATGATGATCGTGATGTGTGGATTCACGAATGCGTTTGGGGAGGATTGGCCTCAATGGCGGGGTGTGAATCGGGATGCCGTGTTGGACAACACGCCATTGTTGGAGGAATTTCCCGCGGATGAATTGGAACGTCGCTGGACGGTTCCGCTCGGGGCGGGTTACAGCGGCCCGACGGTTGCCGACGGTCGTGTTTACGTGACTGATCGAGGGCCGTTGGGTGTTGAAAAAGAGATCGAGCGAGTGCTGTGTTTCGATGCCTCCGATGGCTCCCTGATTTGGGAGCATACTTACGATGCACCCTACACAATCAGCTACCGGGCAGGGCCTCGTGCCACGGTGACAGTGCATCAAGGCCGCGCGATCGCCGTCGGCGCGATGGGGCATATGAAGTGCTTGGATGCTGAAACTGGAAAAGTAATTTGGGAACACGATCTGAATCAGATGTACTCCTTGCGGATGCCAATTTGGGGTATCACGGCGTCACCGTTGATTTACGACGATCTAGTCATCCAAATCGCGGCTGGCAGCGGCGAAGCATGTGTTGTCGCATTCGACTTGGAAACCGGGCAACCACGCTGGCAGGCCCTCGATGAGCGGGCTGGCTACAGCGCCCCGATTCTGGTCCGACAAGGCGAGCAAGACGTTGTCGTTTGTTGGACTGGCGAAAGCGTGTCCGGGTTGAATCCACGGACTGGCGAAGTGTTCTGGAACATCCCGATGTTGCCAAGGAACATGCCAATTGGTGTGGCAACGCCGATCGTTCAAGGGAACGACCTTTTTGTTTCCTCGTTTTACGATGGGTCGATGTTGATTCGGCTCGATCCTACACGTCCCGCAGCTGAGCAGCGATGGCGTCGTATCGGTGAAAGTGAACGAAATACTGACTCTCTGCACTGCATGATCAGCACGCCGATCATGAAGGGAGATTTTATTTATGGAGTCGATAGTTACGGTGAACTGAGGTGTTTGGATCTGAAAACAGGAGATCGTGTTTGGGAGAACAACACCGCTGTGCCGAAGGCTCGTTGGGCAACAATTCATACCTTTCGTTATGGTGATCGTGAATTGCTGTTCAATGATCAAGGCGAGCTGATATTGGCTGAGCTGAGTCCTGATGGATATCGAGAGATTAGTCGGGCAAAAGTGTTGGAACGGACTCGCCAGCAATTGAACCGCCGTGGCGGTGTGACTTGGGCGCATCCTGCGATTGCGAACGGAATGATTTATGCCCGCAATGATAAAGAATTGGTCTGTGCTTCCTTGAAGCCTTAAGGGTTTCAGTTAACTCACAAGTGAAAGATGATGATGTCAAATATTGGATCGATGATCGCAGCTTCTGCAGACCTTGGTTTGGTGTATGCCGAACGACTGCTGACTGATGTCACGCCAGAAATGTTCGCGCGGTTCGCCGTTGTTGGCGGCCAAGCCATTCAATCAAACCATCCCGCATTTATCTATGGGCACCTAAGCCTCTACGCCAGCCGAGTGATTGAGCAGGTTGGCGGCGACGCGACTGCGTTCCAGCCCAGTCAGGCGTTGACGGATGCGTTTTCGAAAGATGCACAGTGCGTCGATGATCCAGATGGCACGATTTATCCACCCATGGATGAAGTCGTCCAGTTCTGTATGGCTGGTTATCGTGCAGCTAGTGAGGCGCTCAAGGCGGCCGATGATCAGTGCTTTCAAGCCGAGAATCCTAATGAAGCGATGCGGGCTAAATTTCCGACCAATGGTGCCATGCTCGGGTTCTACGTCGGCGGTCACTTCATGATGCACATGGGCCAATTGAGTGCTTGGCGCAGAGCCGCCGGATTGGGACCTGCCTGAGCGAAGCTGGAACCTGCCTCAGCTAAGCTGGGACTTAATCCTGATTGGGTTCCACTTGAGCCGGACAGGTTTCCGCTTATCCGTGCGAGTACGCACGCAAGTCTGGTTGCGACGCGCATTGATGAATGGGCCTGCGGGAACGTGCTCTGTTGCACATCAATGGCTCTGCGTTTTTTGCAATCATGATATTTCGAGTTTGAATCTCGGTCGTTGATCGCTGATACTTGGTAGATTCATCTCGCAATGTTTGCTGGAGATTGGATAACCGGGTGACGGAAATTTTTGACGAAGATACAAATGAGCCAATGGGAGCCAGATTCCTGGCAATTCAAGCAGGCGCTTCAACAGCCTAACTACGAAGATCAGCAACAACTGAAAACGGTATGTGACAAGCTTTCCAGTCGCCCGCCGTTGGTCACCAGCTGGGAGATTGAAAGGCTGAAGTCGCAACTGGCGATGGCGTCGCAAGGCTTGGCATTTTTGCTACAGGGAGGCGACTGCAACGAGAGCTTCGCCGCTTGCACTGCAGACCCAATCGAGAAGAAACTCAAGGTTCTACTGCAGATGAGTCTGGTGCTTGTCTACGGCATGCAGAAGCCTGTGATTCGCGTGGGCCGGATAGCGGGGCAGTACGCCAAGCCTAGATCAAAGGAAATGGAAACCTGTGATCACGTGACACTTCCTTCCTATCGGGGTGATTGTGTCAATCGGATCCCATTTACCGCAGGCGATCGCGAGCCTCGTTCTGAGAATATGCTGAAGGCTTATGACTGCTCAGCCCAGACGCTTAATTATTTGCGAGCTCTAACTGAAGGTGGCTTCGCTGATATCAACCATCCGGAGAACTGGGAACTTGATTTTGTGACTCAGTCGGCTCGGTCCCAAGAGTATCACCAAATGGTCAGCGGGATTGGCAACTCGCTTCGTTTTATCGACACCATCGGCGGTGTGACCCGTGCTGATCTCTCGCGAGTGGATTTCTACACATCACACGAAGCGTTGCTGTTACCTTACGAGCAGGCGATGACGCGCCGAGCGCTTGGTTCAGACCAGTGGTACAACCTTGGGACACATTACCCCTGGATCGGTGATCGCACCCGAAACCTTGATGGAGCTCATGTCGAGTATTTTCGAGGGATTAAGAACCCGATCGGGATGAAGGTTGGTCCTTCAGCGTCGGTAGAGCAGCTTGTCTCCCTGCTGAATCATTTGAATCCGAATCGCGAGCCCGGCCGGATGACATTGATCTGTCGTTTCGGTGCCTCGAAAATCCGACATTGCCTGCCGCCGCTGATCGAAGCGGTTAAGAAAAGCCAGCACCCTGTTTTGTGGGCTGTCGATCCGATGCATGGGAATACGATAACGACAGATGATGGCACCAAAACGCGACATTTTGATCAGATTCTGGATGAAGTACGTGAATCGTTCGCTGTTCATGCGAAGCACGAAACCATCATCGGTGGTATTCATTTAGAGTTGACCGGGAATAACGTAACCGAGTGCATCGGAGGCGCCGGTGGGTTGAGTCCAGCGGACCTTGATCGAGCTTACGAAAGCAACGTCGATCCGCGGTTGAATTATGAGCAGGCGATGGAGATCGCTTTCCTGATTGCTGGGCAGTTGCAGGTTGACGCGAGTTGATCTTGCCAAATTATGGTCGGTTTCTTTTTAACTTCCCCGTTGAGTGCTGTGATGAAACGATCCACAAGGATTTTTCTGAGTTTTGTCTGTGGTTGTTTCGTGATGCTCTCAGGCGTCGCGAGATCTGAAGATCGACCGAATATCTTGTTCATCATGTCAGATGATCACACCGCACAATCGATCGGTGCGTACGCGACATTGCTGAAGGAACTTGATCCGACTCCCACCATCGACGCTCTAGCCGCCGGTGGGATCTGTTTTGATAACGCTTTTTGTACCAATTCAATTTGCACTCCATCACGAGCTTGCATAATCACAGGCCAGTACGACCATGTGAATGGAGTCTTTGATTTAGGAGGGCGAATCGCCCGCGAAAAGCAAACGTTGCCGATCTTGATGCGGGCGCAGGGCTACCAAACCGCGATGATCGGTAAGTGGCATCTCAAAGTCGAACCTAACTATGACTTTTACAAAGTGCTGCCGGGACAAGGTAAATACTTCGACACGGAATTCCGCATTCAGGGCGGGAAGCCATGGCCGAAGAATGTTGTGAAGTATCCAGGATCTCACTCCTCCGATGTCATCATGGATTCGACATTGGCTTGGTTCAAAGAGCAGCGAGACCCAGACAAGCCATTCTTTGTTTGCCATCACTTCAAAGCACCACACGACTATTTCCAAAGTCACCCAAGGTATGACAGCTACTTGGCCGATGTCGACATTCCTGAGCCAGCGTCACTCTGGCAAAAGCCGGATACCTGGGGGTCGATAGCGACACGGGGATACCAAGATGAACTGATCCCTCACATCGGGACTTCCATCGGACGCCGCAATCCAAGGCGTAGTTATGCTGCTGATCTACCGCGAGTCTTTCCAGACGAATTCAAGTGGGACTACCAGAATCCGGATCTAACTGATGTGGCAGTCAAACGCTTGGCTTACCAAGCGTATTTGAAAAAGTATCTACGATGCGTCAAAGGTGTTGATGACAACTTGAAGCGATTGTTTGATTACTTAAAGGAAGAAAATTTGTATGACAACACTGTCATCATTTACACCGGGGATCAGGGTTTCTGGCTGGGCGAAAAAGATTATCAAGACAAGCGTTGGGCTTACGATGAATCAGCGCGAATGCCGTTGATTGTGCGATACCCCAAAACCATTTCCAGTGGAATCCGTAGCGACGCCATCATCGAAAATGTCGATTTTCCAGCGCTGATGCTGGACTTTGCCGGAGCTGAGCTACCTTCGCAGATGCAAGGACGTTCCTTCCGAAGTATCTGTGAAACCGGCACCGAGCCAGAGGACTGGAAACAAGCGGCTTACTATCGGTACTGGATGCACATGGCGCATCACGACAACCCTGGTGAGATGGCGATTCGAACCAAGGATCACAAGTTAATTTATTTTTACGGCTGCAATTATCAAGGTGAATCGCAAACACCACCGGCATGGGAACTGTATGACTTGGCGAAGGATCCGCAAGAACTTAATAACGTGTACGGCCAGCCGGAATACAGTGAAGTGCAAGATCGACTGAAAGTGCAGTTCGCGAAACTGCGATTAGATGTGGGAGATGATGGATCGCATTATCCGGCGTGCGAGCGGGTCGTCCAGGAATTTTGGGACTACGACGAAGCAGATCGGCAGCGGGCGATCAAAATTTCGAACCAATTTCGCGAGCGCCGTGAAGCGGAGCTCGCGAAACGAAAGTGAATTCATCGCACGATGTGTGAGAAAGTAAAATCGACTTGGTCGGCGTTCGTAATTGTGTTTGCAACCTTGGCTTCGGCATCCCAAGCGGCCGAAGTGTCGTTGGAGCAGGCCGCGACAGCGATGCGGAGAGCCACCGATTTTTACACGTCAAAGGTGGCGACTCATGGTGGCTACGTCTATCACTATTCGCTCGACTTGCGGCAACGCTGGGGGGAGGGTGAAGCGACGAAGGACCAAGTGTGGGTGCAGCCACCCGGAACACCGACTGTCGGAATGGCTTTTCTTCAAGCTTATCACGCCACCGGCGAGCAGCGATTTCTCAAGGCGGCTACCGATGCCGGTATGGCGTTGGTCAAAGGCCAGCTTAAATCTGGTGGCTGGACCAACGCGATCGATTTTGATCCCGCAGGACGCCGTGTTTCCCTATATCTGCGAGATGGTCGGCGAGGCAAGAACAACTCTTCGTTGGACGACGGTCAGACGCAATCAGCGATTCTCTTTCTGATTCGTCTCGATGCCGCGATTCAGTTCCAGCATGACGTAATCCACGAGGCGACGATGATCGCACTGGACGCTTTGCTCGCTGCACAGTTTCCCAACGGCGGGTTTCCGCAAGTGTGGACCCGCCCGGTTGAGCAGCGGCCGATCGTCAAAGCCAGCTATCCCACTTACGATTGGCGAACCGAAGGTCGCATCAAGCAGTATTGGGAAATGTACACGCTGAACGACAATGTGACCGGGTACGTCGCAAAGGTGTTGGTCGCTGCCAACGAAACCTATGATGATGTTCAATATCTGACTGCTCTGCAAAGGCTTGGGGATTTTCTGTTACTGGCGCAGATGCCTGAACCACAGCCCGGATGGGCTCAGCAGTACAACGTCGAGATGAAGCCGATCTGGGCGCGGAAATTTGAACCACCTGCGATCGCGAGTGATGAGACACAGGAAGTTCTGCAGACGTTGATGGCGATCGCTCATGTCACCAGTGACGCAAAATATCTAGCACCGATACCGAGTGCGATTGCCTGGCTAGAGCGGTCACGGTTATCAGATGGGCAATTCGCACGTTTTTATGAATTGCGGTCGAATCGTCCTTTGTTCATGAAACGTCGGGGTGATCGTTATGAATTGACGTACAAAGATGCGAACCTACCGAGCCACTACGGATGGAAGTCAGCGTCTCAGTTGCCCAGCCTCGAGAAGATGTATGCTCGTGTTCGATCAGGTCAGATGCCGAGTGGTAAACGATCTCGGATTCAGTTGTCGCGGCAGGTTCGAGATGTCGTTGACGCACTCGATGCGGAGGGGCGTTGGGTCAGCTATTTCGATGGAACCCCTAAGATCGGACAGCTAAAACTTCCGGTTGGAACACCCTATTTGTCCAGTGAAGTATTTAGTGAGCACCTCACGCTGTTGGCTGATTATGTATCTGCAACAGGCAAGTGATTCTGTCCGATTCAGATCGTCTTTCTATCGCGTCGTCATGCTCTAACTTTTAGATGTCCGCTTACATCAAGATTGGTTTACCGATCTTGCGTCTGGCTACTGCGAATTGCCCGGCGTGCATCATTGGATGCGATGCCATCAGGATATACACGTCGGCAACAGTGGGACAAAAAGATCGAAAAGACTCAGGAGCTGGTGCCGCTAATTCGCTTTCGGTTGCAGCATTCAGTGCAGAATTTGTCGCTTGGCGGATTTGTTCGTACAGTTCGACATACTCCTGTTTTTTGCAAAAATCATCAGCAACATCACTCGCACAGGTTTCCTTGGTATGCGCCTCGCTAAAGCCATCCGGCAGCGTGATTGCTTTTCCAGGGGCAACGCTATCGAGGATATTGACTTCCGATGCAATCAAGTGTCCAAGTTGCCAAGCTAGGTGATTGCACTCCTCGCCAGGGCGAGTCATGAGCTCGGTGTCATCCAAGTCGCTGATGTAGTTTTTCAGAACAAGGTCGCTGAGATTAGCGGATGCATGGATTGCTTCTTTGCCGTTCATACGGGACTACGCCTTGTGGTGAAAATGGATGGCCGGAGACGAAATTTCAAGGAAGCGTCCGAAAAATTGTTGAAAGTTGAAAGATGGTCTCCCGAAGGGCAGAATCTGCCCTTTGCAATCTTTCAATTTTCGTCGGCTGTCACCGACGGGGAGACCATCATGAATGAAGTTAGTCTTTTGCAATCTCTC
>JAQWPZ010000114.1 GCA_029245125.1 Rubripirellula sp.
CGAAAACAGGCAAGAAACCGAATGAATTCGCTATCGGGAAAAATCTGCATCATCGCGCGGAGCAAAGGCGTCACTAGCAATCGCACAACCCGACCGTGCATTCGATCGGTCGCCCGTGCGTAATATGCTTTGCAGAATTCGAAATCGAGCGCTGGATGTGTCATTGGCAAGCACAGTCTCGCTAACAACAAGCGGTCGTAATCAACAATATCACAGTCGTGAAGCACGAACGTGTCGATCTCGGGATCGGCTAACAAACAACCAAAAGCAGTCCAAACGCTGCGGCCTTTTCCTGGGGTATTCACCGCGATCCCTGATTCAATCAATTCGTCGTACATCGACTGCACCTCAGGCCCATCGGTCCAAAGCACTCGAGCCCGACTCCCCAACGCTGAAACTTTTTGCAACGTTTCATCCAGGTCCGCCTGCTCTGGCGCGACACCAAGTGTCACCACAATCGTGTCGACGTAATCAGCATCCACCAATTCACTCACGATCCGATCGAACGGCTCGGCTCGCATATCCGCCGCAGTCACGGGTAACACTAGCCCGATTCGATTTTGAAGCGATGCATCACGAAGCATTGATTCCAATCGATCAAGTCGCCCAGTCTGCAAATCGTGGATCGTCGTTACCAAGTCATGCTGATAAAAATCTGGCATCGCCTAAGACTCCGTTTGGTGAAAACATCCAACGCCAACCAAGGCCACTTCGTTGCCTGCAAGTCGCAGCAAAGAGGCGTGCTCCGTCAGAAGCCGAAAACGCCGATTCGAACAACAGCCAACAGCTCCAAAATACCGCGATCAACGGGGAGATGGGGAACGCTTTAGCCACGCTCACGGACGATTCCTCTCTGGGGTGAGATTGCACGCGTTGACCCCATGTACCGGGGCTGTTTCACTCACTGGCACCATTGCCGGTCACGACGCAGCAGAATCCGATCAACAGACCGAAAATGATTCCCCCCGAACTCCCGCCCTTGATGGACCGCATTTGGACACGGCGAATCACCCCCGATCCAATCGAGCCGGACTCTCGAGACGGACTCTCGAGCCGATCCTCTCAACCACGCGAGACAGAGTTCGGAAAAACAGCACTCACCGCCGGACCAATTCGCCCATCACGTTGGGAGTTTTCCATTCTCTAACTTAGATTTTGCTGCACCGCGATCGAGCAGTGCACACTGCTCAATTCGACTCCGCACCGAATTTCCGTCTCGAAGGAAAAGCTAACCGCGCTACCGGCAGTCATACCGCGAACGATGGCAACAGACCAAATCGACCAATGACGTCAAAGATGCTCGATCAATATCCGACTTGGCGAGTGATTTCACGGTCGATCAATGAGACGAGTGACTACCATTCGCCTACACTGATGGCCTGCGACGAAGCGTTCGACCGCCAGCTAACTGATTGGTAATGACCTGTCGCAACTTGGTTTATTCAGAAGTCCTGGTTTGCGCAACCATCTTCATCAGCCATAAACCCCAACGAACTCAACAGGACTGTTTCCGTTGTCACATCACATTCTGCTGGTCGAAGATGACCCCAATTTGGCTGGCATGGTTCAAGACTTCCTCACCGGCGAAGGCTTCCAAGTTGAAGTTGAAAGCCACGGCACATCAGCCTCCGAAAAAATCGTGACGTTTCCCTATCACGCCGTGGTGCTTGATATCAATCTCCCGGGGATGAATGGCTTCGACGTTTGCCGCAAAGTTCGAGACCAGTTTGATGGCCCGATCATCGTGCTAACCGCTCGAGGCGATGAAGTGGATGAGGTGGTTGCCCTGGAGGTGGGTGCCGACGATTTCATGAGCAAGCCAGTCCGTCCTCGTGCACTTCTGGCACGCTTGAAGAATCATTTGCGCCGTACTGACCAAGCGATGGACAATAGCGTGAACGATCCGCTGCTCGTGGGTGAAATCGCAATTCACCGAGCACGCCGAGAAGCAACACTGCGCGAGCAACCAATCGAATTGACCACCGCCGAATTCGATTTACTGGAATTCCTAGCAGAACGGGCTGGAACCCCCGTGCCCCGGCAAGAGATTTACATTCAACTGCTCGATCTCCCGTACGACGGACAAGATCGCTCGATCGATCTTCGTGTCTCACGACTACGTCGCAAGCTGGGTGACGACCCGAACCACCCAGAACTGGTCAAGTCGGTCCGCGGCGTTGGCTACCTCCTCGCAAAGTGAATGATATGACGCGGCTTTTCTTACGTTTTTATCTCGGTGTCATTTTCATTCTGTTGGCAGCGTCGATGATCTCGACCTATGTCAATTCAATTAAGAAAGCCGAGCAGAATCTAGCTGTGATCGAGTCTGCGTTGGGAGGCGGGGCGTTGTTAGCTCGAGACGAAGTCATCCGTGGTGGCGAAGCAGAACACGCGCAGACGATGGAGCGTTTGCGATCACGATTTGATTACCCCATTAGTGTGATCACGCGTGCCGAGCGGTCGATACCCAAGGACATGCAAATCCGACTCGATTCAGGCGAACCGGTACTGTTTTACGGCATGATCGAAGTCAGCATTCCCAATTCCCCTTTCCTGGTTGAATTGGGCCCGCTGCCACAATTCGAAGCACCTTCCAACTCGGATGTTGTGCTTGCTGTTGGTGCTGTCTTTCTGCTCGCAGCTGTCGCCATCGCATTTTTACTCCGTCCCGTTGTGAACCAATTACGAATGGTTGAGGCTGCCGCGATGTCCATCGCTAATGGCGACCTTTCCACACGCATTGAAAGCAAATCCAGTAATACCTTAAAACTCTCCCATGCCTTTAATATGATGGCGAACCGCGTTGAGAGTTCAATTCAATCGCAAAAGGAACTCCTGCAATCGGTATCGCACGAGCTTCGCACGCCCCTGTCACGAATTCGTTTCGCCTCCGAGTTAGTTCGAACCGCAAAGAGCGATCAACAACGAGACACAAGGATTGTCGCGATCGAGACGGCGACAGACCAGCTTGACGAATTAGTCGGAGAGTTGCTCAATTACGTCCGGTTTGGTGATGCTGATGAAGTCCCCAAACGAGACGCGGTGAACGTGGCCGAACTGATCGAGGAAGTTGCCGAATCGCACCGCCCACTCGCGTCGAACCTCACCATCCACGCCGCTTTCCAAGACGCCCCAACCAATTTCTTGACTCACCGCAACAGCTTGGCCCGTGCTGTCGGCAACCTGATCGGAAACGCGTGCAAGTACGGCAAGACCAGAGTTGAAGTCTCGGTCGCCACCGACGCAGGACGACTCCTTATCACCGTCGATGATGACGGCCGAGGCATTGAGGAAGCCGATCGTGAGCGAATCTTTGAACCTTTCCATCGAGCAACCGATGAAACGCAGCCGGGGCATGGCCTTGGTCTCGCACTGGTCCGCCGCATTTGCAATCGCATGGAGGGCGATGTCGTCGCTAGTGAGAGTCCCCTCGGCGGCGCCCGCCTGCAAATTCAATTGCCGATCAAAGCCAAGGTTCAGACATAAACAATTACCAGCCTCCGTTAACTTGCCCGACAACACAGCGGAAAGCGACAACACAGCGGAAAGCGATCGGGCAGCCGGCCAGCGTGCTACGTCGCGCGAAATCATGGAGAAGAAAATAAGATGTTCACACGTCGCCAATTTGCGATCAACGCGGCCAGCCTGATGGGAGCTTGCACCACGGACTTGGGTCGCAAACTTATCGCTGAAGAAAAGAGCGTGACAGATAAACGCCTGATCCACCTTGGACTGAATGCGTTGGCACGATCGCCAGAGATGAACTATTTCGCAGATGGCCATCGCGGTGCAGCCATGATCTCGGCACACCTGATGTGTGTCGATAACCAACTACAAGATGCTGCCGCGGCTCGGATTACCGAACTCTTCGATTTGAACTGGGCCCCCAGCAAGCTGTGCAAACCATTTCCCGAACAAGATCCAATTGATGATCCAGCGAAAAAAATTGGTCAGGCGTTAGCCGCTGGTGGTGGCGTTCTACGTCAGGTGGGGCATGATGCAATTTTTGCGATGCACGCCATCAAAGGATTCCGGCTACTTCCAGAAACAGCAACACCAGCGAGAGTCGATGGGGTCTGTGCCTTGATCCGAGCATTCACTCCCTGGCGTGACGTGGCACCGGACGACGACGTCGATCCACCACCTTTCAGCGATACTCCCGCAGCATCCCGTTTCATCCTTCAGGAAGCCAGCGATGCTGTCGATCGTTTCTCCGGGTTCGGGCAAGGATTTGCGGGTCATATGCTGACGTTTGGACAGTCCTTGGTCGAACTGGCGGCAATGGGCGACGTGGAGTGGGCCGAGAGCTGTCGTACTTCCTTTCGAAAATATGTCACCGTCACTCGGATCGGACCACAATCCGGCGATCGAAAAATCAACGATCACGCCGTCAGCAAACTGAGGCCGAATCAGGCGGAGTATTGGCAAAGACGAGGCAAGCAATCCCTCGGGATTGGACATGTCTTCAAGTATCCCTATGCCTACTACGATTTGCTGGAACGTGCGAACTCGCCCGAACTAGAAAAACAGTTCGAAGAAAAAGCGTGGCAAATCTTTTAACACGGTACCACTGACCGCACGCTCACACGCTAGCAACCGAATGTGCCAGTGCTGCCCGGATACGGCGGGAAAGACTCTCGGAAGCGACAACTTCCGGGGGATCGACACACCTCCCAACGAGACGATCTCGCTCTAGGTAGCAAATTGACTGCTTCAGGAAGCATCGAGGCTAAGAACAACGCACAAGAACTCCCAGTCGACCGCAAATCACTGGGAAAATTCAACATCGCTTCACTCACTGCCGATCCAGTACAGTTAACTTGCGTCGAAACCAGCGGAGGTGAAACCTCGATCTCTACCTGCTGTTTCACGAAAATCCGGTAGTTGGACGAATCCGTTCGATGGGCGGGCCGAGATGCCTGCACAGGAGATGAATTGCGATGTGGTGGCTTGACGACGAATCATTTGAGCAAAATCACGAATCGAATTGGCGTCTCGCGAGAGGTCTCCGGCAGGCGAAGATTCAGATCGTCAAGCGGGCAAGAAAACGGATGACCTTGCTGAGTGCCGGAGAAGTAGAAGCCAACAAGCGGCTACTCGAAGCTGGCACCTCGGACGATTCCCTCGTCCCGCATCCGCAAAAGACATCGGCTCATGGACCAGCCAAGCGAACTTCCGTCGCCGAAATCAAGCAACTGTACGACGCACAAATCGAGCAGTTGCGAGGTGTCGCTCAAGAGAAGGTAAAGGCCTTGAAACACCAGCTCGCCAAAGCGCGGCATTTCATTGGTGATCAAGCCCATGATCGCGAGTTTGCCCGCGTCCAACTGGCTCGCTTAAGAAGGCTGCTGCTCGAAGCCGAGCAGAAAAGTACTGACCGCGACCAGCAACTCATCGAAATGCAGCGTGAACTTGATGCAAACGTAGCCCAGGCGGCAAACCACGCACGCGATCAACAGCAGATCCACGAGAACCAATGCAGCTACTTAACCTCTGTGAATTCTGATGTGGCACAACAAGCGGCAAAATTCGAGAAAGAAACACAGAAGCTCCGCCAATACACGCAGAGGCTGACCGCAACCCATCGGGACCAACTGAACGAGACCCGACGCAAGTGCCGAACCGAACTGGAAACCCTCGGTGAACGACTTGCGAATTCCCAACAGGAATGTGAACAACTCCGTGAAGAATTGATAGTCGGGCAAGAGCGTCTGGAAGAATGGGACCTGAAGCGCGAACAATACAACCAACAAATCGCGGCGTTGACCCAAAAATGTCAAATCGCCGAACAGATCGTTCGGCAAACCCTGCGGGAATCGGAGGTTCGCAGTCAACAAGACGCATCGACAACGCAGGGATCACGAGCAGCATAGCCCCGCAGCTTGCAGTCCTCGTGCTGCTCCCATACTCGGCAAAAGAAATCATCTTGCCGATTCGTTGCGGATCAACGCAGCCGGATGGCTGCAGATTCCTCTGTTCAGTTCGCTGAAAAACCAGCTGGCCGCTTCATGACGATTCGCTCTGGCCAGCGGTCGTTGGAATCATCGCTGGATCAAGGCGTTTCGCCTGTTTACCGTGTTTTACTGCTTTGCGGTGCATCATCCGCGCAAGCTTCAGCGACAAGTCCCGGAAAAGTGTTTCGCTGGCTACAATGGTGGCTTCAGACCATTCTCCCCCTCTCACCACTCTCTCCCCCGTGCTTGGCGACAACCGCAACCGTCGTTTTCTTGATCCCCAGGCGTTAGCCCGTTTGGCATCCATGCCATTGATGGCTCGTCGCACCATGGTGGGCAGCGTATCCGGAATGCACGCGAGCCCGCATCGTGGAGCGAGCGTCGAATTCGCGGAATACCGGCGTTATATCCCCGGCGACGACCTGCGGCGATTGGACTGGCGTGCCTACGGTCGCACGGACCGCTACTATGTCAAAGAGTTTGAAGCCGATACGAACCTGCGAATGTGCATGGTTCTGGATACCAGTGGTTCGATGGCTTTTGGATCCGAGCAGATCACGAAACTTGAATACGCCAGACGCTTGGCCGGTTCCCTCGCTTACCTCGCCGTTCAGCAAGGTGACGCGGTTGGGTTGACCTGCATCGGGAAAGAAATCACCCGCACGATTCCTCCCCGGCGAACGGCCCAGCACCTTCGTGGAATCAACGATGTTCTGCAGCACACCGAGGCGACGGGCGAGACAGAACTGGTTGCCCGACTGCACGAGTTCGCCGAAACGACGAGAGGCAGAGCCTTGGTGGTCATCCTGTCAGACCTGTTCGTAGAACCAGGCTCACTTCGCGAAGCATTTGATCATTTACGTTTCCGAAAGCACGATGTTGCGGTGTTCCATCTGCTCGACCCACAAGAATTAGGGTTCGAGTTTCGACGGCCAACGCGATTCGTCGACTTGGAGGGTGGCTCTGCTTTATTAGCCGACCCCAGCGACATTGCCGATCGCTATCAAAAAGCGCTCGATGAATACCTGCGAAAAATCCGCAAAATCGTGCTTGAGTCAGCAGTCGATTATCACCGCACCACCATTGACGAGGATTACGAGCAAGTCTTGCTGCGATTTCTCTCGGGCCGATTGCGGGGAAGAGGCCTGCGATGAGTTTTTTGCAGCCGGCAATGCTGTTCGCCCTCCCGGCAATCGCGCTGCCCATCATCATCCACCTGATCAACCAACGCCGCTTCCAAACGGTCAATTGGGCGGCAATGCAATTTTTGCTGACCGCCACCAAGATGTCTCGTGGCTACGCAAGATTGCGTCAGTGGTTAATTCTTGCCGCTCGAACGCTCGCCGTGGCTGGCCTCTTATTCGCCGTCGCGCGGCCTCTCTCTAGCGGCCTGCTGGGAATCGCGGCGGGAGGCCAAGCCGATACGACCATCGTGTTACTCGACCGCTCTGCAAGCATGACGCAACGCGGACCAGAAGGTGAATCCAAACTGCAGTCAGGATTGAATCAATTAGTCGATTCGTTGACTCTTGTTCCCTCCGGTCGCTACGTGTTGATTGACAGTGCAATTGGCAAACCTCAAGAGTTTGAGAGCCCAGAAGATCTGCTCAAAGCTGCCGAATCCAAGCCGGTCAGTGCAACGGCCGACTTGACCAAGATGTTGGAAACCACCGAGGAGTACCTGCGAGCCAATCGACCGAGCCGGTGCGAAATATGTATTTGCAGCGACGTGAGAAAAGCGGATTGGAAACCAGACAGTGGGCAATGGGAGACCGTGCGACGCTCGTTGCTGGAGCTTCCACAGATGATCCGCTTTCACCTGCTGGCATATCCCGAGTTGGACAAAATGAATCGATCGTTGCGAATCACCTCGGTGCAACGAATCCAACGAGAAAGTGGGGCGGAACTATTGCTGTCACTGAGAATCGAACAGGGCACAGCCGAAAGCGAAATCACGCGAATTCCTATCCGACTCGAAATCGACGGTGCTCGTTCCGAATTTGAAATTGAAATGAGCGGTGGCCAATTCGACTTAGTCAATTACGCAATTCCAATCGATAGCAGCCAAACCCGCGGCTGGGGACGCGTATCCATTCCTAGCGATTCTCATCCGGCCGACAACGAATACTTTTTTGTTTACGACCAAAGCATTGAACGAAAAACATGGATCGTCGCGGAGGATCCGGAGACGGTCGTCCCACTGAAGCTGGTCGCCTCTGTCCCGCCCCAGCCGAATATCGTCTGCTCTGCCACAATCCTTACTCCCGAGCAAGTAATTGAGACAGCAGACGATCAGCCAGCGTTGGTTATCTGGCAGGCAGCGATTCCCGGACCAGACGATCCAACCGCAAACTGGCTGAAGCAAGTCAAAGCACCCATTCTATTTTTCCCGCCCGAACGGATCGGGGGCGAATCCTACGCCGGTGTCCGTTGGACGGAATGGCGTGACGCAGCCAGCCAAGTCTCCACTTGGGTTGGTGACCAGGGATTACTCGCGTCCACCCAAAGTGGCGCAGCCTTGCCGCTCGGTGATTTGACGGTTCAGCGTGCCGTTGGGATTCGCGGCGACACGATTGCGTTGGCAACGCTCGACGGCGACGCCCCATTGCTGTCGCAGGCAATCACTGAGCAAGGCCAGATATATTTCATGGGAACCACTGTGGCTCCTATGAACTCCTCCTTGGCAACCGATGGCATCGTGATCTATGCAATGATTCAACGGGCAATCGCGATCGGCACTCAAACACAGGGCAACACGCGGCAATTGATCGCTGGCTCAACCTCCGCTCAACGTGCTCAGGGTTGGCAGCAGATCGCAGGAGATTCCCAAGCTCTCTCCACCAACTATCCACTCCACGCCGGTATCTATCGTGATGGGGAGCGACTGCTGGCAGTCAATCGTAGCGAGGCCGAGGATCAACCTTTTATTGTGCCACGTGATCAAGTTGCATCACTGTTTGGTGATCTCGATTTTGACCGCATCGATGATCGTGCCGGTAATTCATCCTCGCTGATTCGAGAGATTTGGCGTCTATTTCTAATCGGCATGCTGGTCGCGTTAATCGCCGAAGCGGTTCTCTGCTTGCCTAAGCGGGTCGCGCAGAAAGCAGTTTCAAATGCTGACCGAACAGGAAGTGATCGCCCACTGGGACGAGGATCAGCGACTTGATCACGACGCAACAATTAACCTTCCTTGGCTCGCCCGTCTCCGTCGCCCTGTCGATCATCGCAGTGTTGGTAACCGCGTGGCTCGGCCAACATGCTTGGCGTCGAAGCGGATACTCGAAGTCTCAAGCAGGCCTCGAACTTCTTCGACTAACGATTGTGGTGTTGGTTGCGATCCTCCTGAATCAACCTGAGTGGATCCAAGAGTATCGACCTGATGCAAAACCAACGGTCGCCGTGCTCTGGGACGATTCCAAAAGCATGACAACACGTGATGCGATCTCATCGTCCGACCAAAAACGGATTACACGAACTCAGGCGATCGCACCGCTACTTGAGCCCGCTGCCTGGGAGTCTCTCCGCGAACAACTAAACATCGTCATCCAACCGATCAGTGGCACAGCAGATCAATCAATCCCTTCGGGGACCGATCTACACCAACCGTTACTGGAAGCCGCACGCCGTGAACAACTCGCGGGTGTTGTCTTGATTTCCGATGGTGACTGGAATGATGGGCGTGCTCCCGTCGAAGCTGCATCAAGATTACGAATCAAAGATGCACCGATCATCGCCGTTGCCACTGGCAGCCCCAAACGGCTGCCAGACATTGCACTATCCGATGTTCAAGTCCCTTCATTTGGGGCAGCGGGCAAAACGGTTCGCATCCCCTTCTCCATTGAAAGCAGCTTGCCACGCCCCTACCTCACAACCGTGACGCTGACGACTTCCGCGGGGGACAGCCAAACCAAAGAAATGCAAATCGCGCCAATGGGCCGGACAGACGATGCGTTCATTTGGAAAATGGACAAAACGGGCGACTACACCGTCACGGTCAACGTCCCGTTGCATAGTGATGAAACGATCCTCGACAACAATGAACAGACTGCACCGATTGCGATTCGCCAAGAACAATTGAAGGTACTTGTCGTTGAATCTTCGCCTCGCTGGGAATACCGCTATCTCCGCAATGCCTTGTCTCGCGATCCTGGTGTCGAAGTTTCCTGCTTGCTGTTCCACCCAGGTCTCGAAAAAGTGGGCGGAGGCTCAGAAGACTACATCAAAGTCTTCCCGGAAGAACTTGATCAGTTGGTCAGTTATGACGTCATCTTTTTGGGTGACGTCGGCTTGAATGACAATCAACTGACCACCGAGCAATGCGATCTTCTGAAAGGCCTGATTGAGGTTCAAGCGAGCGGATTGGTGCTGATCCCGGGATGGCAGGGTCGGCAATTCAGCCTGCTAGAAACTTCCCTCAAAGAGCTCTATCCAGTCACGTTGGACGCGGCGAATCAACGCGGTTGGGGCTCACGTAAGGCGGCCCAATTTGAACTCACCCGACGCGGCCGGGATTCACTCCTCACAAAACTCGCTGATACCGCCTCGGCGAATGCCCAAGTCTGGGAGGACTTACCAGGCTTTCAGTGGTACGCCCCCGTTGTCCGTGCAAAACCTGGTACCGAAATCCTTGCCGTTCACCAGGACATGTCCAATCAATATGGCCGGATCCCGCTACTGGTGACCCGCACTTTCGGTGCAGGCAAGGTTCTATTCATGGGCACTGACGGTGCATGGCGTTGGCGGAAAGGTGTAGAAGACAAATACCATTACCGTTTCTGGGGACAAGTGGTGCGTTGGATGGCCTACCAACGAAACATGGCCAAGGGAGAAACAATGCGGCTGTACCACACTCCCGATCAACCACAGATCCGCCAAACGATGACGCTCAGCGCCCACGTGATGGACACCAGCGGTGAACCGGTTCAAGGTGGTGAAGTGGTTGCTCGAATTGTCGCGCCGTCAGGCGAGACAGATACCATCCGTTTGGTAGCAGAGGGTGAGCAATGGGGAGTATTCCAAGGTCGCTTTACACCCTCCGAACCGGGCAACCATGATGTTACTGTTTCTTGCAAAGAGACGGCAAAATCAATCCAAACCAATATCTATGTCCAAGGCCAGGACCTCGAACAGGTCGGTACCCCCGCGCGGCCACAGGTTCTTCAAGAGTTAGCGATGGTGTCAGGAGGTGAATTGGTTCGAGCTGACGAGGTTGAGCGTGTCGTCAAACTTCTTACTGAACTCCCCAAACCTCCGCCTGCGATTCGCCGCCTGCAGCTTTGGAGTCATCCTTTGACTGCACTAGTGCTTGTCGCCCTACTAGCGTTTTTCTGGGTTTGGCGAAAAGCTGCGGGGCTGATTTAGGCCCGTTCATTCAGCACAGATCAGCGTCAGCCAGATCGGCACCGAACGTCATCCTCCTTGTGAGCGAAAACAAAGTTGGCCTTCGATCAACAGGAACCGACCACTTCTGAACGGTTTCCTACAGCTTTCTTCAATTGCTGAGCACAACGCTGCACCACCTTCATCTGATCTGCCAAAACCTTGCGCCGCCACTTTGGACTGGTCGGACAAAAACACTCTCTCAACTCCTGACGGGCCCATTCGATGTCCGAGCTCGACGAGGCGTAATGATGAGCCCGATTCTCAGCGCGTAACGCAGCCAAAACGCGCACGATCGGGTGGGTCCCCACTTCGACAGTCGCAAACCGGTAATCAAGCGAAGCTTGATCAGCCATGGCCCACAAACCGAAGGTCCCGCGGGCATCATAGGAAGTTGGGTGGGAACCGCCATCTTCCACGATCGGCCGCCCAAACAATTCACGAAACCATGCTACTGCCGGCGCTCCGGGAGGATACTCAAGCAGAAGTCGATAATCGGCGAATCGACCTAGACCAGTGTGCACATCAAGATGCACGATCTCATCAGATTCACCCATCCAAGTGTGAAAATTCTCACGCACAATTCGTGACGAAAAACATTCCGCTCGTCCCCCGTAAAACAAACCCTGCGGGTATTCATACTGCCCCGTCGCGACCGCTTCCTTGATCGCTTGGACACCATGCAGAGCGATATTCCAAAACGCTTTCACCCGAAAAGGTTCCAATCGTGATGGAGCGGTCTTGGGATTCAGTACCGATTCAAAATTCTTGTACCCTGCGGGACACCCACTGTAGGTGTTTGAACTGCACTTGAAGTTACGATTCAAGTCGACGTTCTCTTCATTCCATCGGCGGTGATGAGCGTAGCCGAACGGATTGATTGAATGAATCAGGGTATAGCCCAGATCATCTGGCAACTCGCTTTGATGCAGCATTCGCAGCATCGACAACTGTATCGCCGAACCGAGTGGGCCTTCAACGCCGTGGACCCCAGATGAAACAACAAGCCTTTGGCGAGATGCTCTTGCATTGACGATCGCGACATCGATCGATAAAGATTGATCGACTGTAATTGGGTAACGGACCAACTCTGCACCAACTGCGTTCGCCGATTCGCAAAATCGTTCACGGGCTTCAAAATAGTCGGCCGAGAAGTCTCTCAAAAGTTCAATTGAATCCAATGCTGTTCTCCCCCACTAATCTCTTCATATTCCTGCACACAGCCACAATGTCTTTTCGAGCAGATGTGTCATCAAACTGAAGCATTGTGCCGAGAGTGTTTTCAATCCGGTTTTTCATCAGCCTTGGTGTCAAACCAAGCACGCAATACAGCCGCTTCGATCCGAACGAAACCAGAATTTCTGTTTGCTACGCAAAAGCATGCGTTGGGAACCAAACACAACTAATCACCTGCCCACAAGATTTGCGGTAGTGGCCGCTCAAGCAAAGAAAGCTGGGCTTGCTCGATCAAGCGACCGGCAATTCCGGAAGGAGCACTTGAAGCTATGTCAAATCGCGGCTGATTTCACGAATTGCTTGTACCACCAAGGCTCGGTTTACCGGGGGAACATGCCGCTTCAGTGACTGCAGAACAATCAGCCCTCCATGTCATCGAGACCGCTTGGCCAGCAATCGACAGGTTATCGTAGGACGGGTCCGTTCCAATCGGGTTACCCGTCAGAATCGGCTCCGCAAGCTGTTCCATCAAGCCTTCAAGGTCACCGAGAATCGTTCCGACTGCTTCCTCAGGCGTGGGCTGATTCTCCATCGCCATCAACTGGACAGTAATCATGTCCCAACAGAACGGTTCCTTGGCCGACTCAATTCGTTTTGGATGTAATAAGCGTCCGAGGAAACCATCAAATTTTTTCCATTCGATGGGTTTTGAAAGAAACTCATCCATCCCGGCTTCAAGGCATCGTTCACGATCCCCTTGCATCGCTCCAGCTGTCACGGCGATGATCGGCGTTCTCTTACCATTCCCCTTTTCGATCGCTCGAATCCGTCGAGTGGCTTCCAATCCGTCCATTTCGGGCATCTGGACGTCCATCAAGATTAGATCGTAATGCTTCTGCTGAAACTGCCTCACCGCAATCGCACCGTTACTGGCGACGAACACGCGGTGCCCTCTCTTCTCGAGCAAACAAGTAGCCACTAATTGATTGGCGCGATTGTCCTCCGCAACCAAGACATCCAAGGTACGTTGTGGTTGCTGGACTTCGAGAAGGCGTTGCTGCTGAGACTCGCTCTGTTCTGTTTCCGGCAACACGAGAGAAAACGAGAACGTCGTCCCACGTCCAAGTTCACTCTCGACCGCTAAATCCCCTCCCATCAAATGCACCAGCCTAGAGGAGATCGAAAGCCCCAATCCTGTCCCCCCATATCGACGATTATCATCGAGCTCGATTTGCAAGAATGGATCGAAAATGATGCCAACTTTGTCCTTTGCGATTCCAATCCCAGTATCTTGCAGCACAAATTTGAGGGTTGCAGATGAGTCTCGTCTCTTCACAAGCTGAACGGACAAACAGACACTCCCCTCGTTGGTAAATTTCAAAGCATTGCCAACCAGATTGAACAAAACTTGCCGCAGTCGCCCTGCATCCCCTTGAAAGTGCATCTTTAAACGAGGATCCAAATCACAAATCATTTTGATCTGTTTCGCTCGTGCATTGGGTGTTAGCAGCTGGACAACATCGTTGACGAGCTCATGCAAACTGAACGGTTTGTCCTCTAACTCGATTTTGCCCGCTTCAATCTTTGAGAAATCAAGAATGTCATTGATGATATCGAGCAGAGCGGCCGCCGATCGCTGCATCGTCATCAGATACATTTCCTGCTCGACATCTAAATCTGTCTTGAATGCCAATTCACACGTCCCCATGATCCCATTCATGGGAGTGCGGATCTCATGACTCATATTCGCCAGGAATGCACTTTTCGCTCGATTTGCACTTTCCGCCTCTTCCTTGGCCGTCCGCATCGCAATCAGCGTTTCTCGCTGCACAGTCACATCAAGAATGGCACCCAACAGGAAAACGCCTTCCTCAGTCCTGACCTCGTTGAGTCCCAACTGAATTGGGAATTCAATTCCACTTTGCCGAACACAACGGGACTCGACTCCCTCACTCGCCATCAAGTTGTATAAACCGCGTCGAAGATCACATCCCGATACCTGCAAACGCTCCTGAGTCTGTGTACAAAACAGAGAGAGAGCCGACCTGCCAACCAATTCCTTGCGGAGGTATCCAAACAACTCTTCCATTGCCGAGTTTACAAGTTGTATCACACCATCCGAATCCACCATCACCATGGCGATCGGCGCAGACTCCAGCACATTTCGAAAACGGGATTCGGCTTTGGAGAGCTCGACTGTCCTTTCCTGGACCCGCCGCTCCAATTCCTCATTCAAGTCGCGTTCCGCATCCCACTTGCGTCGGAGTTCTTCCGAAGATCTACGACGCTTGGCAATGTCGCTTCTCAGCACATCTGCCACGTTCGCGAGTTCGTCGATTTGCGAGGCTTCGGCGACCTTTTCCCGCTGAGCCGACAAGTCGCATGATTGCTGTCGCAGCAGCTGCAGATGTTTACCAATCATCTGCTTTACGAGGCTTTCGTCAGGCATTGCTCCTGACGCTTCAGATCCGACACCAGTAATCACCGCAGCAAACCTTTGTCGCTCAGGCCCGGCAAATTCTGACGCCATGCTAGCGAGTTTTGCATTGGCACCCCAACGATCAAAGCAATAAAACGCTTGCTGCCAATAAAGGTCTTCTAAACGGTGATTGCCAAGGCTCCGCCAGAGTGAGCTCGCCCGCTCGTTAGCAAGCCCCTCCCATTGAACAAACCCTTGATCGCGAGCAGATTCAATTGCTGTTTGGTATCGCTCAGCCGCATCGGAATACCGCCCTTCTAGTCGAGCCGTTTCCGCCGTGGCGAGCAGATACTTGTGCTCGAAATTTTCAGAACAATGCTCGGCCCAAATGCCAATTTGCTCACGAAGTTCACTGAGCTCATTCGATCGTGCTATGGATGAGAGCGGTGCTTCATTTCCACAAGCCAGGGCCATGAAACGGGCGAAGACATGTTCAGCCCATGGCAACAACCCCTGAGTGCCAACCATGGGCACGAGTGGCACAGCCGAATCGGACAATTTGATTGCTGATTCATAATCCCCCATGATCAAACAGAGATTTGCTTTCAGCACACAGTAGATACACTCCACCTGCTGATTGTGATGCTCACGAACCCGGTCCAAATAGGCGGTCTCCCAGGGACTCAAACCGGAATCAAAGCTCTCCGAACCACTCACCTGGCGAAACAAATGCAGCCCACCTTCGAGCAAATCAATTGCCCACTGGTTATGCCGTGTCTTACTAAATTCCAACGAAGCCTGGGCCTCTGCAATCAGAATCGCTAATTCGGCGCCTTGAAAATAGCGACAATACATATTGTGACCAAATGCATAGGCTGCATATTGAAGGTTCCCCGATTGCACCCCGACACGATACGCTTCAGCGTAATCCTTGCTGCTATCGGCTAGATGTTGATACCAATGCCGCGCAGAGCTGCCGATCATCAGGTGAAAAACTGCCTGATCAGATGGTGTCGCGAGAGAACCTCTCATTACCTCGCAAGCCAATTCCGTAAACTGCTTGCCCAGCGAGTAATCATTGCCCACCCAACCCAAGAGCCCGGTAAACGCGGTGTGGCTGTAACCAATCTGCGGAATGTTGCCGAAACCGAGTGTGATATTCACAACTTTCGGGACGATCACACTCCAAAGAGACTGGTGCGAGCGATAACAGGGTGGCCCCATCGTAATGAGAACCTTTGCCGCAGCTCGCATCTTCGCATCTGAAGCTTCTGGCTGCCCCGCCAATTCCGCGAAAGATCTCCCTTGAAGAAGACTGTACGTCTTCTTGATTTCAACATCTCGGGCCGATTCGTAATTTTCGTCGGGCAACAAAATACCCAATGCTTCCAGCGCTTCTCGCCCAGCGTTAATTGCGTCCGAATATCTCGCTTGAAGCGTATGCTGAACGATCAGTAAATTCAGTGATTCTGCTTTCTCGACTGGCGATATCGCGTGGTCCACCGCAACTCGAATGTACCGCCGAGCCGCGTTGGGATCACCTTCGAGAAATTCAGTTTCCCCGTGATCTCGATACAGCGTCATCGCTAGATTGTGGTGATGTCGCCATAGCTCCTGAGATGTCGCTTGGTCCTGAAGGAATTGCTGCGCCGCAATGTGGTATTGAAATGCCGACCGAAATGCTGTCGCCGTCTTTGCCTTTCTGGCGGCCGCCACATTCAATTCAATGCATCGAATTCGTTCCTCGGTAGCATCAATCAGACCGATGCAAAGGTTGAGATGTTCAACCACCTCACAAACACGCTCAGCCACCTGATCTGAGGTGAGGTTGTTAAGCAACGTGCGACCTATGCCAAGCCGCACTTTAGGCATCTCTTCCGCTGAGATACCACCATAAGCAGCTTGCTGGACTCGGTCATGAACAAATTGATACCACGGAGCTACCTCTTGGTTTTCAATCCTCACGCTGCTTTCAATCGGGCGAACAAAATCGGGCGTCAGTACCCGTAATTTTGCATCACACTGCTCAACTGTACTGCCATCAATCAAAGCCAACGTTTCTAGATCGAAGCGATTTCCAATGCAGGCGGCAAATGAAATGAGCTGTTGATTTTCCTGATCCAATTCCGCGAACTTTTCGGCGAAAATCCCCACGACATTCGCCCGCAATTTGATTTTTGAATCGAGAAAAGAACTGATCTCACAACCAAATGCTGCATGCTGTTGACGATAAAGTGCCAGCAGCGAACGAACAAAAAATGGATTCCCTTCGGTCAGTGAGTGAATTTCTCTTGCCAATGTCTCAACGGATGCAGCCTTGACCAAGGAAGCATCGGAAACCAACTCACACAGTTCACCGAGGCTCAAATTCTCAATCTCGATCACCTCCATCGGCATGTTCTGTGATTGGAGATGCGAAAGCTTCTTCGTTAGAGGATGTGATTGGTCAATTTCATCGCATCGATAAGCAGCCACCAACAATAAATACCGAAGAGTCGAGCCGACATTTAGCTCAGACAACAAATTCAAAGACGCCGAATCGGCCCACTGCCAGTCATCAATGAACAACACAAGCGGGTGCTCTGCGCTAGAAATCACCTTCAGAAGCGCCCGAATCACACCAGCAAATCGATGCCGAGCCTCAAGCGGTGAGATTGCCGCGATCGGCGTTTGCTTACCAATCAAGTACTCAAACTCTGGTACTAAGTCGACCAGCAGTTGACCGTTCTCACCAACCGCTTCAAGAATTTTGTTGGCTAACTGCTTCCGATGAGATTCATCTTCACGGCGAACGCTATCGCAAAAATTGACGAGTGCTTGTCGCCAGGCGACGAACGGCGCATTCTGATCGTACTGATTGAACTTGCCGGCGAGAAAGTAGCCGTTGCCTTCGAGGGTTGGCTCTCGAAGCAACTCCGCCAAAGTTGTTTTGCCGGAACCAGACACCCCGGGCAACAGAAGTAATGCACCCTGCCCGCGATTCGCTCGCTGAAGTGCCGCGAGAATCTTCTCGACATGCTCGCCACGGCCGTAAAGCCTCTGACGTGGTTCCTTCCAGGTAAATTCAGAACGGAATTCTTGCAAGTGGTTTGACATCCGCAAACTCCCAGCGCATCGCCAAGTCCCGACTTATAAATTATAAGCGGTCTAAAAGTGGTCCTACAGAATATTTATCTTCCGTCCGGGGAAAAAAATTTGCGAGGAATCCAAAGATGTCTCTGAAGGAGTGCGAAACTAGACGGACTACACGCTCTATATGGCCTGTGAACCCAAAACCGGTGAATGCGAGAGAGGGTTTGATGACTTGACCAGACGGAATTGAGTGGCCTGTTCGGTCAATTCACCGCGAATTTCGGCTTCGGAACGCCGGATGCCCAAAAGTAGTCGGTTGCAATGGTTTGGACCAGAACTTCCAACTACTAAATTGCGAAGGCGTTCAGAGTGAACCGGGCGGAGTGGGAGTCCTTCATGTTGCGTTTCGCTCGCCCAACACCGCCGGAAAGTGGCCGTTTGACCCCAAACCCTGGCACTCAAAACAACGACGTCCCGCATCAAACCTTTCAAACGCTACCGCGATTATCCAGGCTGAATTCGTCGGCCGAAAAACGGTGATACACCCCGCGTAAAAACAACGTCGCTTCACAGAACCATCAACCGTCGCTACCAAGATCACCGACCAACCCCAGAAGCTACCGCTACCACCTAGTCGTCCTTGGAGTCGGCATCTTCTGCCTGCGGCTCCGTGGCATTCTTCGCCGCAGACTTCCCTGGAACCGTAATCGGATTGTGGTTGATGACCGGCAAATACTTGGCAAGCTTTTGGATCACGGGTGCAAAAACGGAATCCCCGGCGAGATTCTTCCACTCATGCGGATCTGTCTCGTGGTCATAAAGTTCCTCGGAACCATCTGCATAAACAATGTATCGATATCTCTTCGAACGAATGCTGTGATTCCCCATCCCTTGAGTGGTAATGGCGACCCTGTCTGTCTGCAGATTGGGATGCTGAAAGAATCGGACAAGACTTTCACCTTCAATTTGTTGTGGTGGCTTTTGAAACCCACAAAGATCGACCAGGGTTGGATAAAGGTCTAATAAACTCACGGGCGAATCACACTGTGTCTGAGGAGACGTCTGCCCCGGTGATACCACGATCAAAGGGACATGCGTCGTGCTCTCCCACAATGCAAATTTTTCCCAATGTTGTTTTTCACCGAGATGGTATCCGTGATCACCCCACAAAATGATCGTCGTGTTGTTCGCCATCGGCCCATTGTCCAGAGCATCCAATAGCTGCCCAACCATCTCGTCAGCAAAGGCAAGCGATGCCAAGTAACCCTGCACTGCTTTCTTCCACTGCCCGTTCGCGACGATCCACTCATGCCACTCTAACTTTGCCATTTCCTTTGCAGCCTCGGGTAAATCATCGATGTCTCCCGCCATGTGAACCGGCAGCTGAATTGATGCGAGCGGAAACTTTTCAAAAAATTCGCGGGGAACATACCAGGGCACGTGCGGGCGATAGATCCCAACCGAGAGAAACAAGGGTCGATCATGGGCCCGCCCTAGCTGCTGTTTTGCCCAATCAACAACCTTCGCATCTGCCATCTCGGACTCTTCGATATCAAGTGCCGCCCAGTCGAAGTGCCCACCGTAGAATTCGGGATTACTATTGACCGGCCACTCATCGGGAGTAATTTCCGCGGGCATTTGCTGTGTCAGTGACGGGAAATAATCGTCCCATGCTTTCGGGTCACTGAAACCGGAAAGGTATTTCGCATCAAAAAAGGTGTGCGCATGAAATAGCTTGCCCGCCCCGAGAGTTAGATAACCGTGATTCCGGAAATGCTGTGGCAAGTGGACCGCATCCTCGGCCAAATGCGTCGTTCGCCAATCATGGGCATTTTTGTAAATCCCCGTCGTCGACGGCCGCAGTCCCATCAGCAAACTCGTTCGCGATGCGTTGCACCCAGGGGCCGAACAATGGGCATTGCGAAACAATAAACCGCGTTGAGCTAACCGGTCAATGTTGGGGGTAACAGCTTGAGGGTGTCCGCCAAGGATTCCCACCCAATCATTCAGATCATCGACCGCAATGAACAACACGTTGCGTGGCTCAATCGGGTCCTCGGCGTAACACGCAGAACTAAGGATCACGGAACCCAAACTAGCTGCCGTTAAAATCAGGCACTGTGTGATCGCCGATAACAAAAAGACGCGCATGGGTTCGATCACCCTCATTTTTTGGTAGTTGTGGATGATCAAAGTATTGAATAAGTGGGCGGAGCGAAATCTGTCCCCGGTGCCAAGCTAGCGCACCGCTTCAAGGGAAGCGGTGAATCTTGGTGCACCGACGACCAAGATTGTAGGTCTTGGCAGCACAAGATACCTACGCGACCGGGCCATGTTCCAATAAAAAAACGCACCGCGGTGTCCACGGTGCGTTCGAAACCTCGTTGAAGCCAAGGGAATCTCATCGAAAATTAAGCATCGGTATCAGCACGACGTCCTTCAGAACGCGACCGATCAGAACGACCGCCATCACGGCCCCGCTCTCCACCCTCAGCATTAGGACCGCGGTTGCCATCCGGACCCCGCTGAGCGCTGGGACCACGGTTGCCATCCGGACCACGCTGAGCGCCGGGACTACGGTTGCCATTTGGGCCACGATGAGCGCCGGGACCATGGTTGCCATCCGGACCACGCTGAGCGCCGGGACCACGGTTGCCATCCGGACCACGCTGACCGCCGGGACCACGGTTGCCATCCGAGCCACGATGAGCGCCGGGACCACGGTTGCCATCCGAGCCACGATGAGCGTCGGGACCACGGTTGCCATCCGAGCCACGATGAGCGTCGGAACCACGGCTGCCATCCGAGCCACGATGAGCGTCGGGACCACGGTTGCCATTTGGGCTGCGTCGCGAGCGAGAGCCATGATCAGCGACACCTTTCCGATGATGATTACCGGCGTGGCGGTGATCAGGTCCACCGTTTCGGCGAAAACTGCTTGTGGCGGAATGTCCACCACGTCTTCGACCTGAACTGCCACGTTCTTTTGTAGAACGACCTTTATCCGAGCCACGATGAGCGGCGTGCCCTTCATGCCGCCCCCTAGCTACTCTTTTTGAGTTTGCTGAGGAAGCACGCGATGGTTTTCCTGGATTGCGAGCAGCCATTCGGCTTCCCATACTTCGACCACGCGCTCCCATTCGACTCATTTGCGGTCCGCCTTTTCGCCCCATTGCGAAACGCTTATCGCCTCCACGGTTTGACGTTGCCGCAGATCGTGCGGCAGCCACTTTCTCCGCCCACGGAGCTCTAAATCCCCGGGCATTAAGTTGGCCTCGCATCGGAGCACGAGAGTTTTGTGGGGAGACCTTGCCCCGTGTATCCCCCGCACCTTTACTTTTCATCCACGGCGGACCACCACTCTTCATCCAAGGTGCACCACCGCCACTCTTCATCCAAGGTGCACCACCGCCACCTTTCATCCATGGAGGACCGCCACCTTTGCCACGAGGACCGAGCTGCGCGGACGCCGATTCAACTTGAACCGAGATCGCGACTACCAGAGCGAACAACAGCACATTTCTAATCATGAGTTTCAACCGTGAATGGACGAAGTTTTTTCCGTTTCTAATAACACGACAGCAATACTGTTGCTTGCCTGAATCAACGACCACCTTGGCCTCGCGATTTCGACAATTCGACAATTCGCCTCAAGAGCCTACAGAAGCTCTTGCCGCGTGTTAGGGATTCAACACGGCTGTGTGGCTCAGGTTTCGATCTTTAATCACTTAAAAGAGCGGGATTTTCAATTCCAATCTCAGTCTTGGATTCCAACGGCAACGAATTCCAGCCGGATATTGCCCCAGTCGGATGCGCCCCACCCAAACGAAGAACCACCAAGGCAGGAAGCAATGCGACAAATCAACGCGGTCCAGCGCAGCCAATCGATCCCAACAGCAAACTAAATAAGGCCTTCATTGCGGCCCGCAAGGCACAGCTTTTCCAGCACTGCTCTCAACGAAGTGCGGACGCCAAACGGGCAGATCTTCAAGGCAAAATCAACCAACTCGTAAATGCCAGTCTCTCCGTGAATCCCAACCAACGTCAGCAACACTCACTCTTGCAAGCCCCCCGGCCCTACAGCCTCCGTTGGGACCAGGACGATCCAATCAACGCACACTCTTGGCTCTCCCGTTCTGACATCGCATGACCATCGCTTGCCGGAGCGGAATAATGACCCCAAAGGATGAATTCATCAGTTAGTTAGTCTCGAGGAAATGTGAAGTTCCAGAGCAGTCCGAACTCGTTAGGTGGTGCAGAGAAGCAACGCCAGCAAAAACTCGGCGGGGCACCGGTCTGCGAAGGAGTGTGTCACGATCATTACTGACAGCTGCCCGTGGGGTTGCGGGGGCAGATTGGATGGTGATTTCTTAAGTGCGGTTCGCGTGGGTTGCGGCTTCGCGTCGAAGTCGGATGCGAATTCGCACTAGAGGCACTCTTCCTGTCGGACCGCGGGATTTCGCTGACTTGAGGTACCCGTAATCACTAAACCAATGATTGAGATCTTTTCAGGCACGAGAAATCGTTCCCGCCCCGCGTTTCAAATTGCAGCCGTTGTGAAAAACCCCGAACCCATCCGCATTGGACCTTCCACAGAGTTCAACCCGTTTTCGCGGAACAACATTCCGCACGATCCGGATTTTAGACGTGCCTTCTGAACACGAACGACCTGATTATCTGAGATCCAAAATCTAATGCAAGTTGTTTGGTTTAAGCGGGATCTGCGAGTTGACGATCATTGGCCGCTCGCGCTCGCGTGCGACCAAGGTCCCACGCTGTGCTTGTACGTGTACGAGCCTGAGATCATCGGTTCTGAAGAGTTCGATTCGTCGCATCTGCAGTTCATCAATCAATCTCTACACGAGCTCGACAACAGACTTAAGTCGCTCAACGGCAGGTTGACCTACAGAGTCGGTTCCATGCCGGATGTTCTGGCAGCTCTGCACGCAACAGATCCAATCGCGGCACTATGGAGTCATGAGGAGTCAGGAAATCGCATCACCTATGACCGCGACAAGCGGGTCGCGAAATGGTTGCGTGATCATCAAGTCGAGTGGCGCGAGATTCCACAAAATGGAGTTATCCGACGTTTGAAATCACGTGATGGTTGGTCGAAACAGCGAGCCGCGTTTCTGAAAAAACCGCTGGCAGTGACACCATCCGAAATCACTCATCCACGAGGCATTTCCGCTGGCGAGATTCAGCCACCTGAAGCGTTAGGACTCACCGCTACGAACAAGACAAAGCTGCAGACTGGCGGCGAAACACCTGCCAACGAGACACTCAACAGTTTCCTGACCGATCGCGGTCAGGACTACAGCTCTGAGATGTCGAGCCCAGTAACCGCACCTGATTCGTGCAGTCGGCTTAGCACCTATCTGGCATGGGGCTGCCTATCAATGAGACGTGTGGTCCACGAACTCCATGACCGGCAGGGCTATCTAAGGGAGTTACGTGATGCTGGCGAACCTGTTGGCGGATGGCTGAAGTCGTTAAGAGCTTTTGAATCCCGCCTCAGCTGGCACTGCCATTTCATGCAAAAGCTCGAGGACGAGCCGGAGATCGAATTCAACAACATGAGTCCGGCTTACGACGGTCTGAGAGAAAACGAATTTGACCAAAGCCACTTCGATGCGTGGTGCAACGCACAGACAGGCTACCCCATGGTGGACGCTTGTATGCGAGCCTTGCACCAGCACAGCTGGATCAATTTCCGCATGCGGGCCATGTTAGTCTCATTTGCCTCCTACCACCTTTGGCTCCATTGGCGGCCCACGGCCGTCTATCTCTCCAGACATTTCCTCGATTTCGAACCGGGGATTCACTATTCCCAATTTCAAATGCAATCCGGCACCACGGGGATCAATGCAATTCGAATCTATTCACCAATCAAACAAGTCAAGGATCAAGACCCAACCGGTAAATTCATTCGACATTTCGTTCCCGAACTGGCCACGGTCCCCGACCGCAACCTTGCCGAACCACACAAGATGTCTCTCGCTGAACAATCGAAAAGTGGCTGTCAGATTGGGAAGCATTACCCGCCGCCGATCGTCGAACATGTGGTCGCCTACCGGGCTGCTAAGGCTCGGATGTTCGCTGTCCGGAAACAAACGGCAGCAAGAGCAGATGCCGAACGAGTCGTTCGCAAGCATGGCAGCCGCAAACGATCAAATTCAACCCGAAATAACCAAGTCACCAAAACTAAATAGAAAGGTCCTGCAGAACCATGAATCAAAATAACTACGTCGTTATCGGTGGGAGCAAAGGTATTGGCCTGGGGCTTACCGAACGTCTCCTCGCTGGGGGTGGCAATGTCACAGTCGTTTCACGCTCCGCACCCCAAATCCCCAGTCATCCGAACCTTCAACACCTCGCAGCCGACGTGACAAAAGACACAATTGACGCTGCTGATCTGCCTGACACCATTGACGGGTTGGCCTACTGCCCCGGATCGATCAATCTCGGCCCCCTCCGCGGGCTGAAAGCTGAAGCGATGACAAGCGATTATCAATTGAATGTTGTCGGCGCGGTCAAGTGTTTGCAGGCTTCACTTGCCGCGATGAAAGCGGCGGGTAATTCTGCGATGGTTACCTTCAGCACGGTCGCAGTCCGCCAAGGACTGCCGATGCACTCGTCCGTCGCGGCAGCCAAGGGGGCAGTGGAGGGATTAACACGTTCGCTTGCCGCTGAGCTCGCCCCAAAAATTCGTGTTAATTGTGTTGCTCCGTCACTCACCGACACTCCGCTCGCCGAAAGATTACTCGCCAGCGACCAAAAGCGGGCGGCGATGGCCGAACGGCATCCACTGAAGCGAATCGGAACCGTCGATGACATCGCTGCGATCTCCGAATTTTTATTGACCGATGCCTCAGGGTGGATCACCGGCCAGATCATCGGCGTCGATGGCGGTATGTCGTCTGTGCGTGCTTAAACCAATGACTCAGTGTTGACGGAACGCGATCCGCACTCGATTAGTGATGCGCCGCAGTCGCATGACGATCGTCGCGCGACGGTAAATCGGGCCAATGCGTTTCGTTGTAATATCAGGGAGGAATCGTCTCGACAGCGACTCAACCATCGGAATGAATCAGCGTTTCCGGCTGTTCGGAGCCTGAAGTCTGCGCGGATTCCGCCCGGGTTGGGGTTTCTGCTTGATGAAGAGCGGCAGCACCAATTCGGTTTAACATGCCACGAAAGATCACAGCGTGGAGCGGAAAAATTCCGTACCAGTAAGCCAATCCGAGCACGCCGGCTGGATCGAAAATTGCCGTTTGGCGAATGGTTGAACCTTCATCGCAGGGCTCCACCTCGAATTCGAGCCAAGCGCGGCCTGGAACCTTCATCTCCGCCCCCAGCCGCAGTCGCTGATTCGGTATGAACTCCTCCACTCTCCACCAATCCAACACCTCACCAACTTGCAGGTCATCCTGGTCACGCCTTCCTCGCCGCAAGCCCACACCACCGCAAGCCAAGTCGATCCAACCACGAATGGCCCACAAGAAATTGGCGTAGTACCAACCTTGCTTGCCTCCAATTCGGCGAATCGGGCGAAAGGCATCTTCAGGCTTGGCTGCCACAGTCACACATCGCGAATCAACCACGCGATTTCCAAAACGTGTTCCGCCCCAAGTCATCACACCTCGCGAAGACGACAACGCATCAGACCAGCGCGTCACAGCAAAGTCGCTGTCCTCATTCTTCAACGCCCTATCGATCGCAGCGGACAAACCTCGCGGCCGAACCTTGAACTCCCTTGCTGATTGAGGATCTTTAACGATCGTTGGGTTTCTCAAACTGTCGACGAGCTTTCGACCAACCCGAGCATAGATCGGCGTCACTAGGCCCAGCCAGAGGCTAGATAAGCGTGGAGTCAAAATAGGAACAGAGATAAACCACCGACGTAGACCACGTTGCTTCGCATATTCACGCATGATCTCGCCATAACTGACCTGCTCAGGGCCACCGATCTCGAAGATCCGACTCTCCTTTTCTTCACGATCGAGTGCCTCCATCAGATAATCGAGGAGATCTTCAATCGCAATCGGCTGTGATTGCACACTGACCCATTTCGGACAGATCATGACGGGCAAGCGTTGCACCAGGGACCGCACCAGTTCAAAAGACAGACTCCCGGAACCGATCACGATCGACGCACGAAACTCCACCACCTGACACCCAGATTCGCGCAATAAATCGCCAACTTCATGACGGCTCTGCAAGTGTGCGGACAAATCTTCATCATCGTCACCGAGCCCACCGAGGTAGACGATGCGTTGAACCCCCGCCTCGCGTGCCGCAGCAGCAAAGGATTTGGCGGCGTTCCGGTCCTGTTCTTCGAAAGAGCCAGCATCGCCCATAGAGTGAATCAGATAGTAGGCGACCTTGACTCCCTGCAACGCTGAAAGCAGAGAGTCATAGTTCTGAGCGTCACCAGCGACGACCTCCGTGCCCTCCGCAACGCGAGACGTCAAATACTGCGGACGCCGTACCATGCAGCGAATGTGGCACCCACGCTGCTCGAGCAACGGCAATAACCGCCCCCCGACATAGCCGGTCGCCCCGGTTAGGAGCACCAGCGGTTTCTGATCGCTCATCGATTCTAAGCCTCGTCCAAGACGGTGGTTTGGTGGAGAATTACGTGATCTTGCGTGCTTCACCATCTGTAAATATTAATGAAGCGATCCTCCGGCGTAGGTATCTTTGTGAACAGGCAACCACTGCCCCCCCAGCAACCGCGAATTGGAGACGAGAGTGGGGAAGGTTTCCTTGACAGTTACGCATTCGCGGAACCTTTCCTTCGGAACGCGAATGATCGAATTCTACAAACGCTTTGAATCGCGGGTCGAAGAAACTCTCGACGAAATGGACTCGGCCAGCGTCCCAGTTCGGCGAGTCGAAGACAGCACCAAAGCACTGCGGGAAATACGTGTCAGATCAAGCACAGCGCACGAACTGGATCAGAAGATCGATGGTCGCATTGGATCTCACCGCACTTGGCACATCGACGGCGAATCCGTCTATATCGCTGTTGCGAAGAATCTAGCTCAAATGCCGCGACCCAAATTTCATAACCTCGTCGACAAAGACCACGATGGTCAACACATGCGGCCCGAGCCAACCATTTGAGCGCCGCTTGCACCGTACGCCATGTCCCCAAAAAAAACGATTCAAAGCTCAAAAATGGAAAATCGAAGGTGCGTCACTTGACGGACATTACCTTTCACTCGTCACCGGCAGAACCCTGCGGTAGCGTCTGGAACGGCTCCGCCTTTTCGCCCGACGTGTGAACCAGATTTGCCTGCGTTTCGTGTTCGCCCCGCGCGCAGCAGATGTAAAGCGGTTCTCCAACCTGAGCAGACTGCAGGTAGATCCAAGTGACGTTGAGCTGACCATCCTCGGCTATCGGATCACGGATTTCAGCCGTGGCCGGTTTGAATAGACGGTCTTGACCGGCGACATCGATTTTGGCACTTCCTCTGACCCGAAGATAATCCCAATAACCCGGACTGGATTTTGCCGATTCGTTTCTGCCGAGCCGGTGTTTGGCCAATTCCTTGTCTGAGAAAGGAATCAATCAGGCGTCTTTAAAATGAAACGCCTCAACAGTCTTCTCAAAATCCGCGGTGTAAACCAGGATTCTTTCAATCGAGCCGCTGCTGGAAGAATGCAGTTTAATGGCATGCTTCATGTTCACAAAATTCAAGCGCTGAAATGAACAACCCGATTTCGAGTTCTGATATTTGCAAAGTGGTGGATTGTCGGCAATGATCGTGTAAGTCGTAATGACGTAAATGGCGGGGGCATTCTTCGTTGGCGATGCTACCTCTAGGATCTCGACATCACCTCGGTAGACATACTTGAACGCAACCCCATCGACATTTGAATCAATTTCTTTCTCCGACAATTCCGCTCTCAACGCCGGTGAAAGAAGAATGATCACCGCTGCGATGAAAATTTCCATAAGGACATTTCCAAGGCCGTGAAAAAAGGTGTCACGTGACAAAAGGTGTCAGGTACAATACTGTTCGGCCCGATATTTGCGCCGCCCAGATGGGCAGTTTGCATTAGCTGGGCCGAACAGTATTGTGCCTGACACCTTTCCTTGCTGGAGTTGCGTCGCTGGGCTGCTGGATTCGGCGACTCCGTTGGCTGAAACACGGAATCTTGGACCGACTGGTGGCCCCACCAAAGCAGGCGTTAGATATTTGCGTTTGGGTCGATCCGATACATCTTGCGCTGGATCCGCCCAATCAAGTGTGAGCATTGATCCAAGAAGATCGCGAACTCTTGATTCCCGCGCAAATCCTCTTCAGTGAGTTCTTGGATTGCTTGAAGTTTGACAGACGTCACGGTGTCGAGGAACCCTTTCAGTTCGTCAAAATCTGTGGTGGTCGCCTGTTCTCGCTCGATTCTGAGGGTTTCCATCAGGAAGATGTCAAGTCGTTCTTTCTGTTCACTGATCTGAGCCGCTAACTCCCTTTCTTCCATTCTTCGCCAGCGAATCCATAGCAGATAGATACCGGCCCCTATGGCGAACAGCAACTCCTTCGTCGCAACAATCGATTCCAAGATGTTGACCATCACACCGATGTTGTCCTCCGGGTTGAAATATCGTTTCGCAGTGGGATGCATCTCGGTAACGGTCCATGACTGCGCATTCTTTTTGTCAATCAACGTCGGAACTTCCAATCGCAGACTTCCCTCGTGAATCGCCGCAAGTGTAGCCTGAACGAGATCACTCGATGCCTTTTCACGACAAACCAGAAATGCGGTCGTCGCGATCGTTGGCGTTGATTCACTTGGGACAGGCGGATCCTCTGCGAACAAGCCGCGTGGGATTTCAGCCGCGCGGGCGAATGGATACTTCATATCCAACGCAGCGGCGCTGCGGAGGGGAACGATATCGAACTGATTCGTCAACAACATTTTTTGCAGATTCGGGTGTTCGACTCCAGCGATTACGATCGCAGCATCGATCGTTTCGTCGTTCGACATTACGTCGAACGAGAGCTGCGTCTCTCCGATCAAAGCATCCTGCTCAACATTAAAGTGTTCCAGGATCTTCCTCGCAGAAACAAGATTCCCAGAGCCATCCGCTCCAAGACTCACTCGACGCCCCGCAAGATCGTAGACACTGGTAATGCCCGATCCTTTTCGCGCGACCACAAACGCGAATTCCGGAAAAATGGGGGTGATGACGCGAACATCTTGGATCTTGGCCGAGCCACCTTGAATGATTGCTAGGTCCACTTTTTTTTCGGAGAGCAGAGAAAAGTTCTCCGCCGATCCATCGGTCTCAACCAAGGTGACCTTACGCTCTAAGCGTTTTTCAAGCGACTCTTTGATCTCTGCCCCGAACTTATGGTACAAGCCTTCTGTAGAACCTGTCGCAATTAAGATCTCTCGGGGGATCGCATCACGTCCGAGCAACCAAACGATCAATGACGAAAGCAAAACCACGAACATCCCAATGCTTACGTAGCTGCGAATGCGGCTTGTTGTGACCTGCGTCATTTCGTCTCCTTGTGAGATTCCCCGGCGGCTTGAATTGCGACTAAGCGCAAGATCAGCGTTTTCGTGCAAGACCAGCTATTTCGCTTTCGTCTCTTCGAACATCCGAGCGAGAACTGTATTCAACAAGGCTGCTCGTTCGTTTAGGGCGACGGACTCTCCAATTGTTGAATCCATTCGCTTAGCAAGCTAATCGCTCTCTGGTCCACCACGGCAGTCCCTAATTGCGGCATTTTCCCGGCGTCACGGATCATCATTCGATGCAGTAGCGTGGACTGCTCGGGACGCCCGGTCGCCACAATCTTGGCGTCACTGAAACCAAACGTGTGATGAATGGGTTCGACGTCAAACACGTTCATTTTTTTCGCTGGCGTTCGAAATGCCAGCTCAATTTGCGCGTTACCGCCTCCTGAATGAATATGACAGTAGGCACAATTACCATGCAAATAAGAACGTGCCCGCTGATCAAGGTCTCGTGATTCGTCATACGGGTTCACCAAGTGGTCAAACAGCTCTGGGTCCTTCCCCAACAGCACCGATCGTGCAACTTGCCCCTGATTGGGTTTCGGCGAAAGCTGGCCGATATAGTCATCAATTGATTCGCCCCCGGCCTGCGTCAAATTGCTCCGCAGCATCGCTTTTGCGTCACCGCTCCAATTGACCTGCAAGACCCCCAATCTCTCAAGCCTAGCAAGTTGGTTCTCCACCACCCCGTCATTAACTTGATCAAGGTTCATTTGCAAAGTCGACAAACCAAGCACATAGTTTGCTGCACGTGTGTGACAGGTCATGCATTCCGCCCGGCTGGGATAGTGCCAGGTTTGTGCACGCGTTTCAGATTCGCCAAAGGCGACCTGATAGACGCGGTCGGCCCCCTTCGCATCTACCAAGAACGCGTCAGTCTGTTCCTCATTCCACGCGTAGGAAAAACCGACCCATTCGCCCTGTTGTTTGGACATGAGCCGAGTTTCGACCCAGCGAGATTCTCCCGATTCATTTGGCAAGGCAAATGACTTGACGAGAACGGTCGACTCAGGA
Organism: Rubripirellula sp.; assembly: GCA_029245125.1. Taxonomy (GTDB): domain Bacteria; phylum Planctomycetota; class Planctomycetia; order Pirellulales; family Pirellulaceae; genus Rubripirellula. The sequence continues at coordinate 30,556 of JAQWPZ010000114.1, forward strand.
AACTCCCAGCCCCAGGAGTCACCAAAACCAATTTTCCCATCCGGTGGAAGCGCAATATGCCTCTGTTTCTCTGCCCCGTCCGACCAAAGCGGCGCATTGACGTTGTATGGAATCAGGGCGGACTGCGTCTTGTATTGGGCAACCGAATCAAAAAGTCCAGTCTCGCTGAGCCGAGTTGGAAACGTATTCGCTTGCCCAACACGTGGATTAATATCGAGACGATAAAGTCCGCCTTGCTCGTCACCACGATGATCGACCACTAGCAATTCACCTTCGGCATCGACTGCGATGGCGGAAATCAGCAGCGGCGTATCAGCAATTTCCCGATGCCAAGTCACCTTCGTTTCATCATGACGAATCGCCCAGATTTTCCCGGTTGAATAATCTCCATAGATATAAGCTCCCCTCAGAGCTGGCAATCGCTTTCCGTAATAGACAACTCCACCGGTAAGCGATCGGGATTCTGAATGGGCATGCTCGGCTGTCGGTTGCACAAGAGGTGTCGGCCCAAGCTTGCGATTGCGATAGAACGGATGGCTGCCTTCGAAGACACTCCAACCGTAGTTGGCACCCCGCTGGATCAAATAAACCTGCTCCCACATATCTTGACCGTTGTTGCCAACCCAAACTTGCCCCGTCTGCTCATCAACCGTGATTCGCCACGGATTTCGCAACCCATAGGCCCAAGTTTCGGGACGATAATTCGATTGCCCAACGAACGGATTGTCCGATGGAACAGAATAAGCCTGGTCACCAGAAACATCGTCCACGTTGATGCGGAGAACTTTCGCAGTCAGCTTCGTCAGATCCTGGCCAACATTGTTGTTGTCCGAATCCGAGGTACCGTCACCGGACGTGACATACATCATTCCATCATTGCCAAAAGTGACTGCTGCTCCGTTGTGACCATTGGATTCCCAATCGATCACGGTCTTGGAATCACCCACCAGTTCAAACGGTGCTTGGCGTGACAATTGATGACTTGTAATGCGACTCCTGTGCTTGCCATCGTCACCTTTGCCATTGCTGCCGATATAAAACAGTCCATTCTCGGTAAACTGAGGATGAAATGCGGCGGAATAGGCCACGCCTTTGGGATCAAACAGCGTTTCAACCGCTCCGCGATTCGCGTCAGTGATTCGAGCGACACGTGCAGGCCCGTACGACCTTTCCTGATCAATCAGAATCAACCGCTCACTTCCCGGTTCGGCAAGCACAAAGATTGGAAAGGTAAGCTTCAGTTCCGGCCAGACTCGGGTGGCAACATAGGGAAGCGGTGGATCCGGCGACCCAACAACATTGGTGGAAAGTGTATGAGCAGGAACCTGTTGACTGCCATTGGGACCAACAAATTTTAGAGTTGCGTAATCCTCGACCCGATGAAAATCAACTTTTGTTAAGGGTGCACTACTTGTGAGTTCGGGTTCCTTCCCAGCCGTGTAATCATATCGGCAGAGCGCAAAACCCCAGGCGTCATCGACGTCTGGGCGTCCACCGGTCCGCATAAAATCGGCCCACGGAATCCGTCCCTCCACCACCCATCCTCGATCACGATCTGTCCGATTATCAAGTGTCCCCTTCAATCGCACCTTGGCATCAATGCTAAAACGATCCTTGGATTTCAACGCGTCGTATCCACCACTGGATCGATTGGGCAGAAACAGGTCCATGATCGTGCCTGCCGCATTCACCTGGAACTCGTAATAGCCCTGATGCTCTTGATGCGGCTTGAAAAACAATTCGAAGACATCATTGCTCCAAGTCTTGGCGTCATGCTCCAGGACATCTGCAAAAAGATCCTCATCTTCCATTTCCGCCAGGAAATAGAGGTAGCTACGATCCCACAACAATCGTGCTTCTGTCGCCGTGCTGGGGATGCGTTTATCGCCCCCGACCGGGATCAAAAAATGCTCAACCAAATCGGCCGTTCGCCAAGCGGGCTCACCACCAACGCCGTCAATTTCAATGGGCTCATTCGTCCAAACACATTGAAATGCGTCCTCCGCACTCGCCTCCTGAAACGGGGAAATGCAGCAACACGCAACCAAAAAGAACCAGGCGAATATCAAATCGCGATGAAATATGTACATGAGCGACATTGTATCCGAACCGCTTCAGATAGTGAATTCGGTGATTGATCGGCATGAACTTGCTCCTCGATTTGAGGCCACAAAGATTTCCCGATGCTTCAAAAGCAGCACGACTGCCTTTCAAACCACGCCGCACAACACACGCCGCACAACACATTGATTCCGCATCACTGATTCTGGTCTCTCCGCCCTGCTGCGATGATCCACCACGCCACCGTCCTAACTAAATCAGGCGGGAACGATAGCAGTCGCCAAAACTGGGGCGCATTCTCGCCCGCATGCCGTTCGGCTGGTAAGAATTCGACGAGCGAACCGCAACTGAGGACACGAGCAAATCAAGAATTCCGGCCATCGGAAAAGGTGTTCGGCAGGAACCGCCTATTCACTCTTCAAGAACCCCTTTGCGAAGCGTAAGTACTGCTCCCAATCGTACGCCGTCAGGTCATGCTTCCCCTCCCGCAGGTGATAACCAATCGTCGTGTGAATTGGTTGATTCGCGTCTGGCATCTCGAGCTTTCCCAAACTTGGCTTTTCGAACAGGTCATAAACAGAGGCAGCATACTTGGCCGCCAAGAATTCACCCTTCGGATCTGCCCAACGATCGCCGGTTGCACTGGCAACGTACAGAGGACGCGGCGCTACGAGCGACATCAGCATGTGCTGATCCACCGGAAGTTCCTGTTCTTGATGTTGATATTGATGATGGTTCGTGCAAAACCAATAACCAACCGGTTTGAGCATGTGATGAATCCGCTCTCCATAGCAACGTCGGTAGAGTGCTGCCCCACCGCACCCAGAGTTATTACTGATCACCATTGCGAATCTCGTATCCTGCGCCCCAGCCCAAAGGGCCGTTTTGCCAAGACGTGAATGCCCGATGACCGCAATCCGCGAAGCATCGATCTGGTCATCCGTTTGCATGTAATCGAGAACGCGTGATAACCCCCATGCCCACGCACCGATCGATCCCCACTCAGTTGGTTTCGGTTTCGTCTGTCCTTCCTGGTAGAACAGGGGATGAATGCCGTCTGAAAAATCATTGCGATAATTGTCCGGATCAATCTGGTCGCGGTGAACGGTCGCGAGTGCAAATCCGTGATCCATCAGCATTTCAACTTGCCAGCGACTCGCCTTCGCGTTTCGATCCTTTTCTTGACCGCGCCCAAGGATGATTTCGGAATCCGAATAAACGGTATGGTTCCCGCCAAAATTCAAGCCGACGAAACCTGCAACCGGTTTTTTCACTCCGTTCGGGATATACAACAGGATATCGATCCGATATTCGTCCTCGCCAAAGAAAGCAGCAACTTGCTTTCGTGTCGCACGCCCCCCGAGTGCCAACGGGTCTCTTTCGATCAATTCATAGCGAACCGACAACTTCTGGCTTGGCGTTTTTCCGTAGACCGACTCCTCGAACAGTCGCTGCACCTCACCGCGCCGCATCGCGACCCACTCATCTCGCCCAACCTCATTTCCCGCAAGATCAATCAATGCATCGGGAAGTTCATACGCCGGAACTTTCGCTTCATCGTAGTTCGTGTCGGCTGGCTCCTTTGCGACCACTACGAACACGGGCAGTAGACAAAGCAACAGATGTCGTATTCGCAACATGATGGACGTTCTCCGATGTTATTTGACCAGCCGCATCGCAGCGACTTCAGATCCCTTACGTATCCCGCAAATCAACCCAATGCTCTAACAATCACAAACCGGCAGATCCAAGTCAACGCGATCACCACGGTTGTTGTTTATTGAAAAATCAACGAAGTCGCACAATTCTCGAGCGAGCATCGAAACACGCACTTTCACACAGTCGTGCGTGAAGTATGTATCGAATCCGCAGCATTTGAAAAACACTCCCTTGCTCCAACGCAAGTCCACCGCACAAGACCGCAAACTTGCAAATTCAAATCGCTCGCGACTCAGTCAACGATAACCAATGCAGCCTGAATCGAGATCCCATGCTACCTACTGCGGTCCCCTCGGGATTGCTGGATCACCTTGCGGACCAGCTAAACCGCTAGCTTCTATTCTTGGCTGCGGACCGCCATCGAATGCGGTGCAACCTGCATTACGAAGCCATCCGAGAACTCAACGCTTAAATCGCTGCTGCCAAAGTTATACGCCGCGTAGGTTTTCATTCCCTTTTTGCGAAAAACATTTGTGAAGGGATGCGACGAGACGGTACTTGCGTCGATCTGCCCAAATTGACTGAGCGCCCCAGTCCAGTGCTCCATGAAAGCTCGTGAATTACCAGCTTCGATTTTGCAATCCGGGTTTTCCGCGAGATGCCGTCGTGCCGATGCCGGATCATTCAGTGCCCCAAACATGACCACCAAGTCTCCCCAACCGACGTTGAAGTCCTCGCTCCCTGTACGCTTCTCGACGATCCGCGCGAAGTTTTTCTTCACATAGTCGGGGTGTCGCCCCATGTAGATTGATGCTGGGGTGAAGGGCAACCAATTGATGCCGTGAATGCAGTCGATCTCTGCGGAAAACCAAGTCGCGAACGCACCCTTCCCACCCCAAACCATGCCAAGTGCGACGTTGGGGTGGTCGTCAGGAAAATTCGTTTCCGAAACGTCAAACCAATACTCTTCGACGGCAGTTCGCTCGATGTTGAACAAGCTCAAACCAAGATCACGCACCTGCCGATTCCCGGTCGCCTCACCCCACAAGATCAAACCGTACCACGCATTGAGCGACTCGGAAGATGATTCTTGGTTGTTCCCATCAGCAAAGTTCGCATCGCCCGACGCCCACGAGTGACCAGCGTACTTATCGAAACACCTCAAGAAAGGAAACAGCGAATCGCTGCGATCGGGAGTCGCAATGTCACGAATCAACAACTCCACCATCGGCCCCCATCGCTTGGCCCATTCAGGATCGTGCCGCGCCACTTCAGCAGCGGCACGAATGAAATAGCCGTAGTGAAAATGGTGGTCGTTCAGATGCCGATCGCTACCGTAACTGGGCGGACTGCCAACCAGCGTGCCCCATTTGGAATCGTAATAAAAGACCGGATCTTCATCATTGGCCGTTGCCGTCAACCAACTTTCAAGTCGCCGCTTGATCTCCGTTACAAACACCGCCTGCTGTTCATCGGCATTCGCCGCTTCCGCGATTCCACTGAGTGACGCCAACGTACCGAGATACTTTCCCTCCCAATAAGTATCAGCGAAATCTGGCTTTTCCTTCGCCGACTCCGTCTTCAGCAGTTTCACCATGGCGGACCGATCCACGATTCCACCTTCGGGAAGCATCGGCAACACGCCTTGAATCGGAACCGAGGTTTTGAAACCTGATCCAACACCAACCTTCATGACACCACGAACTGAACCATAAGTAAGCTCATTCAGTTCGGTCGCTGAGTATTTCCATTGGTGAGGATAGAGCGCATACACGGTGTCCGTTTCAACACCTTCGCGTGGCGTGCAAATGAAGCGGTAGTTAGCGACAACCTCACTTCCTTTGACCTCGTAGCCGACTCGCGTGTCGGTCACATGCGAGTGGGCGTACTTCGCGAACAATTGAAGTGTTTCCGAGGTTGCATCGGGTAACACCGCGATCGTGAAATGTTCCCCCGATCGCCCGACGTTTGTCAGGGTAGTCGTCCCCAATCCCTCCCAGCGTGATCCCGAAGAACCAAACAATCCGTAGTGATGCCCATTCACGGTCACACCCATCACGGCCGATCCTTCTTCTCCACCCCAAACCAACGGAACAGTTCCAAACGCAACCTGCGGATCTCCACCTGTAATCAATCCAAACACAAAGGGACTACCGTGACCAAAACTGCTTGTCAGTGACCCAACGTCGGTCTGCATCACTGCGGTAACAAACCAATCCGAATACGCGGCACAATTTGCTTGGGGGAATTCCCGAACAGCGGAGTGTCCGATTTTCAAATCGCCCTTCACTAAATCAGCAGTCCCGAAAATCCCGGCCTGATTCCCATGGACTCGTGCTCCCGGATAACCAACGACCACGCCATCCGCATCGCACCGCGTGAATGCTGGATGCGCAAACATGTTTTGCGAGAACTCTTGCCAGACGAGTGAGCTCCACCATTGATTCGTCACCACGGGGCCGGCGAGATCCTTTGTCTTATAAATCTTTGTTGGCAAAGGCGCACACGACTTTGGTGCCGTCGAACGATAGCTACCAGATCCAACTTTCATAGGTGGCTCTCCGGCATGAACTGCCACCGATAAACTCAACGCAAAAAACACGGACAGTCTCATTCGAATTCTCCATCACAATAAGCCGTATTTAACACACGCCTCGCCTTCAAAGAAGGACCAGTCGGCGGCAGAGTAGTTTGCGAGTCGACAATTCGCATCCACTCGCAATTCCCCTCAGCATCCCTTGAAAACGCCCCTCACCCCGGCACAGCATGAAGCGGAAAATCACAAGCGATGCGAGCAATCATGCTATCCCAACAAACAGGCGAATTCCATCGCTGGCTAGGATCTTTCGAACCGGTCAAAGCAAGTTGGCGAAGGAAAGTTAGGCCTTGAAGAGAACACGCCCATTCCGAGTCATTCACTCCGCCAGGTAACTCAATCTCAAGTAGGTTCGGGCTAAACGCATTGGACGTCCCCATCCCGCAGCGTAACTTACGTGCCTGGCCAACAGAAGCACCTATGCAACCACGTGAATCTCCGGGCGTGTGATTTCGGAATGCCGGTTGTGAATCTCGCACCAAACCGCAAGCGAGCGGAATCCCCGTCCGATCCGATATTTTGAGGCAGAACGTTCCAAAATAGAATCCACAGCAATCCAAATAGACTCTGGGGACAAACCACTCGTCGCAATTACCAACCTTGGCCCAAATTGGTGAGCCACTCTCGGTTAGTCTCTTGCACGTGAATACGTTGAATCGTTCCACAGCCAAGACAGAGGTCCGCACACAGCGGTTCACAGCCCGAAGCAAGCTCGGGGTCACGATACGCCAATCCAACTGCGTGAGCATCATGCGTGTTTGACAAACACACATTCATCTTGAATTCGTTCGCCCCACAATAATCACAAACAACCTCTTCAGCTTGCGGCGATTGATAAGCGGCGGTTGCTAGTTCATCCATTGAACTCTCCGTTTCCGCTGCGACATCCTTCACGGCTTGAAACTCTGGATCCTCCGTTCCATCTTTCGATGTCCCACAACTCCAGCATAGATCAAATGAGTCCTCCACTGACTCTTGACACTTACTACAGATCCACATGGTATTGTCCTTGCGATTCAGAATGCTTGCCGGTTGATCTAAAAATCACGATAAACGATTTTTCGCAGTCGATGTGAATGCTGAAATCCTGAAATCCTGAAGCAGCTTCAACAAACGCTCCTCAGACTCGTCGATCAACCTTGCTTTGAGGCGAAATCCATGCTTGGGTGACCCCGCCTCGTTCCAGGCAAATCCACGCCACAGCGCCAACACCGCGGGTCCGTTGGCAATCCCTTTCTCGCGCTGCACAAGATCATCTGCATAGGCCAAAAGACTGGCATCTTCAAATCCCTGGCGATCTTCAAGCATTGCCTTGAAAACAAGCTCACCAGCCTTGATCTGATTCCTAATGGCAAGCTCCGCAATCGCATCTCGCCGCATCGTACCGGCGCGACGCTTATCGCTCGGCTTCACCTTCCGGGTTATCAAATTCGGCGCGTCCACAAGCCAGCTACACATCGGGCAGAAACAGTGAGCGCCGGGAGAATAACGTTGCTGCCCTGGATTCGAAACCAACTCGAACGAATTCGTCAGGTAGGTAGAAAAGAAGGAACAAAACGGAGCAAGATCCTCGGTGGCAGGCCGAGCATTGACCGGAATATTCAGGTAGTGGTTTCGGATCCAACCTTCAGCGGCATCCGGTAATTCGGAGTAATCGTGCGCTGTGTCGAAGGTTACGAAGCCTTCCGTCACCGCGTTGGCCATCCACTTGAGCAAACAATAACTTCGCTGCTGCATGTCCACTAACCGCACCAATAAAACCTGATCCCGCTTCACGGTTGCTCTCTCCGCATAAAATCACAATCCACTGTCGTCGCGGCGATGGCTATCCACGGACAGCAGCGTTTGGCGTAGCCCGCACACCTTAGCTACCCTCCTAACACGAGGCTCACTTTTGGTTCATTGACGGCGCGACTCCCGCTTACGAAAACGCTCAAATATTTCCCCGGAAAGATTTTTTCGAGGATCTTCTGTTCTTGCCAATTCCGCGACAAGTCGGTTTTCCATTTCGTCGCGAGCCGCAGCATACGCTGCATCGCCCGCCACATTGATAAGCTGCTGCGGATCTTTTTTCAAATCGTAAAGCTCGATCCTTGGACGCGCTTCAAATGCTCGCTCAAAGAGCGGCTTCATCTCGGGAAGGTCCCGGTTCGCAAGCATATACGCTTTCGTAGGCGACGGGTCGATGTTGTGGTTGTAATCTGAATTTGGTGCGACTGGCCACTCACCTTGATAGAAATTCTTAATCAACAGATACCGAGAAGTACGCAGCGCGCGTTGCGGATTGCATTCCACGTGACGCTCCATCCCCGTCAACACGTGATCACGCTCGGGATCGATCTGACCGCTTGCCTGAGAGCGGAGAATGTCAACGACACTTCTTGCATTCATTGACCCCGGCGGACGGACCCCGGCAAGATCCAATAGCGTGGGAGCCAAATCTTGCAATCCAACGAAATCAGTGACCCGTCGATTCCGTGGAAACGATTCTGGCCAGGAAATGGCTAACGGAACCCTCGTACCCATGTCATAGAGAGTCGCCTTACAACGCGGAAACGGCATCCCATTGTCGGAGGTCATGACCACAACCGTGTTCTTAAACTCACCCCGAGTCTCCAACTGTTGCAGCAGCTGCTTGCACTCTCGATCAAAACGCTGAACCTCACCGTAGTAGTTGCTGACATCTTTCCGCACGATTGGATGATCCGGTAACCCCGGTGGCAGTTGTATTCCATTGGGGTCGATCCCTTCTCGCTCACCGATATCCTCGTCATAGGGACGATGGGGATCTACTCCGCCGAACCAAAAGAGAAACGGCTGCCCAGCTGCTCGCCGATCCAGAAATTTCGCGAACCTTTCATGCCCGTCTGGAAGCGGCTTTGTTTTTCGGTAGACATGCTGCGACGGCCAAACTCCCTTGCCGAACTTACCGATCAAATATCCATTTCCGAGCAACAGATCCGTGATCAATGGCACATCTGCTTGCAGGGAACCCCCAAGATTCGCGGCGCCGTCCAATCGCCAATGATGCTGCCCCGAGAGGATTGCCGAACGCGATGGAGAACACGAGGGCGCACAGACAAAAGCATGTTCGAACAGCACACCCTCGCCGGCAATCCGATCGAATGTCGGTGTCTTTACTGACGTATCCCCCAGAACTCCCGCATGGGGATAGGACCAATCATCTGCGATCAGAATCAGGAAATTGGGCCGATCCTCAGCATGCACGCATGAAGTCGCAACTGCACTCAGTGCGACAACAGTGAACAACAGTCGAAACATGGTCACCCCCGCTCAAGAATTGGACCCTCAAACGAGCCAATGCCTGCCTTTACAAAAACGAGCGAACAGAACCCACACGATCGACAAAACGACAACCAGTAATGGCATCACCGCACCAGACGGCCCCATCACCTGCAAGCCCCGATCGATCAACATGGTATAAGTCATCTGAATAATCACGGCGATACAACTGATTGCAAACAGTGGAATCGCGGCCAATTTCCGCACCAGCAAACTGACGCACCCGGCTAAACCGGTGATGACAGAAATCGCAAAGACAAGGTAGATCCAAGTTGGCGTCGACCGAGACCATTCTTTCTGAGCTTCCGTAAAGGATTCCATCATCGCCTCCTTCGCGAAGATTTCGGACAACAGAACTCCGCAGCCCATCAAGTTCCACAGCAGCGCGACTGCAGCAACCAACCAAAACCAACCTGGAACACGCGTTCGATCTGACTCACTCATCTTTCTCTCCGCCGTTCAACACATTCAAGCACAGAAAACCGATCAACGGCAAAGTGATTCGTCAATTAGACGAACCCACCGCTCAGAAGCATCTGCCAAAAAGAGAATCTTTCAACTTGGCCAACGAAACAGAACCTTGCCAGCCTCATCGAGCAGGCGGAGTTGTCGAATCTCTGCCGTACCAGCACCTTCACTAACATCCAGCCTCAGTTGCTGAATTGCTTCGTCAGACTTCAATTCGACGTTTACCGTCTGCCACTTCCCGTCAGCAGCAACCTGAAACGGGACACGCACACCTTTCGGCAGAATCGTTTTGGGGTCATCCGTAAAAAAGACTTCGCCTCCACCAGAACGCCCACCTTTTAAATCAAAGGCAAGTTGATAGGGGCCCTGCGGCAAGGAATCTCTTCGCAGATCCATCGCGATGCCGGGATCATCCCCGGAGAAGACCAAATTTAAAACATCCTCTTGAATGGTCAATTTTGTATTTTTCCGCGCACGGATGGCCCCACGCGGCTTGGCTCGTTTCATTTTCGTCTTACCGCCCGGACCCGATTTGAAATCCGTCCATTCAGCGTTCCGCTGGACCGCTTCCGTTTTCGCTACGGGGGTATAAGCACGCTGGGGTGCGTGAAGAACATCTCGCGCCATTTCGGTCCATGCTTCAACCATCTCGGCAAGCCGCTCTGGTTCATCTGCGGCTAAGTCACGTAGCTCAGTGCGGTCGGTCGCCATATTGTACAGTTCCCAGTCTTCGCTTCGAAAGCTGACGGCCTTCCAATCGCCATCACGCAATCCCCTGTCTTGGGAGAACAGCAAATGAATCGGTTGATCACGGTTGAGTGACTCGCCTTCAAAAACGGGCGTCAAGGCAACGCCAGAGACTGGGCGCAAAGTCCGCCCGCTCCACTGATCAGGTATTTTGCTCTGCGTGATCGCTGCGAGCGTCGGCATAACGTCAATTAAATGAGCAGGCTCGTCCGTGATGCTGCCAGCTTGGGTCTTCAGGCCGGCAGGCCAATGAACGATCGCTGGTGTCGAAATCCCACCTTCGAACTGATTTTGCTTGTAGTAACGGAACGGAGTATTGCGGGCCCACGCCCACCCCGTCGAATCAGCCAACGCAATCTCTCCGTTTGTCGGTTCCACATCGAGTTGCGGAGCTTTGCGATCATAGGGGCACGCACCATTATCAGACACGAACAAAATCATTGTGTTCTCAAGTTCATCATTGGCCTTCAGATCATCAACCAAGCGTCCAACTTCTTGATCAACCCGATCAATCATCGCGGCCAAAGTTGTCATCCGATTCGCTTCGTACTTTTTCCGCCACGGCTCGAGATCTTCCCACGCGGGAATATGCTCAGGACGCGGGCTTGGCCGTAACGACTGCGGAAGGATACCGAGTTCTTGTTGTTTGAGGGCGCGTGCATTCCGAACCACGTCCCACCCTTGGTCATATTTTCCTTTGTACTTTGCATAATCGTCCGGCAGAGCATGCAGCGGCGCGTGGGGCGCGTTGAACGCGACATACAAATACCACGGTTTTTCTGTCGTTCGCGCCTCCTGCAAAAACTGCAACGCGAAATCGACGTCTGCTACCGTCGTATAGAACCCTTGCTTGGGAACACGCCACGCTTGACCGTTCAGCCGAAACGTGTTGTCTCCCTTGAAAAAGTTACAAGCTCCGCTGAGGTGGCCAAAATACCGGGCAAACCCGAAGTCGGTCGGCTCTTGTTTCAAATGCCACTTGCCCGTCATGGCAGTAAAATACCCGCCCTCACCGAGCACTTCGGCTGACGTCACCCCATGGTTCATGCTGGTATCCCCAGCCGCCAAGCAGTACTGTCCAGTCAACAAAGAGACGCGTGAAGAATGGCACTTTGCAGTGTTATAGAACTGCGAAAACCGCAAACCGTCGGCGGCAAGGGAGTCAAGATTCGGCGTCTCAATTTCACTCCCGTAACAACCAACATCCGAATAGCCCAAGTCATCGACCATGATCACGACGACATTCGGTCGCTCAGCCGCCCTGCCAGTCATCGCCGTACAAAAATAGCAGCAGAACAAAAGAGCAATCGCAGGAAAGCCCGTGAATAAACAATGAAAGTGATGCATCAAACGGAGTGCCATGAGGGGTCAGATCACAAGGTTAGCAGCAGGTCTCTATCAAAACGCGAACCGCAGAAGTTTAGAATTTAACGAGCTTTCGCCTCCGAAGCAAAACGGCAGACGCCAGCACTGTCCCCGTCACATCTGAATGCCGGCAGAATCTCCAGGCTCAATTCTCACTCAGCATGAATCCTGACTTTGGAAAGAACACCCGGTCATTCCGAATCAATCCGCGTCAATGCTTCAAGGTGCTTCCTCCTGGAAAACAGCCTGAACCCGAGCGTTCTCAAGGACCTCGTCTCAATCCGTTCACATCATGATCGAGTCGCTATGTTTTCAGCTCCCTGCCACCAAACCCAACGTGGAAACGCCACTTGATCGAGTCCAAGCGATCGACCAGCCGCGGAATGCGATTCAACCCACTCCCCCGATCGTAAGGCACACGTACCATCACATCATCCCTGGTTTCTCCAAGCCGACAGTCGATCCATTCAATCTCGTCGACCGCAGGGTCAGCACGCAATTGAACGTGATAAGACGTGACGGTCTGATCGGAAATTAGGATACATCGGCCGGCCAAGTCGACTTGCTGCGGCCCGGTCTTGATCGCCACCTCATGGAACAAGCCATCTAAGCTCTCCTTCACCCAAAACGGATGGACCTCTCGCAGCACAGCCGGAAGGTAAAACTCCAAACAGGATGTCAGCTGACGGAATTCATCGGACTGCGATAGCTCGCCTCTGTCCGTCACATGACCGCATGCAGCACGCAAACCGCGTGATAAGTTTTCTTCAAGCGTGTTCGCAATCATGAACACCTTTACCTTTACCTGAGTCGCTTACGAGCCAACTCGCGTCGGAAAGTTTCGCCCAACGCGTCACAGAGCCAACAGTCTTCAACGCAACAACGGGGAACGCATTCACCTGGAATCTGCTATCGAAGATAACCATCAGCGATTAGCGAAACGCTTCTTGAACATATTGAATCAGGTCGGCGACATCCTGCAGCTGGAGATCTTGCTCAAGCCCATCGGGCATCAGGGACTTGCTTGATGACTTCAAAATTTCAATCTGCTCTCTCAGTACCGTGGTCCGTTTTCCTTCACCAGCCAGCAAGGTGATGCTGCTGGCGGTTTCGGTTT
>JAQWPZ010000126.1 GCA_029245125.1 Rubripirellula sp.
GGCTAGCGCCGTGCCGCTCATTGGTGTGGGATTTCGTTCGACTTGGCTTGCTGCGCGATGCTGGGATCTGACGCTGGGCAATTTGGGCCCAGCGTCGGATGTTGTTCAGGCATCGGCTGGGGTTGGGCTGCTCTTTCTCCAAGTCACGAGTTCCAGAACTCCGGTCTGATCCGTCATTCGTATTCCCGAGGCGATTGGTTTGCACAGGCAGACCGCCCCTTCCCAAATGATCAACGTCGATTTCCCGGCGTTCTTGGCGAATAGCGCCGTGCTGATCGCGGGGCAGTACGTGGCCTGGCCACAGTTTGAATACGTGGCCTGGCCCCAGTTTGAGTAGGCCCCAGTTTGCCACTGGCCCCAATTTGCCATTTGATGATAGGTGGCGTGGACCCCTTTCGAATACTTGGCAATTCGACTGGCTGGTTCGATGGGGTACCGGCGGCTAGCGCCGTGCCGCTCATTGGTGTGGGATTTCGTTCGACTTGGCTTGCTGCGCGATGCTGGGATCTGACGCTGGGCAATTTGGGCCCAGCGTCGGATGTTGTTCAGGCATCGGCTGTCGATCGCACTCCCGTTTTCGAATCGGGCCGTCTGATCAGTCGACGGGGAATCCGCGTTTTCGCATCAACGCGGTGGTGTCGACGTCGCGGCCCCGGAATTGTCGAAAACCGTCGGCGGCATCGATCGTATCACCAATGCTCATCACGTTGTCGTGAAGACTCTTGGCGACCTCGGGGTCATAAAATCCGCCCGCTTCTTCGAATCGCTCGGCAGCATCCGCCGTCAACGCATCGGCCCACAGGTAGCTGTAATAGCCGGCCGAATAGGCATCGCTGCTAAAAATATGCATGAACTGGGGAGTCCGGTGCCGCATTGGCAATTCTTCGGGCATCCCCATCTCGGCCAGCGTTTCTCGTTCGAATTTGTCAGGATCAATGTCGACGTCGCCTGCGAGGTGCAGCTTCATATCGATCAGAGCACTGGCGAGATATTCGGTGGTCGAATACCCCTGGTTGAATTTGGATGCTTTTCGAATCTTGTCCAGCAACTCTTGGGGGATTGGCTCGCCAGTTTTGTAATGAACCGCAAACTGGTTCAAGATCTCTGGCGTTTCCAACCAATGCTCGTTGATTTGCGATGGGAATTCGACGTAATCGCGGGCAACCGAGGTCCCCGATTGAGAGGGGTAGTGAACCTTGCTGAGCAAGCCGTGCAACGCATGGCCAAACTCATGGAACAGCGTGACCGCGTCGTCCCAGGAGATCAACACAGGTTCGTCGTCGGCACCTTCGATGAAGTTGGAATTGTTGGACACAATCGGGGTGATCGATTGGTTCATGTTTTCTTGTGCGCGGTAATCGGTCATCCAGGCACCACTGCGTTTGCCTTCCCGCGCGTAGGGGTCGAGATACCACAGGCCAACGTGTTTGCCATCGGCATCGGTGACTTCCCAAACGGTCACATCCGGATGAAAAACGGGGATGCCGCTGAGCTGTTTGTAGTGCAGCCCGTATAGTTCGGTCGAAGCCCACATCATCGCTTCGATCAGTTTGTCCAATTGCAGGTATGGTTTGACTTCGTTGAAATCGAGGTCGTACTTGTCTTTGCGGACCTTTTCGGCGTAATAGCGGTAGTCCCAGGGAGCAATCTTGATTTTGACTCCCTCGGTATCGGCGATCGCCTGCATATCGGCGACCTCCTCTTTGACCCGAGCTAATGCTTTGGGCCAGACTTTCATCATCAAGTCCATTGCGGCTTGAGGGTCTTTGGCCATGGTCGGTTCCATTCGCCAATGAGCATGTGTTTTGTATCCTAGCAGCTTGGCGCGGGCGGCTCGAATCCGCAGTATTTCGGCGATGATTCGGTTGTTGTCACGTTCGTCACCGTTGTCGCCGCGGTTGTAATAATTACGCCATACTTGCTCACGTAGCGGTCGGTTGTCGGCGTAGGTCAGAAACGGATCCATGGACGAACGGGTGTTGGTCACTGCCCATTTTCCACCCTTGTTGTCTCGAGCTTCGGCGGCAGCCGACATCGCGGCGACAACACTGTCGGGCAGGCCAGCCAAGGCGGCTTGGTCATCGATCCAGGTGACATAGCCCTGCTCGTCTTCCAACACGTTCTGGCTGAAATCAGTGAACAGGCGGGCCAGGCGAATGTTCATTTGTGACAACTTTGCTTTCTGCGAAGAGCTGAGAGCCGCCCCTTTGCGCAAAAATGTCTTGTACAGATCATCCACCAAGCGGCGTTGGGCGAGATCAAGCTCTTTGTTCTTCATCGCGTCGCTGTTGTAGACAGTCGCGATCCGAGCGAACAGCTTTTCGTTCTGGTACACGCTGTCTTCAAATTCTGACAGCATCGGCACAACCACTTTCTCCAGGTCGGGCATTGGGCCAACATTGAGATTGGATGTGTAAACAAAGAAGATCGACTGCAACCGACTCATCGTTCTTCCCGAGTCCTCATAGGCAACCATCGTGTTTTCGAATGTTGCCGGATCGGGATTTTCGGCGATGGCCGCGATTTCTGCTTGGGTGATCCGAATCGCTTCCTTGAAGGCCGGGACGAATTCTTCTTGGCGAACCAGATTCCAAGGCGGGACGCCACCATGGGGGCCGGTCCACGGTTTTAGCAGCGGAGAATTTGACACATCCGTTCCTTCTTGGGATTGTCCAGACAGCGGATTCAAACCCATCACCAACAGGGCGAGGGCGAGGGTAGTCGACAGGCGCACGTTCACAAGCAGCATCCTGGGGTGAAAAAGACAAAGGTTAGACCGTTGGATTCTACCAACTTTGTCGCCGACCGGTTTTTGTCAGCAACCGCAGGGTCGCCAAAGAAAGGTAGCGGAAACCGCATTCGCGATTCACCCTGATCGGCCACGATTCTGCTTGGACGCGCGAACGTTCTTACGGGGCGACCTCAGGGCTTCTCAACGACGCGGAAACTAACGAGCGCTCTTCCGCCAGGCAGCACCCCGTTGTCCCGCGTTGAATTTCAGCGTCTCCAACTGGGAAATCAGCTCGGTATTCTGGCCGTCAACGACGATTTCCACGTTCATCACCCGCTGTTGCTCCAATCGTTGCATGGTTGCTCCAATCAGATAGCTTTCAGCTGCAGTCAATTTGCCCCGTTCATGACAAACTCCCAAGTCGATGATCGCCATCGCCGGATCCATGACTTCTGCCTCGGGGTCACTGCACCACAATGAGATGGAAGCCAGTTCTTCCCCACTCGTCGTCACTAGTTGGATCGTTTCGACGTCCATATGCGCCATGGCCGCCGCTTGGCGGGGGGCTTGATACACACGAACTGTTTGCGTGATGCGGGCGTTGCGTCTGAGTTGAATCGAATCACGGTTCACTGGTGGTCGGTACTGGACTGTACTTGCAACCATTTGAACCAATTCGGGTTCGGCCACAAAGCCGGCAGCTTTCAGCAAACTGATCGTCCGCTGATCCAGCAGGGAAACCGCAATTCCATGACCAAGCGGTTCCAATCCCGCATATCCATAAGTCTCGTCTCGCGGCAAACCAACTTGCATTCGCTCGAATCCAGCTTCAATACAACGCGTTTCCGCCGCACGCAGCAATTCACTGCCAGCGTGATCTTGCGTAGGCAAAAAGCAAATTGCGCAAACGACCAAGTTGCTCGAGTCGTGCTGGCAGGGTGCAACGGCAATCCAACCGTTCGTACCCTCCGCTCCCTCGTTGACCAGCAAGTTCGTTGGTTGAAAGAAAATCCGGGAGACGACCGCTTGTTCGAATTTCAACAAGCTGACAGCTGGGGGTCGCCCTAGCGCGGAGAAGTGCTGGATCCATATTTCCAGCAGCTGCGGCAAGTCAGAGTTGCGAAAGGGCCGAATGCTCATCCTTGCATCATGCCAAATTGAGCGGCCAGCGAGAAGCCATCCTTGGGAACGATCGTCATAATCGTTACGGTCGTCACTTATTGTCGCTCTTACCGGCCTTTCACGGACAATCCAAACTTACAGGCCGAGCTTTCTCGGGGATTGGTCGATGCATCTGGTACCGGCCGAGGGCTGTCCAAGTGGATTGCCCAACGCATGGCTGAGCGGGTCATTGCCGAAACGATCGTGGTGTGGGATTGCGATCGATGAAGCGGTGATTTTCTCTCGCGGAGTTTTGTATTGAACGGTGGGATGACGCTTGGGCGCGTTGTCCCACCGTTTTTTTTGGCTGTGACGTTTTTCGTCGAAGGCCTGTGGCAATGAACCCGACACGCTGTTTGGTTTGGATCTAGGGGAACAGCAACGGTTTTCCTGCTGCCCAGCCCGCCGCCTCGTGCGGTTGATGACTGGATGGCGACCGATGACTCGATGGCAGTTGTGATTCACACCCTCTCTGACCAGGTTTCTCCCTCAGTTGGGTTGTTTTGACCGGTTGGTGTTCCATAGGACGCGTTTCCGGGTTTTTGACGCGTTCAGTCTTTTCGCAATGGCTCGGGAAAGCGGAAGAACCGCTCATCGAAAATATCGTCCGATGTGTACCAGGCCGATCCGTCTGCTCGTTTGAACATGCGATCACTTTCTTCTTTGCTGAGTGGGCGGGCTCCGACCCGTCCAAAGACGGCGATTTGATTGCCGCTCTCATCCACTGCCCGATCGCGATCCATGCCGCGACTAACCGCCAGAGCATGACCATCTTTCGGCAGCTTGTAGGTTGAAACGAGGTAAGGCATCGGCCGTGGTGAGAATCCATCATTGCCGTGCACTTCAGGGCTTGTCAGCTGAATCACCCGCAACCCATTTTTTCCATCGGCGACATAAGCGAATTGGCTGACGTTAGTAATACCAAGCTGCACATCATGCGCGTCATTGATGCAGCCGTTCGCATCGTAAATTTGGTCAAGATGAGCTTGCAGCGGGCGTTCGACATTTAGAATCGCCAAGCCGTGCTTGCCTGCTGCCACGTAGGCGTAGGTTCGGGCAACATAAATTCCGTGTGCATCAGCGAGTGGGACAACATGTTTGATCTTTGGATGCGCCATGTCGCTGATATCCATGACCTTGACTCCCTCGCGGTCGGTGATGAACGCGTAGCGGAACTGAGCTGCCACAGCATGTGGGTGGTTCAATTCTTCGTGACCAATATGGTGAGTCACTTTTGGGCAGGTTGGGTCGCTGATGTCGACCACCACCAAGCCTTCGTGACAGCAAATGTAGGCATAGGTACCGACAATTGAGATTGACTCGGCTCCATCCAAGATGCCGTTTGGATTGAACGTCAACGCTCGTTCGAGGTAATTGTTCATCGGGTTGCCATCCAGAAGTGTCCCAGCACCGACCAGGATCAAACCCTCTTCTCGGTCGGTGACATAAATGTAGGCATACATGCCATGGACAGCAGATTCTTCGTTGGTTGGATCTTGTTTACGGGTTGGGTCTGGAGCGATGGTGGTTGGGGCGGCGACCCCGGTGGCATACTTCGACCGCACGTAGAATCGTTGTCCAATCGGAGAAACCGGGGCGGAGGTGATTCGCTCGCTAAACGCCTTATGGTCGATAAAGGCGACATCAAAGACTCGCAGGCCTCCTTCACCGCAAGCGGCGTAGAGATATTCGCCGCGATGTTGCAGGTCAAGGATTTCTGGCTTTCGGAATCGGAGCGACAAAGCTTCGATGATGTCACGGCCAGGATGCTCATGCGAATGCTCGAGTTTCCGACCGTGCTCGAGGTGTTCCTCGTAGTTCTCCGGGTATGCCAACTGATGCAGCGAGCTGCCGATGACTGCTTGTGGTTCGGAGGTTTCGGTCACGACGACGGCTTCAAAGCCGTGCTCACCCGCGGCCACGTAGCAGTACTTTCCGATGAAGTTGGTGTAGCCCGTTCCCTGCATCAGCAACTGAGCCATAATCGCATTGTTGTCCCCATTGCCTGATAAGTGGCAATCGGTACAGCTTTTCGTTTCATAAACGCCAGAGGCAGCATGGTTGGATTCGTTTTCCCAGCCAGCTCCGCCGCGAACGGTATGTGGCACATTGGTACTGAACGCAATCCCGCTCATGCCGTCGCCACTGATCGTTTGCTGTTGTGTATAGATCGCTTCGCGGTTGGCGTTGTAGCTGGTTACATGGATGGCGCAACTGCTGCGTGCCGGACCGATTCGGTTGCCAGTGACGTTTCCATCACGAGCGAGCATGAATACATCATCCCGCAGCGTTTGGAAGTTGTAGCTGGTTCGATTTCGAGTGACGTCACCGCGGTTGTGAAGCTCAGGTGACTTGATATTTGCTCGCTGTGGCAGGTGGCATCCGAAGCAGCTTGGATTCCATGAGCTGTGGCACGAGATGCAGGACATGTTTTCATTGCGATGGGCACAGCCGGTAAGGTCCGCTTTGCTGGTCCCGCCCCATTCTAATTTTCCGTCGTCGGCCATGCGGACCGTTTTGGCTGCATGGCTGCGGGGGTTGTAGTGTTCGCTATCGGGGCGAACGGTGTCCGCTGTTTGGGTGACTTCCCAGTACAGGTCGGGCTCAACAGTGCTACGTTGGATCAGCTTGGGCTCTTGGCCAGGTTCACGCAAGATTTCAAAACGTGGTGAATCAAATGTCGTACGCATCGCCAACAGGTTCGATCCGCCCGCGGGTGCTGCCGGTCCACTGGTGGGCAATCGTGGTGATTGACCGCTCTTGAGTTGTCCTTCTACTTTTTCGACCAGTGATTGGTCTGCCGTGCCGTGACAATCAATGCATTGGATTTCGATCGCTGCCCGAACTTCGTTATATAGTTTGGTGTTGCCGTGACTGTCTTGATAAAAATGGCAATCGGTGCAGTGCATTCCCTTTTCCATGTGGATATCCATCATGTGCACGGGCGCGTCAGGGCGACACTTGCCCTGCTGTTTTTCTTGCGAAGTTGTCGGGGCAACGGCCGTCTGCAGTTGCTCGTTTTCGACCTTTTCAATCGGATCGTTCTTCCAATCGAGAAGGGTCCCGGCACGGTCTTTTTTGAACACTGCTCGGTAAACCCAGCCGTGGCCATGGAAATCGGCGAATTGGGTATGCCGCAAATGCGGATTCAAATCGCTGACGTTGGCAAGGAATTCGGGGTCACCCCAATTTCCTCTCGCGGCGGCCTCGTTTGGATTTGATTCGGTTGCGCGAATATAATCTTCCGCCGTCAAATGTTTTTGTTCGTGCGGGTACATCAGCTCGGCATCTGTTTCGTTATCCCACCACATGTAACCGAGGTAACTGTTCAACACATTGGTGCCCGGATGGACGTGGCACACCATGCACTGGCTGGTGGGCATCCGTAATTCAAATTTGTGTTGGATCGGATGGCCAGGCTGATCTTTGGGGATCATTGGATCGATATACTTAACCCACTCATCTCGTTCGGCGGCGGCGGTACCGCTGTTGCCGTATTTGGCCAAGAACCCGCTGGCAGTTGCGTCGCGATCGTTCGCATAGAGAACGTGGCAGGCGCTGCAACCGCTGCTGCGGTAATCTCCAGCATGATCGTTCGTGCCAAGAAAGTTCAGCGTTGGGTCAAGCAAACGTGTTTTTGCTAAACCGATGAAGACCGGATCAGTTCGGTTTTCTGTGCCCAAGCCGCGAACGCTCAACCGTTCACGGGGACGGCCAGGTTCTTCGAGGGTTTCGGGAATTCCGACTTCGGCTTTGAAGCGTCCACCCCGCTCGAAAATCCGCAACAAGTTTCCAGGTTGCGTTACTTGGTAGGGAATCAGCGGCTGTAAGAAAGGCAGCACGCCTTTGTCACGGATTTCGTCGGGAGTCGGCTGGGGAACCGTTTGCAGGATCTGCGGTACCCCATTCATGCTGTACGATTCCCCGAAACGAGAATACTTTTCGTCGGTACCGCCGTTGTTGTATAGAGCTGCCCCCCACAGCATGCAGCCGTGGGTCATCATGCTTTTACGTAACTGCAACACTTCGTTGGCATGACATTGCCCGCAAGCAATGTGAGCGACACGCAGGTCCCCGGGGTTCATGAACCGGATGAATTTAGGATCTTCGTGATTGAGCAGGGTGTAGCTGCGGACAGGGTTTCTGCTGCCCTTCCACGCGGGTGCGAATTTTGGCCAAACGTGGGCACCTTTGAGATCGTAGCGGGTGGCATCACCGCCGTGGCAATCGGTACACCCAATCTGGATGCTGTTAACCGGATGCATGTGTCCTACGTCGGTATGGCAATGGATGCATCCTTCGCTTTTGAATTGTGCATCATCCTTTGTCTGGCGGATCAGGTCGACGGCGCGCAGATCGTTGGGAATCGGATAAGACGGGTTGTCCGCGATTCCCAGTCGGCGTGCCAGATCCCAGGGGTCGTCACCGCGAACGCCGATGCCCGGTTCGCTGGCTCCCACAGTCGTGTCTCCGGCAATTGGTTTGCCGTGGTAACTTCTGGGCAGCGGGATTTTTTCCGCTGGGATCGTGTAACCGGTTGGCAGTGGAGTCGGTTTGGAAACAGGATCTCGATCAACTCGTTTAGCGATGCTCGGTGGCGGGGCCGGGATCTTTGTTTCGGATTTTTTGTTTTGATCCGACAATGAAAGGGTGACGCTCGCCTGAACGACTTTGCCACCGGCATCTTTGTCTTCTTCCTCGCCGTGCGCGGTCGCCAGGTAACTACGCAGCTTCGCAATTCGCTCCCGAGGCGATTGAGCATTGGCCGAGGAGGCAAGTCCAGATGCCGTCAAGATGGCTATGGCCAACAGGAGAGCGGGTGGTTGCAAAAGACGTTTCATGAGTCCATTCACGATTGGGTTTGCCGAAACTCCTTGCCGGCATCTGTTTCCGTTCCGCTTGCTATTTGGGCGGTCTGGATGCGATCAATATTCTAGAATCACTTCCAAAAATCCGGAAACCGGATTTGTGGTTTTGCCATCTAAATTCTGAAACAGGGATTCGTATCCAGGACCGGTCACCAACGTGGATAGCCCCCCCAATAACTCAATGTTGTTGTTGAGCAAAGGGCGATACTCGATTCCTGTGCTGAGGTCAGCACCGATGAAATGCTCAACTTCACCCACAAATAGGTAGGTTTCTAAGACTTCTGTCTTATCAAACCACAAGAAGTTGACGTTGTTGATCGTCTTCAGACGGGGGGTAATGTCCGCGTCGAGGCCAAGGTTGAAGAGATGCAAGCCTGGATTGACGAAGTTGGTTTGTCCCTGGAATTTGGTGTTTCGCATGCTGGCACCGAGGCTCTCACGGTTGGTCAACTCAACGCCGAACAAGCGGATACCCTGGCGTCCCCAATAACTGAACTCTTGCCCCGCAAAATTTGGATTTGCAAAAATCGCATCGAATCCAGTCGCCCGGTCATCGTTGGGATCACTGTCACCAGAATTGTAAAAGTAGGATGTGCGAAAACGGACCCAGTCACGGTCGTATGATAATTCCAACGCGGCCAAGTAGGCGCTGATGTTGACCTCGCGGCCTGCGATCGGGTTCAGGTCGTCGCGACCAAGCACATAGTAGAACGCACTACTGACGTTGATGCGTTCGATGTGACCATTGCTTGCCGTTCCGAAGTAATAACTGCGAATGTCGTGCGGGGCTGCGACGCCAACAGGGTCAGGCCGCACGAGGAATCCGTTGCGGTCAAACTCCATTGACGGTTGATCGTGGTTGTAGTGAAACGAAAAGTTGACGTTGTAGCCGGGGTACAAGAAATCTTGGCGATAGTAGTTCGCGATCAAAGTGTTTTGATGCCGGTCTTTGTCAAGCCGATTCAGCTGACTGTTCGTATCTTTCTCCATCTGGTCAAACCAGATCACATTGAATTGATCGCGATTGCTATTCCGAGTTCCGAACAAACGAACGCCCCGGTTGATGTCATTGAAGATGAACCCGCGGAAATCACTCACAAAGAGCTGGCTGCCTGCCCGTACAGAGGCGAAGTCGTAGTATGGACTAAGGTCTGAAAGCTTGACTTCACCGAACCACTCTTCCAAAGCAAAGTAATCGCGGTACCGGCTTGTGCCATCCAAGACGTTTGGGCTGACGACGGCCAACTCATCCGCAACGAATGCGTTGAAGTTGTAAATCAAATCAAGTTTGACACGCCAATCGGCTGGCTTGAAAAATGTATTGCCATGAAACAAGTCAAACGCGAGTTGGGTTTGATTGATAAAAGTAAAAGAGTCTGGATCACCAAAGAAGGCGGCTGACCCCGGATTCCGACTGGCTTCGAACGGTGTGGTCGGCGTCGGCAATTGACGTGCTTCGAATAAGGATAGGTTCACCCCGGTCACGTTGAGGAACGTATGCTGACCGATGATTGGGTAATCACCCTTGAGGACGTTTTGGTTGTACGGATCCCACCACGCACCCTTGATGCCGGGATAGTCATCCATGATTGGATGACCCTTGCCGTAGCGATCAGAATTCTGTTGCCCTAATCGCCATCGATCTTCTACGGGGATAAAGTGGCTGCTCTGCTGAGTCTCGGTCGGCAGCACACCACTCGGTCCTGTGAAACCATAAGGCGCCTCGTGCGGAATCACGAACAAAGGATTCCGGTGGTCCTCCTCCGGACCGATCATTGGCAGCCGCTCGGCTGGTTCATCCGCGTTTCTCAGAACGCTCGGGCGTGAGGGTGCTGGAAGCGATTCGTCCTCAGGACGGATCGGTGTGACCTGTGCGGTGAACCCACCATCTTGCCCTAATAGTGTCGCCTGAACGCCGTTCTCTGGGACGATTAGTGGTGCGATAGGTGCCTGCAGGATCTTTGGAGAAGGAGACGCCTCCGAATCAACTTCGAGCAGCTCGTTCAATGAAGGGGACTGCGCCATCGCGGGCGACAAGAGCACCGATAGCCAGATCACAGACGCCCATATCACGGACGCCCAGCGCAGGGACGTTGGCCCTGGCATGAAGACGAAGTGGGGGTGCCGATTGGATCTCATGAGCCGAGTGTTGATCAGGGAATGTTAAATTTCGCTTTGCGAAAAATTGAATCTTTCCGTTCGATCTCAGCGATAGACACCTTCACGAACCGTTGACTTTATCGGTTCTAACGCTTGCAACACTCGTATCGAATGCAACTATTATCTGGGTTTTCCGGGTGTCGATGAGACTTTTTGATATCTACCTCGTCAAACCAGGGGCTTTGAGTAGCATGGGTGCTGAGGGCGCGTCCTGCTGCCGATGTCACGACTAAGGCAGATTCCCGTCGCCGCTGCAGCTTGTCGGGATCACGAAGTCCATCAAACCAACGTAATGCTAGCTAGAGAAGTGATATGACTCGACGTCGTCGTCCGTCCACCACATTGAAGCGTCAACGCAGGATTCTGCGCAGCGAGCGTTTGGAAGCTCGTCAACTGATGGCGGGTGATTTGTCTTTGCATAACGATGCGTTACCGAGTGATGTCAACGGCGACGGAAATATTTCGCCGGTTGATGCCCTGGCGGTGGTCAACTATCTGACTCGAGCTCACTCGGCTGAGGGTGAATTCGTTGGTTCGGTTCCGACGGCCACGAAACAGGTGGACGTCGACAACAACGGATCCGTTACGGCCAAGGATGCGCTGATGGTGATCAATGATCTTCGCGCCGAGGGTGAGATCATTCCTGCAACTACAGGGCGTCCTGCAAATTTGGACTTCACGCTCTTTCCCAAGTCGCCGGATGTCGACGGGGATGGTGATGCATTACTCGACGTCGATGTACTGACGAACTTTAAGACTTTGGATCCGGCGAATCCGACGTTTGAATACGCATCGACATTCAACATTCGGCATCGTTTGGGTCTCGATCCGAATGACTTAACCAAACCGAGCGCTAATGAAATCAATTCGACGGATGTACAAGCTTTGCTCGATCGAGCTTCGGCGGCGACATCGAGTGACGATGCGATCATCGCGGTTGTTGATCGCATCGGAACAATCTTAGGTGTCCGGGTGGAGGCTGGTGTCAGTCCGAATCTGACGGGAGCGGGGAACGAAAAAGCGTTGGCGTTTGCGATTGACGGGGCGGTTGCAAAAGCGCGAACCGCTGCCTTCTTTAGTAGCAATGCAGCACCGCTTACCAGTCGCACGATTCGTTCCCTCAGTCAGACCACGATCACACAACGCGTCGTTGAATCTTCGCCGGTGGCGACGGATGAGAAATACGAGGGGCCAGGGCTTGTCGCTCCTATTGGCGTGGGCGGCAAATTTCCACCCGAAGTGAACTTTACGCCTCAGGTCGACCTGTTCGGCATCGAGCATCAGAGTCGAGACAGCCAGCGACATGCTGGGCCGGACCAAATCAAAGGCAATACCGACGATTTTTATCTGCGGACGCGATTCAATTCTGACCCGGCACAAATCACTTCAAACGCAGAGGCGTTTTCTCAAACTTGGCCAGAGCCTTACGGGATACAGACGGACCAATTCTACGATTCGATGTCACGGGGCGTGGCGACGATCCCAGGGGGGATTCCGCTGTTTAAGTCCGTGACCGATTGGGCAGGAAATTCAATTCCTGGTCTCCCCATCAGCCAGCAAATCAATTTGGTTGGAGGCATTGGGGTCTTTTTCCCGGGCGATGATGGGTACGCTTCGCACGAGCAGGGGTTTGAACATCAGTCCGAACGTGCGGCCGCAGGATTAGGCGTTCAGAGCGAGAAGGAACGGACCAACGCAGAGAAGGTGCTTGAAGCCGAATTCGCGGCGGTGGCTGCGGCGGCCGGGACTGGCAGCTTATTCAATCCCTCCCAATCTGCATTCGTGCGTGATCTGTCCCGATTCAATAACAACCTGCCACCGGCGCCGCGGTTTGTGTTACCCACCGGTCGAATTGATTTAGTGGGCATCACGCTGGAGATTTTTGGACCGAATCCGGATCGTTCGTTCAGGCAGCCCGGGATCGATCGCTTGCTGCATGTGGGGGATCAGAAGTTTGGTGGTCCTGGATTTATTTCAGGCGATCTGCAGCCAATCAACGCAGCAGGTGATTTGGTGCAAGACGGCCAACCGGTGCCGGAAGGATGGTTGGTCGCGCCCAAGGATTCCGCGATGATGGGCGGCTTGACGGCCGAAGCAGTCGATCAAATCGTTGCCAATGGGGTGGTTGAGGCTCAGCGGACTCGTGCCGCCATTCGATTGGATATTGATAACGGCTTTAAACCAGGCGCTCGGACTAGCATGGTGCTGTCGGTTGCCGACACTGACGGCGAATTACTTGGCTCCTATCGGATGCCTGATGCCACCATTTTTTCCATTGATGTTTCGATAGCGAAGGCTCGCAACACAGCGTACTACGCTGACCCCGTTGACCTGCAAGATCCGGACCGATTGGATTTCAACAACGACGGAGTGTTCGGGCCTGTTGCGACGTCACGCAGTGATTTGAGTGGTGATACGGTTCCGTTGGGAACCGCATTGACCAATCGAACGTTCCGATTTGTTGTCGAACCGCGCTACCCAAGTGGCATTGAGCTCAATCCGGCGACGGCCGATGGTTTGGTCAATGATGCCAATTTAGATCTTTGCGATCAAAAACCGGTTTTGTGTTTGGATGTCGCCCCGCAGAGCATCCTGCGAATGCCCGGGATTGATCCATTGACCGCAGAGAATTTGGTCGACAACGATCCTTTGCCTGCTGACGTTTATGGTTCCGCTGCAAATACGTTCAGCGTACTGGCTTTCGATGCCTTCAACCCCAGTCGTAATTTCCGTGATCCGGGTGACGCCAGCGTAGTGATCCACGGTGATGGTGCCTCGGAACCTCTCGCCAATCAAAACGGAATCGTGTTTTTTCCTGGCAGCACCCCGCTGTACTTGAACGACGATCCAGATGCGTTGGTTGGCGGTTTCGGTGTCAGTGGTGACGGCGT
The DNA here is from genome assembly GCA_029245125.1 of Rubripirellula sp. Classification (GTDB taxonomy): domain Bacteria; phylum Planctomycetota; class Planctomycetia; order Pirellulales; family Pirellulaceae; genus Rubripirellula. The sequence goes on from JAQWPZ010000126.1 coordinate 13,812, forward strand.
CGATCAAGACGATGTTGTCACCGTGGCTGGGCAAGACGGATTCGCACCGCCACAAGAGATACGCGTCGATCAATACATCCTGGCTGGTGTCCGATTACCGTTCCAGAAGTTCAATCGCAGTCCTTTCACTCCCTAGCGGCATGTGATTCGTGCGTCAGCAGCGGAAAGGATGTGCGACCTCATTCATTGATGGGAGGTCTTGACTGCTTCGAGAGTGGCCAAGGCCAACAGCAAGTTATCTATCTTGCAGTCCAGCCTCCATCGACCACCATCGTACTGCCGGTCGTGTAGCTTGCAGCGTCGCTCGCCAGATAGATCGCTGAGCCTTGGATTTCTTGCAGTTCGCCCCAACGGTTCAAGGCGACCGCGCCGACGATAAATGTTTTCGCTTCTTCTGTGTCGGCGATCGGTTCGTTCATGGGGGTCAGAAATGGCCCAGGGCAGATCGCGTTTACGGTGATTTTGTCATTTGCGAGTTCGAGCGCAAGGGCTCGCGTCAATTGAACGACGGCGCCTTTGCTGGTGGCGTATGGGGTTCGGTTGGCTAAGCCGACCAACCCCAACGTGCTGGCCAAGTTAATGATGCGACCTCTTCCTTGCTGCTTCATCGGGCCAACGACCGCTCGGCAGGCGATCCAGATTCCATCAACATTGATCTGCTGAACTTCGCGAAACTGTTCGAGAGTAAGTTCTTCGATCGGGCCGCGGATGTTGATCCCGGCGTTATTGATCAGCGTGTCGATGCGGCCGAATCGCCGGATCACTTGGGCGACGACTGATTCGATTTGGTCGGTGTCCGTGACATCGGCTTCGAAACCGACTGCATCGACTCCGAAATCGGAAGCAATTTCACGAGCAGCCTGATCGACCTCTGACTGGTTTCGGCTAACCAGTGCGATCCGAGCGCCGGCCGAAGCAAGTCCGGCCGCCATTGCCTTGCCGAGGCCTTTGGAGCCACCGGTTACGAGTGCGACGTGATCGGTTAAATCAAAAAGTTTGATGCCGGGCAGCATGATGGATTCAAGTCGATTTGGGAGGAACTTGCCGCCCACCACCACTATTCGCCGGTGGTGTTTGTCGGACTCGACTAGTTGGGCGGCGTTTAATGGGAGCCAGCGCATGCTGGCTTTGGTAAGCTACCTCGGCGATCATCGAATCGACGCGATTGCGGCAAACAGCATAGATCGCGAGTGAGGGGATGGCCACGATCAGTCCGCCAACCGTGGTCACGAGCGCCTGGTAGATTCCTTCCGCTAGATCTCCGGCCCCCGCAGCGCCACGGGTCGTGGCAACTTGTTGAAAAGCGAAGATCATGCCGGTGACCGTTCCGAGCAACCCAACCATGGGAGCGATGTTACCGATGACAGAAAGGTATTCGATTCGCCGCATCAGTCGCGCCGCTTGCTGGGCAAGCGAATCTTCGACCGCCTTTTCAACTTCTCGCCAGCCGAATTCCAGTTCGGTTAGTCCTGATAAAAGAACGACACTCAAAACACTGGGGGCGCGACGACAAGCGGCGTCAGCTTCCGCAGGTCGACCGGTTAACAGAGACTGTCGGACTGCGTCGCTGACACCATCGGGTAAGATTTCGCGGCGTCTGAGCGTCATGACCTGATCGAATAACAGGTAGGCGGCGGTGACACTGAGCGCAAACAGGACCAACAAGATGGATAAGCCGACTGCACCGCCACTGAAGATGATTTCCATCAACCCCGAGCTCGCTTCAGTTGCCGCGGGGATATCAACTGAATCAGGGTCCGTGACTGCTTGGGCCAACAGGCATTGCACCGGTATCATCATCACGACAAATCTCCTGTGGCAGTTCCGGCGGAGAGCAGAAATTCCGCGTCCGCGAGCAACGGTTCGTCCCAACGCAGTTGCAAAACACCTTCTCGCTGCAGGCGTTCGATCACTTCATGATGTTGGCGTCGGATGTTGGCTTCAGCGCGAACAACCCGTCGACGACTTTGGGAAATGGTCAAAACGATCATTGCGAATAATGCGGTGGGTAGCAGCGATAAGATCAGACTGGTCAGCATCATCGACAAGTCGGGACGGGGAAACAAACTTAAGTCACCGGCCAAATCTCGAAGCGTCGTGAAGCTTGCTGCGAAGTATCCCTGATATAACGCTACGATGGGACCCGCCATCAAGATCCAAAAAATCAGCGTACCGATCAGGCCGCAGGCGACCGCGGTCACTCTGGCAACGGCGACCTGTTCTACCTCATCATCAAAAATCCGTTGTGAGCTTTCTTGAAGTGTGTCGATTCCGGAAAGATAGGCAACTTGGGAGCGGGATTGATCTTCGGTCGTGATGCCACTGGTTTGTTGTGGTCGCGAAGCTGCCAATTCTTCACGAAATCTCACGGCTAACGGTTCCAAACGATCTGCGACGGCAGCCGCACTCCGCCGCCGCAAGCCTTCCCGAATATCGGCTTGGGCACCACGATCAGCCGAGAGGTTGCGTCCGGAACTCCAAACCACACTTACCAGGGAAGGGAGGGAACCCGAAAGTGACATCAGCACACGATCCCAGGCTCCGTGTGTCAAGTTCAGCAATCCTAAGACGGAGCGATAGGGAAAACAAATCGCGGCGGTGTCGGTCAACAGTGACAGCCTTAGCCGCTATCTGACTGCAGCGCGTAACGGTCCTCCGCTGCCAACGAGTGATTCGGCAACTTCAGCCGGGAGTGCCAAGGCTTCGTCATTCAAATGCTTGACGGCTGCGGTCACGCTGGGTAGTTGCCCGCTGAGAACGGAATGTAAAGCCGCACGAAAGCGGGCATCGAGTGCGGCCAGGCGGGCACTTCGCCGGCGGTCCCCTTCCCAACTACTGCCCAGTTCGGCCTGCAGCCGATTGGCGACTCGTTCAGCAGCGTCTGGGCCGACTGACTCAGGGGTTCGTTCCTCGACTTCAAAATCTTCGATAATCACAGCGGGTGCGATCACGCTGGTGGGGGCCGCCTTGCGCATTCGGTGCAGGAGTGAATCGATGTCGGCATCGAGTAAGTCGTCCCGTCGTCGGACCGCATTGACCACCGGAACGACAACCGTGCCTTCGCTGGCATGGGTTAGCATTCCAACCGCCTCACTCCGGATTTGATCGCGGCGGACGACAAGCACCAACACGGAGGCAAGCTGAAGCGCGCGGGCCGCCACTGTCGCGACCGAGCGGCGATGTTCGGTAGCCCCCGGTGCGTCGACCAGCACGTAAGTTGCGCCGATGGATTGCATATCGCCGGCTTTGCAATGCAAATAATTTTCGTGAACCGAATCGAGGTCTGCTGGCGGGCTCGGGCCGATCCAGGTCAGCTTTTCAGTTGCCTCGTCATGGTTGTTACCACTCACGATCGATTTGGCGACTGGACTAGATCGGATCAGTTGTTGGATCAGCCATGACTTGCCTTGCCCGGTCGCACCAACCACCGCGACGACAACATGACCACTGCTACGGTCTTCTAGAACAAGTCGCCTTGCTTCGTCGTGTGCTTCGCATAGTTCCAACACTTCACGCCCGGTGGTGCTATCACCGAGCACATGCACCGCCGAACGGCGAACACGGCGGAGAAAATCCTCTCCCGGAGTTCCCAGAGCAAGGGAAGCGTTGCCATCGTGACTTGGTCGCGAAAAATTTTCGTTCATAGGAAGAGGCTAAGGTCCGTTTCGAGGGACGAGACGCTGCAATTCTTGTCGGAACTCATCGCGAACCCGGTAGACGGGTAAAGCTTTACTGCATGGCTCGCGAACGACGATTTTAGAGGGCCCGACTGGTTCCTTCACACCAGCAACTTGGATCGATTGCGGGTTGTCGGGACGAGCGATACCAAACGTATCGCAAAGCACTGCATGAAAATCTGCGAGCTGCTGCCGCGCGGCTTGTCGCCCCACGTTTCGCATGTTTTGACTACCCGCCCAAAGGGTCGAAAGGGTGGTCAACCCAGCGGCAGCCAACAGTTCGGGAATCGAAGCCGACGCGATCAGGTGGGTTGCGCCAAAATCAATTGGGATCATCAACACGCCGCCAAAGGTTGCCAGCATGGCGGCAAGCGGGGTCAAGCCAGCTGCGAGTTTTTTGTGAGTGGGAACTTCGTCCCACATGGTTCGAACCGCGTCGTCGAGGCGGCGCGGATCGAGCGAGGTGAAATCGTCTCGTTCAAACCGCAAGATCGCAGCGTCCGAGCAATCTTCCCAGGTACTTGCATCCATCTGTTCCGAATCAGAACATAGGTGCGACAACGCGATTAGCCCGCCGTGCCTTTCAATGGAACTGGCCAACCGTTGTGGGGTGAGTAGGCCCCCGTATTCGCCGCGACGAAACTTGTCCTTGATCTCATCGGCTGTTTTTTGAGCAACCGCCGAGGGTGTGAATTGTCGAATCAGGTCACCTGCACCGCCGAATACGCGTCGCACCTTGGCGCTCAGGCGAACACCCCAGCGAGCATACCAGGGAGCAGTCGCGGCAAAACTCTCGGACAATTGACGAACAATCCGCTCGCTTTGATGCAACCGCAGTTCGGAAATCTCCCCACCCACTTCGCGGTGTGCAAAAAAGTCGACCGCGGCATCGAGCAAGCATTGTTGCGCTCGTGATGTTGATTTCTGGGTTTTGTCAGCGCCCAGATCAATCAACGGGAAGGCGGACTCCCAAATCACGTTCCGCAAGTTGGTTTGTAACGCGAGACGAAATTTTTCAAACAACTTTCCGCGGTCTAAGCGTTGCGGCAAGGCATGCAGCAACCGTTCGTCTGAAATGGCTGCTGGTGGATTGTCATCAGCATCTTTGGAGAGCGAGAAAAAGACAGGCAGCGGTTCGCGATTGCGGGCCTCGTAGTCTACCGCTGATTCATCCAGGCCCGGGATGAACGGCCTGCTGGAGGGAACTTCGAAATCGTAGGCTGCATAAACCGTTTCGATGCCGTGGGTTTGCGCGAGAGGACGAAAGGTGTCGAGAACTTGATCAGGTGATTGCCTGGCGCGAATCTTATTGACCGCTAACAAACGGGGGACACCTGGCATTAAGTCCGATGCGATCCTGAGCAGGTCGCCAAGTGTGCCGTCACGCGATGATTCTGCTGAGGTGACAACCAGGAACGCGCTGCAGAGTGTTGCGGCGCGGCCGAGTAGCGTTCGCCTTTGTTCGGGTGATCCAAGTCCAAATGCTTCATCGGAAACGATATCGGGGCAATCGAGCAAGCCTAGCCCGACTTCATCAAGCCAAGGATCGGTGGCAACTAGCGGCACCTGCAAGGTTTGGTCGCTGCCGCCAAGGTTGTTGTATTGTTGATGTGCCTCGGTTGGATTCTCGCTGAGCATTTCAGGCGGCTGTCCGATCGCCTCACCGATGCGGCTCATCAATAGTCCCCACAGCTCTGCATCCTGCTGCCACTCGCTCGGCAGCCATAAGACAAACCGGTGTGTTCCCTGATCATTGTTGGTCCCGCGTAACGTTCGGGCCTGCCCCGATTCGCTGAGGAAAGTCGCGACCAAACTCGTTTTGCCTGCGTTCAGCATTCCCGCGACCGCTACGGTCGGCCAATTCACGAGTTTTCCGGCGGTGCTCAGTTTGCGGCCGGTTGTCGAGATCTGGGCAGCGATTTCCGGGGCCAGGCGCTGAGTGGCCGAGAGGAAACCTTCACGCGAGTGATCAGGGAAGAAATACTCGACTGCTGCCCGGCGATCGTCGTCCTCCAGCAACGAGTGCAGGCCGGGCCAATCGAGCGTTTCGGGTTCCTTGTTTCGCCGAAATCCGAACTTCATGTTAATTTTGGGTTGGCGCTTTGATGGGTGTTTTTTTGACTCGCCGATAGCTGAATCAAAATGTGGCTGGTTGGTATTCGGCAATGACTCTGGTTGTCGGAGTGCGGCGAACTTTCCGTGCCGCCCCGTTCAGCTCAGTCCTTTCGAGCTACTTTGCGGTTGTCTTCATGTGTGGGTTGTCCGTCAGATTCTGTTGATGATTCGGATCAGCATTCGAATCATTGCCATGGGCCGCAAATTCAATTTCCCACCAATGCAGGGCATCGTCCCGCGTCCAATCATCTGCATTGCATTGCAATAACGCTGATTGTAGGTCTTCGATCGATCTTGGGCGCTCGTCAGGGTCCTTTCGCAGGCAACTCATTAAAACATTCTGTAAATCGTCTGGCAGCAGCCTTCCAAGGCGTTCCTCGGGCCGTGATGGCATCTCCTTGAGTTGTTTCAAGCAGACCTCAACCGAGGATTCGCTGTCAAAGGTTGGCTGTCCTGTCAGAAGGGTGTACCCGACAGCTCCGACAGAGTACAGGTCGCTCCGCTGATCTGCCATTGCCGCATCACGAACCGATTCTGGTGACATATACATCGGTGTGCCAGTGATACCGTCAGTATGCGTTAATTCCAATGCGTTCTCATTGATGTTTTTCACCAATCCAAAGTCAACCACTTTGATCATGTCGTACAAGCCGGCGCGGGCGGTCAACAAGATATTGGAAGGTTTGATGTCGCGGTGAACCATGCCCTGCTGATGCGCCTCAGCAAGTGATCCGCAGATCTGTAGCATCAGGTGAATCACACGCCCGGGCGATTGTGGTCCGAATTGATCGACCAATTCTTGCAGTGTGATGCCGTCGATGAATTCCATTACATAGAAGAAAGTGCCATCTTCAGTACGGCTGTAATCATAGATGTCGATCGTATTGGGATGGCGCAACTGTGCTGTCATTTGCACTTCGCGTTCAAACCGCGAGGCCGCTTTGTCACTCAACTTGTCAGCTTCGAGCACCTTGATCGCGACGTCACGTTGAAGCAATTGATGGGTACCGCGATAGACAGCTCCCATCCCGCCCTTACCCACCATTTCCTGCAAATCGTATTGTCCCAGTCGTCGAATCTCAGTCCCCGTTTTGCCAACCGAATGCTTCTGTCTGAGGCGGTTGTATCCAGCAGCAACGACGGTCGCCAGCAATATCAGCAAGCCGACCCAAGACCGACACAGCCATTTCCACGCAGACATGACTTCGTCGGCTTCGATTTTGACAGCCAGTCCGATTTGATATTGAGGCAACCATTGCCAGGCCGCCATGACTGATTTGCCGCGGTAATCAACGATACCTTCCCGGGCGATTCCCGATCCTCCGCGAGTTGCTTGGTCTGCGATCGTGGTGAAGGTTCCATCGGGCTTTCGAAGCGTAACCCCCAAGCTATTGTGGCCATGTGTGGGCGAGGAACTTTGCTCATGCCGATCCGGCGTGAAACGGCTGCTGTAAATCAATTGTGCGGTGGGGCCAAAGACAATCGATTCCGCAGTCTCGCCAAGATTGCTGCCAGCAAAGCATGCTTCAAACTCAGCGGTTGGGTCGAGCAGTAACATGAGGCCACCGAGAGGTTTTCCGCCCTCGACAAGGGGCTCGACTACACCCATTAACACCCGGCTTCGCTGCGGTTCGGTGGTCGTAAGTGGCATGCGAAATGGCCAGGCCATAAACGGTGCGCGTTCGGCTAAACGTTTCCAGGTGGAATCAGCAATCGGCAATTGCAGGCCCTGCAACTCTGGCAAACTACTCTGCAGTGTTCGGCGGTCGCTGTCGAGCAATACCCAGCCTAAATAGCGTGGGGCAAGATCGCCGGGAATGATTGGTTTGGAAGTCTCAGCAAGTAAATCAGGTGTCTCACGGAATGACGCGAAGTGCTTCGCGGTGAACTCCCGCACGTCCGATTTTCGGGACTCTACCCAGCTTTCCAAGTAAATCACGTCGCCGCGAAGGGTGGCCTGCAGAGATTGGCATGCCTGTTGTTGAAGCGAATTGTG
>JAQWPZ010000127.1 GCA_029245125.1 Rubripirellula sp.
ACGATGATCAAAGGCAGGCGATGCCGCGCCCCACCATCTACGTGTTTCGGGAGTTATGTGTTTCAGACACAGACTTGAAATGAATGACGAATCGACGAGTCGCGACACATCAATGAATGAAGTTTCAGGTTCATCGTTTGATGCAAAAGCTGACGAGCCCAGTGCAAAAGCTGACGAGCCCAGCGCAAAAGCGGACGAGCCCAGTGATCGGGATACCTCTTTGATGGCGTCTGCAGCGAGTCTGTCCGCAGCCGATTCGGGCGACATCGTTGGATCGCAGCCGACGCGTAATGATGGTGTGCAGATGCCCTTGGATCTGCGTTGGATTCGGCTCGGACGAACGATCGGCATGGTGCTGCTTGTTCTCGCTGCCGCTTTTACCGTTGCGGGCGTTTATCGGATGTTCCAGACCATCGCACCGCCGCAGAATTTGTTCGTTCCTCTTGCGTGGGTTGTATTGCTGATTATTGGTGTTGTGTTGGCGTGGATGATCCCTCAGCGACGTTATCGCCATTGGTCCTATCAGCTCGGCGATCAGGTGCTTGTGGTTCGTCACGGGGTCATCTCTCGAGTGACCGTTGCCATTCCGCTGAGCCGGTTGCAGCACGTCGATCTTCACGACGGGCCGGTCACGCGACGGTTTGGTCTTTCGTCATTGGAGGTTCACACCGCCGGTACGCGTGCGGCTTCCCACGTGATCCCCGGGCTCAGCCATCAAACTGCCCGCGAGCTTCGGGATCAGTTGATTGCTGCCGCCAATCGAGGTGCCGATGTCGTCACCAGAGATTGATCCCCCACGGTCTGATTCGTCACCGGATGCAACGCTTGATCGAGCCGAGGTGAACGAGGTGGTTGCGTCGGATGATGCTGCTGCGATCGGTGCTGGACTCGGGCGGCAGGCGACGAGTGCCGGTTTGCGATCCGACGGCCAAGTTTCGCTTGAACCCGAAGCCCGTCTTCACGTGTCGACGCTCTGGCTGCCAGCTGCGGAGGCGGTCCTGGCGGCGATCGTGCCGCTGGTGATTGGCTGTTTCGTTGTGAGCCCTTTTTTCGCGGTGAGTGTGTTTGTTGTTTTTGTGTTTTTGCCGGCGATGGCCTATCAAACGATCCGTTTTTTTACATTGACGTATCGAATGGCGGATCACGAGCTAATCATACGGTCGGGACTGCTATCGCGAAGAGAGCGGCGAATTCCATTCGACCGTGTTCAGGAGGTCGAGATTCGTCAGAGTTTTCTGCATCGTTTGTTCAGGCTAGCGAAGGTGACTATCTCGACGGCTGGTAGTGACACACAAGAAGCTGCGTTGAATGTGCTGACGATGCACGCTGCGGAAGTGATGAAGACGGTTATCGCTGACAAGCATCGGGCCGCGATTGCCACGATTCAATCCGAGGTGGTCGCCCCACGAGCGGTTGCTGATTACTGTTTCAGGCTGAACGTTCGCACGTTGCTGGTTGGTGGCTTGACGTCAAAGGTGGTTGCGACGCTTGGTGCCGTCGTGGGAGCCATCCTTTACTTTCAGGTTTTTGTTGGCTTGGGCGGTAAGTGGGTCAACGGGGTCAGCACACGCATCGCATCCCAAACGAGGGAGAAACTCCCTGGCTCCCAGTTGTTGAACCGTTTGGAATCGGAACTTCCGGATACTGGAGTACTCCGATACGTGGCGGATCTGTGGATGATGGAGGCGTTGTCCAAAAGTATCGTGCTGGCAATCTGTGGTTTGGTTTTTGCAGTCGTTGCCTACGTGGTGCGTTATCATGCTTTTGAACTTAGCCGAACAGGCAATCTGTTAAGCCTGTCGCATGGCCTGCTCACTTATCGACACAGCAGTCTCGCTCGCGACCGAATTCAAGCACTCAAGCTTGAGGAAGGTTTGTTACGCCGTTGGTTTGGTTTGGCGGCGGTTCGAGTTGATAGTGCAGGTGACCATCAACAAGTTGACAAAAATCAAAACCGCGATGTGCTGATCCCCGTTGCGAAGCTTGCGGATGCCATGGAGGTGACCCGTCAAGCGATTCCCGGCCTGATGGATGTGTCCCCTGATTGGCAGCGGATCTCGCCTCTGGCAATCAAGCGTGGCAGTAAAAAAGGGTGGTTGCTGATCGTTGCGATCATGTTTCTGACGTATTCGAACGGTGGTTGGTACTGCTTGATGTGGCTGCCCGCGTTTCCGTTGGTCTACTTGCTCCAGTGCAAGTGGTACCAGCACACCGGTTATTGGCACGGTGATCGTTATCTGCTCTTTCGGCAGGGTTGGATCAATCGTGCGACGATTTGTGTTCCCATCAAGAATGTTCAAAGCGTGATCTTGGAACAAAATTTCTTTGACCGTCGCTTGGAGCTTGCATCACTTAGCATCGATATCGCTGGCCAATCGAATACAGGGGGTGGTCCGCGAATTCGTCAGTTGCCGCTTGCCGCAGCCGAATCGTTGCACCGCAGTTTGGTGCAGCGGGCAGCGCAGAGTGAGTTTCGTTGGTGACGGATTGCCGGGATTGGCCGAGGCTTCATGATCAACCCGAGGTGTGGCGGATTGCTTAATCTGAGATGTCAGATCTACTCTTTGTTACCACCAGAATTGAGAGCAGATTGCTTTGCAGCGTGATTGAGAGCACATTGCTTTGCTGGGAGCAGTCAGGCGTTGAGTGAAGCCGGTTTTGTGCGGAGATGCTGGTGTCGTCGCTGTCGGCGAATTCCGCGTTTCAGCGTGAAAATATCGGCATGAAGTGTGTTTGCGTTGTCGATTGAAATCGGCGAGGATCGTCGCGTGTTCACTTGGTGGTCCAGCAACAAGGTTCACTCTGAGCTTCCCCTGCTAGTGATCGAACCATGAGTAACAACCCATTTAAGAGTCCTCTCGCGGAAAGCGAGCCGATGCAAGCGACGAAGCATCGACCGTGGTTGCGTTACGCATTGGGGACGCTGACGATAGGGTTCTTGGTAGCGTTCTTGGGAGTCTGTTACGGAGTGTTGGCGGTCGGGCTTCCGTCCCCCGATTCGCCGCCGGAGGTTCAGCAGCGTGAGCAATTCCACTTGGGTATTTCAAAGGCTCTGGTGCTCGCCGGTGTTTGCTTATTCGCGTTTGGCGTAATGGCTTTCGGTGTCACGATATTGTCGCGTTCTATCTCCCGAATTAGGTCAAGTGCCGGTTCGGGGCAAAGGGGGCTTTGACGTTTCAGTCTTCTCGACCCGATGCGGACCCCAGTTATCCGCCGAACTGAGGCGATGTATCAGTCTGGCAGTGGTTGATCGATTGTGACTGCGGTGAAGCTTACACGCAGCAACTCGTTCTCGAGCGTCCTCGTTCTTCTCGAGCGTCCTCGTTCTTCTCGAGCACGCGGGCATTCTTGAGCACGCGGGCATTCTTGAGCACGCGGGGCCAGTTCGCGGGATCGCACGTTTGAGGCAGTGCCATCGGTGAAGGATTGCGGCCCAACCGTCGATTCTTCAGGCCGTGGTTGTCATCCGAGCTCGGTTATCCTTCGGAGGAGTTGTGATGCAGCAAGCAAGCTCCTCACCCGCCCAATCACTTCTCTCCAGAGATTGCTTCCGCAATGTTGCGTGAATGGTCTCGTACACGCGAGTAGGCGTTCAGTGCGGCTAGATAGGCGACGCTTACCTGAGGCGCGATTGAGCCTGCGGAGAGATCGTCCAAATGTTTTCGACGCAACTGTTTGATCTGTTTCTTCAGGCGATCCGAGCTGGCGGTCGTTTGCGTCAGCACGCTGCGATTGTCTTGGGCGAGTCCGAGGTTGATTTCCTTGAGGTATTCGGCCATTTGGCGATTGAGTTGCACCAGCCCTTTTTGCTGATCAGGTGTAAATCGATGTCCGTCTCGTCGCAGTTTGTGGTCGAACTTATCAAGGTTCGCGATGTAGTCGCTGATCGATTCGTATTCGTCAGCCATGCGTAATTGTCGCCGCGCGTCATCGGCTGCTGAGTGGGGGACGTTCCCGGCCAGTAGCTTGGTCACAAATTCGGCGATCTCATCCTGCATCGAATCGAGTACCTGCTCACGTCGCTTGAGGCGATCGGCCAAAGAATGGTCTGGTTCATCTTGTTGGAGCAGTTCGTTCAACCAGTCCAGCATCTTCTCACAGCCATTCCCCATCTTTTCGATTTCTTTGCGGGATTGCTCAATCGCCAAGGCCGGTGTTTCGAGAATCCGAACATCAAGATCGGTCAATTGCGGTTTTTCTTTGAAGTCTTTGGAAGGCACAAGCCAGTTCAGAAGACGGACAAACCACGGCAGGAAGGGGAAAAAGATCAGCGTGTTGGCGATGTTGAAGATCGAGTGCGTTGCGGCGATCGCGGGGAGGGTATTCGGGTAGGTGGTCGATCCCTTATCAATGACCGCTTTACTGATGTCACCCTCGATCATGAAGCTGAGAATCCAGTCGATCAGCTCGATGTACCAGGCAAAGACGAGGGTGATCCAGAAGACACCGACCAAATTGAAGATGACGTGGAAGTATGCGGCTCGGCGAGCGTTGGTGGTTGCTCCCAGCGATGCCAAGAAAGCGGTAATCGTGGTTCCGATGTTTTCACCGAGTACCAACGCAGCGGCGGTCTCGTAAGGAATCACGCCCTGGTATGCGAGTGAGATGGTGATCCCCAATGTCGCCGAGGAAGATTGCACCAACGTTGTGAGTACGCAACCGACCAATGCACACTTCAGGACTCCCCAATAGGAATCAGCCCGGAAGAGTTGAAACCAGTCTTCAAAGTCGGGTGTTTCTTTGATGATCGCACAGGCATCTTTCATCAGCTCGAGGCCAAAAAAGATCATCCCGATACCCATTGCGGACATCGCCCAATATCGCCAGCGATCCCCCTTGGAAAACAGGTAGACGAATGCTGATCCGCCCAACAGCGGTAGGCCGTATTTGCCGATCTTGAGCACCAAGATCCAACCGGTGATCGTCGTGCCAATGTTGGCACCCATGATGATGCCGATTGCTTGAGACAATTGCATCACGCCGCTGTTGACCAATCCAACCACCATCACGGTCGTGATTGAACTTGATTGAACGACGCAGGTAACCATCACCCCGCATAGCGTGGCCAGTATTTGGTGATTGGTGACGGCATTGATGATGCGTCGCAGACTGCTTCCGGCGACCGCCTGCATCCCCTCGGACATGTTTTTCATGCCGAGTAGGAAAAGGCCAAGGCCGCCTACCAATTCGCAGATGAGTTGTACAAGTGCGGAAAGATCCAAGGTACTGCCGCCTTAAAAACAGATTATTCTGTCGGAAAATAACGGTCGTATCTTAATTCGCGGCCACCACAAAACAATGCCTCTCGTTCCGCTCAAACAGAGAAAGTGAGGATGAGACGAACGGTTATCGGGGCATAGCAGAAAAGGGTGTTTTTTATCTCCACGGAGATCTCAGCAGCCTTGGGGATTCTCCAATCGCCGAGTGGTGCTGTCGCCTGCCTAATCCGAGTATTTTGCCTCAAAACGACAAGATGGATGCCACGCGAAGCGGCGAATCAGCGTTGAGATGGCAACGCAAAGACGCAGCCCGAATAATGCTTCAGCGGAGCAGACCAAGGAGCACCGACTAAAAAGTGACGGGGCGCGGTGTGCGAATTGCAGGGGCAACGAGCAATTTAGATGGCTGACAGCAAGCTAGCGGTCTCAGTCGCCTCTCCTGCCTGGTCTGGCATTTCGTTGGTTGGGTGGGCAATTTTCAGCGAGTCTGTCGAGGTCGATCACGCCAACGATTTGGGTTCAAGGGTGGGTGTCCAGCCGATGAGCATACGATCAGCGTTTCTCGTCTCTGCCACGTCCTGATGTTCTTTGGGCTTGAGCAGCATCAATCGGGCGGACAGGGATCGGGAGTGGGCTGAACAACTGAAATAGTTGCGCCAATCTGCGTCGCGATGGTTCGCTCGCTCGCCGGCATTGGAGCACTGGGCCGAGTCAGAATTCCTCAGATTGGTGCTGCCGAAATTCTCGCCGCACATGCCCCGGCGGGGGCGAGCGGGCCCTGCCCGGCAAAAAGAAAGAAGTGAGGGTGCAGGGACTCGAACCCTGGACCAACGGATTAAAAGTCCGTTGCTCTACCAACTGAGCTACACCCTCGGATGGCTTTCGCCATCGAACCCGCCCGATTCCCATACGGATGATGGAATTCGGAAGGTTGTTTCATAACAGCGGAGCGGACAGGATTCGAACCTGCGGAACCGGTTTCCCGGTTCACCGATTTAGCAAACCGGCGCTTTCGACCACTCAGCCACCGCTCCTGGTCAATTTTCGACGACTGTGCGGGATCGCAAGCAATCACGCAACCCTTGCTTTGGCAAGACAGGTTTTTGATCGCAGATGTTCACCGATCCTCTCTGTTTTGGCTCTCAATTTAACGGTCAGGTCAGGGATATCGGTTTGCGGCGGGTATGATGTGGCATACCGCCTGTTCGTTCGGGAATTTGATCGCATGGAATCCGAAAACCCTGCTCTTTTGACGCACGTTAGTCGCCGAGCGATGGCAACCGAATTCGTTGTGATCCTGCCTGCGGCCCGCGCCGATGCTGTCGAGGTGGCGGTTTCCGCACTGGAGTTATTGGATTCCATCGAGCAGTCCTTGACCATCTATCGGCCTGACAGCGAGATTTCTCGAGTCAACCGGATGGCATTTTCCGAAGCGGTGTCGGTCACCGAAGCCACTTTTCAGTTGATGCAGAGGGCAATTCGGTGGAGTCAGCGAACCAACGGCGGCTTCGATGTCACCGCGGGTCCACTGGTGGAGGCATGGGGGTTTACCACTCGCAGCGGTAAGAAACCCACGGAGCAGGCGATCGAGCAGGCGCGGCAGCGAGTCGGGTATCAAAAAATCGAGCTGTCCGAACCAGACCGCTCGATCCGCTTCGCCGCTGAGGGAATGTCGATCAATTTGGGGGCCATCGGAAAAGGCGATGCGTTGGATCAAGTTGCCGAGCGATTGCACCGCGATGGCTTGCATGATTTCTTAATTCATGGCGGAAACAGCAGCATCATCGCCGCTGGCGATCAAGTGGTCGGGAGTGAACAGGGGTGGCCTGTGGGGGTGGCCCACCCGACCAAGCCCAAGCACCGATTGGCAGGGATCATGCTGCGTAATCAAGCGATCGCCACCAGCGGTTCGGGAAAACAGTTTTTTCATCACCGTGGTCGTCGGTATGGCCATGTCATCGATCCTCGGACCGGGTATCCCGCTGGAGACCTGTTGTCGTTAACCGTTTTGATGGAACGGGCATCCGATGCGGACGCTTGCGCTACTGGGTTATTCGTTGAGGGCTCGGATCGAACCGAAAATTTCAGCGTGGACGACGTGTTGTTGCCTCTGGTCCGCGTGCGACCTGGACTCCGCCAGGACTCAGTTACCATGGATTGGCAAGGCGAGATTGATTGGGTGGAGACGCCCGAGGATGCTGTTTCACGTTGAGTGTGGCACGGTTGTGCCCGCCAACTCTGCTCTGGACGCACGGTCGCCATGATGGCTACAAGCGTCCGGCAGTCCGCCAGCATCTGACGGCGGAAGTGTTCACTGCGCAATTGCTTTCCACGAATCCTGGCTGACCATGAACGTAAACTTTTTTGAGTGGCTTCGTGACGGAGTTCGTCAATCTGTGTTGCTGGGTGTCAGTGACGCGATCGAAGAAATCGGGACACCGGCTGACGCTGACAAACTTCATCCCAACGTCGCCGCCATGCTGACCGGTGAAAAAGCGAAATCGAAATCGTCTCGCGGTGGGGGGCGAAAACGCCTCGGTAAGTCGCTGAAAGAAATGGACACGCCAGCCTCCTGATCGAGTCTGGAGTTGCGACGTTTGGTTGATCAACGGCATTTCGAGGCCAGCGTCATTGGCAGGCTGGTCACTGGCAGGCTGGTCACTGGCAGGCTGGTGATCGCGTCGTCGTTCAGAGCGATGCTGCCAGACACCGGTTTCTTTTGCAACCTGGTTCCCAGCGCTTCGGATTTTCTTACGCCTCGGGAAGGTTTGCCAGTTGTGCCGTGACTGTTGTCCCTTCTCCGGGACGCGAATCGATATTGGTCTTGCCACCGACCAACTTCGCTCGGGCACACATGGAGCGAACCCCGAACCGATCTTGGGCAACCTGTTCGAATTCAAATCCGCAGCCGTTGTCCTTGATCTCTAGGACGATCTCGTTGTTGGACAACCGACCGCGGATCCAAATGTCATCCGCTTTGCCGTGGGCGGCCGCGTTGCGAACCGCCTCTACCACGATTCGGTAGGCCGTTAGAGACACATCGGTGGAGACTGCTTGAGCGTCTGTCGCTACGTCCCAGTGCAATCGCGTTGTCGGTTCGGTTAGCAAGCGGGCGAGCGAATCTTGGGCCGCTTGTGACCAAGTAACGCCAGACAGTTCGGGCGGGTAGCTATTGGTGAGTGTCTGCCGCGCGACTTGCATCGCTTGGGACAACCAATCGACGACCTGTTTAAGACGGGTCTGCTGCTCTTCGCTGAGGCTATCGTCTCTTTGCAAGCTGGATGTTGCTGCTGAAGCAGCAAAGATCAGCGGCAGCACTCCGTCATGAATCTCGGAGCCGATCTGGGCACGTTCAATTTCAATCAGCTCGATAAGACGCCCTGCATTGTCCATTTGCGGTGGCGAATCATCTGGTCCGGAAGGGTTCAACCGCCAAACCAGCCTTTCTTGTCAAAACTTGCCATCGCTTTGTCTTCACCTTCCTGGATGTCGAACAGCTTGTTCAATTTCGTGATCTTGAAGACTTCCAGGACGTTGGGCGAAACGTCACTGAATTTCAGTGCGATACCTTGAGCCTTGCATGTCTTGTTGAGCATTACCAACTTGGTAATCATCGCCGATGACATGAAGGAAACGCCACTGAAGTTGATGAGCAACTTTTTGTGAGCCGCGAGAGGAATCGACTCCTGCAACTCTTTGCCAACTTGATCGATTCTCTGGCTGTCGAGGATCTTGCTGTCGGTGAACCCTACTACCAGGATTTCACCTTTGGTTTGTGTTGTGATTGCCGCCATCAGCATCTATTCCAGTGAAAACGAGGGACTCGAGGGGCTCTGCTTATTAGGCCCACAGGGTATCAGCCACTGGCGGTCAAGGCAATTCCTGGACAGATAAGAGCCTACGGATCGAGTTGATCGAGCTGGTCCAGGAGTTCATCCAAATCGATCAATTCCGATTTTCTTGGTGTTTCAGGGACTTCAGCGGTTTTTGATGTCGGTGAAGCGATCGGGGTGGCAGCGGCTGGTTTGGTCATCGGGTTGGTCATCGGTTTGGCAGCGGTTGGCCGCTGCCGCGGCGGTGCCAGGCTCATCGAGATCGTTTTGACTTGTCGATGATCTCGCAACTGGACCAATGCCGAGACTAAGGTCGATGCATCGGAGAATTGGTTCAGGTCGAAGGCGTAGATTCGACGGGGTGTGTTCGCCCCGTTCTCTGGTGGCTGTGGGTCGTTGGTGTGCAGGGCTCGACTGCCTTGGAACCCAATCGTTGACAGGTCGGAAAGCGATTGCTCGGGTGTCTGCCAGTCGAGTGTTGCCACATCCCCGGAAATGGCATCGAGCGAAAGTCGGTCGGTCGATGATTCAGCGAGCGATTGAAGCGGTCCGATGAGTGTTAGGTCAATTCCAGGTAAGCCTATCAATTCCCCCACGATTGACTCGGCAAGCGGCTGCTTGCCGCTTCCGGCAGGGGGGGTATGGATCATGATCACAGACAATCGAACGGCCATGTTTGCTTAATCTCTCTGATGCAATCGCATGTCAATGAACAGATTGGACGTAGGGTGCATACCGCGGGGCGAGTGACGAGAAGCGGACGGCACCTGTAGCAGACTCGATTTGCCCGGTCAGCGGCAGGCCCCTTTGTGCGGGCCCCTTTGTGCGGGCCCCTTTGTGTGCGGGCCCCTCTTTGTCAGGCGAACGTCGATTCACGCCAGCTTGCTCCGACTGGTGTTGGCAGCCTTGCTTTGTGGCAACGGTCGGGCTTCGTGCGCGACATCGTAGAGGTCGAAAAATAAATCTCGCACGTTCGCCTCGGTGGCGATCGGTCGGTCGGACAACCATTGCCGAACGCGATCACGGACCGTGCCGGACGCGTTGGCAATCAGCTCTTCGGTTAGGTCAGAGACGAGTTGGGGGGTGACGACCGTGCGATGCAAAATATGGACGTTTGAGATGGGGGTGTGGCAGGTTGCCAGTAGAGCGACACCGCGTCTGCGAATTTTGCGACAGAGAAGCCGGAACTCGAAGCGGGCCAGTTGTTCCGCCCCATCAAGTGTTAGTAATCCGCCACGGGGCAGATTTTTGATTTGGCTTCGTAACTGTTGGATCATTCGATATCGAACCCGCATTCGTGCGGCGAGGTGTTGCTGTCGTTCGTGGCAAAATTGCACGTGACGGACAACTCCAAACCTGCTGTTCAGTCGTGGCGTCAACGCGTGCACCAGCGTCGACTTGCCGCTGCCGTGGTGACCGACAAGCAGGCCGACGCGATGCTGATGCAGTTCGTCGACGACTTCCTCCAGTCGCGTCTCCCCAAGCTCTAAATCGGTGTGGCTGCATGCGGCCGCTGTCTCGCACGGTCCATCGCCTATCCCGTCTTTGCCGATGCTGTCGCTCAGTGCCGCGAACCGGAACTCCAAGGCGCCCGGTCGAACGAATCTCGTCGCGAAGGGGTTAGAGACGGCGAACAGTTGATTCATGTCGCCGACGATGGTCCACTGGGATTTCGAGCGATCCGTTGTCGAGATCGCTTGCTCATCTCGGGTTCGCTCTGGAGCGAGAGTTGATTGTCGGAGACCGCTGAGTCCGCAAGATTTTGGGCGGGGATTTCGGTGCGGCTGACCATCGTTGGGTGGATCAGATAGAAGGGTTGTTCGGTGACGATTTCGCGACCATTGGCGAGGAACAATCTCAGTCGAACGCACCAGCGAACGCTGATTAACTTGCCTCGATAGCTCAGTGGGGTCGCTGGCAGTTTGCAGTGGGTTGAGCGAGTATCCGACAAACCGCTTCGGCGGATTTGGTTTTCACCTTGGCGGTGAAAATGATGCACGTGGAAATCCTCATCCCCTTTGCCCTCGGTGTACCACATGACGGAGACTTCCAATCCTTGGACCCGTTCAAGAGGGACGCGACTGATCCGCCAGCAAGCAGCGAGCATTTCGCGGGGGTGATAAAGCCCATCCTCGCGACATAACGTCAGATTCAACGCGGGCTGGCTTTCTGGGCCGAGGCCGGTGGATGGACGATGACGCGAAAACTTCGGCAGAACGATGGCCACGGCTTAGATATCCCTTTTACGACGATCTTCCACTCGATGGCATTGTGCGTCCCCACGAAAGAGTGCATCGCCTCGGGAGGGACCGTCAACCCTAATTGTTGCTCCCAAGGCCCCTGTGGGTCAACGAGGACTTCGCGACCTTTCCACAGGACTTGGCAAAAAGCTTGATGGCGTTCGACCCGAACATCTGTGCCCTGGCGGTAAAACGTCTCCTCTTCACAGATCAATTCG
>JAQWPZ010000132.1 GCA_029245125.1 Rubripirellula sp.
GCGATGACTCCCCGCCTTGCTGAGTTGCAGAATGTGGATGACTGCCACTTCAACGGCGCAGGAAACACCTTCCTCGGCAAAACGGTGGCGGAATTTCTCGAACCGCGACTTGGCCTCTCTGGCCTCTCTGGCCTCGCGCCCGACGCGGAGAAACTCCCTGTCTTCAAAGGCCCTGCTTTCAAGGGCCCCACATCCGAAGTGAGCCATGAGATCGATATGCCGATCGTGGATCTGTCCGCAGACAGAAAACGCCACTCCGTCGTCGCTGCTGGCACAGAGTCGGTATACCAGGGCCACTGTGATACTGTGCTCTTACCGGATGGAAAAACAATGTTCACCGCGTGGTGCCTTGGCCATGCGCAGTGGATTGGCCCGATCGCCACAAGCACGGATGCCGGACTGACGTGGAGCAAGCCACTGAGCGTGCCCGGCAACTGGACGGAAACCTCAAACACACCGGCGTTGCATCGCCTCGTCGCACCAGATGGCACCGCCCGTCTGTTCTGCTTCGCGGATGGTCTTGATTGGAGCCGCAACGGGAAACCTCCTTACCCCATGCATCAATCGTATTCCAATGACGGTGGCAAAACTTGGTCTCCCATGGTCCCCAATGGTGTCGAGGGAGAAGTTCCCCCAAAGACGATCCACACCTTTGACAACGGAAAGCGACTCGTGATGTGGACCGACCTGCCCGGTTATGTCGTTCAGAGCGAGTCGCTCGACGGTGGGCTGACTTGGAGTCCCAGTCGCCGCATCCTTCGCGTTCCGCAGCGTTGGAGTCAGCCCTGTGTGATTCGTTCCGCAGACGGCCAGACCCACCTCATGCTGCTGCGCGAGAACAGCCGCAAATACCAGTCCATGTTCTCCGTCAGCCATGATCACGCAAAAACCTGGAGCGAGCCGCGCGAACTGCCCGCTACCCTCACCGGCGATCGACACGTTGCAAAGTATGCCCCGGACGGACGTTTGGTTGTCGCTTTCCGCGATGTGGCGAAGAGCAGTTCAGCCTACGGCCACTACGTCGCTTGGGTCGGACGCTTCGAAGACATCCTCGCAGGCAAACCGGGCGATTACCGCATCAAGCTCTTCCACAACACCCTGCGAATGGAATCGGACAAACCGGGTGAGGGTAATGCCGATTGCGGATACTCCGACCTCGAAGTGCTGCCGGGCGGCACGATCATCGCAACGACTTACCTCAAGTACGCCGACGGCCCCGAAAAGCATTCTGTCATGAACACGCGTTTCACACTCGCAGAAACTGATGCGTTGGCAAGACAATCCCCGTTTGTCAGCCTGTTTGACGGCAAGACGTTTTCCGGTTGGAGCCATGGCGGCAACTGGGTCATTAACGACGGTGCCTTTTTCCGCAAGGAGGATGGCGGATCACTCACCTATAACAAGGCGATCGTGCCGGATGACTTCGAACTGCGTTTTGAATGGAAGGTCTCCAAGGGTTGCAACTCCGGTGTCTACTACCGACCAGCACAGTACGAGTATCAGGTCCTCGATAATGTCCACAGTCCCTATGGCAAGAATTCTCGTCAATCTGCTGGTTCACTGTTCTTCTGCATGGCGCCGTCAAAAGATGTGACCAAACCCTTCGGGCAATGGAACTGCGGACGGGTGAAATGCAAAGGCACGGTCATCGAACACTGGGTCAACGGTGAGCGGGTTCTGTCCTTCGACTATACCGATCCGAAGTGGGCAAAGCAGGTCGAACTGCTGAAGATCCGCGGTGCCGATCTCGACGCGCGCGGTGGTCGCCTGTGGCTGCAAGACCACGGGCAGGATGTCTGGTACCGCAACCTTCGCTGGCGCGAGATTCGGGGCAATGAAGAACTCAAGGAGGATCCGGGTTTCGTTCCCATGCCAGTGACCGGAGAGGCATTGAAGAAGGAACAGGAACGAGTCGAACGGATGCTGGAAGCGCAGGAAAAAAAGCAATGACAATGAGCAACCACCAGTTCGATCCTGCGAGTGTCGTCCCTGCGTGATACCTGCCGGATGACCTTCAGATCCAATCTGAATGATTCTGTCGTCGTTACCTGAGCGATCTCGCCGGCGCCGAGAGAACCACCACTACTGCGGGTTGCGAGAATGGCATCTTCCAACCTCTGCCTGATTCACTTCACCCGACAGCTTTATTTTCGCCATCGCATTGAAATACTCACTGCAGCACCTGCGTGCCCCTTGCGGAGCTAGGCTCTCGACCGCACTGGCAATGAGTTGCGTTCGTTCGGCACCGTCGAGCCATGCCTGACAGTCTCGCCGCTTGTATCGATAATTCAAACTCATCAGGCTTCATGCCACACTACGCCTGCCTCCAGCGTTAATCGGTCTGTTCGGTGAATTCAAGCGGACGGCAAGCTTCAGGCACCTTTTTGCCCTTACCGACTTCTACATTCGCATCGCGCAGCTTAGACACCATCGAATCGACTGCGTGTCGTTTCTGAGGGATTGTGAAAGTCCTTTCCGGGGACTGAGCCCGATAAAGATCCTCTTACTCACAGTAGTGCAATTCGATGGGGGAGGACATCTACTTCTACTTCTACATCTACTTCTGCATCTGCATCTGGTACGCGAGTCGTTCACGACTCATCCCCGTTTATGCTCAGCCAGCAATGGAGAGGTATTCGAGAAGTGGGATTGCGTAATCGGCCGAATCTCAAAGCACGGACGGGGATTCGCATGCCAATGTTGTCGACACCGAATCCGGTTATTCAGAGGAGTGTTGTGAGTGTTCAGCGAATCGAAGCTACTGCTGATTACCGGCAGTTAAGGATCTCGCGGCACTCAGCGGCCTACGTCCCGACACGAAGCATCCGTGAGGTCCGAACTTTGAGCCCGCTTGGCTCGAAGAAATCGCCCCCTTTTGCTGCTTGTCTGGAATTTTTTCGTTTTCATTGTCCAATTCGATGATCTCGTGGGAAGTAACCTATGAGCTATGAACGACGTACCACCACTGCCGCCGAATTCGAAGCCTGCGTCGCAGCAGGAGTTTTTGCGAGTTTTTCTCGCGAATGAGCGAGAGATCTATCGGTACGTGGCTGCGCTGGTGCCGACGAGGGGAGACGCTCAGGAGATTGTGCAGCAGACGGCGGTCGCGTTGTGGGAGAAGTTCGATGACTATGATCGATCGCTGCCGTTCGCTCCCTGGGCTTGTCGCTTTTCATTGAACATCGCCCGCCGCTGGATGGCTAGAAGACAACGCTGGAAGACGCTGTTGGAAAGCGGGCTCGCTGATGAACTGGCGTCGCGCCGCGAGCAGTTGCAACCGGAATTCGATGCCCGGTTGATGCATTTAAGCCGGTGCATGGAAAAACTACCCAGCGACCATCGCCAGCTAATCGAAAGTTACTACTTTCAGGAAATCTCCATCGAGACGCTGGCACATCAAACACAGCGAAAAGTCGACGCAGTTTACAAAGCACTCCAGCGAATCCGACGCCAGCTAGGCGATTGCATCCAGCGCTGCGGGCACGAGGAGGTGACGACGTGAGGTTTCCTTCGGTCGGATTTGACAACGCGGTTGCCAGTTTGTGCGACGGTTCGATCAGTGACGAATCGCTGGCAGAATTGCATGCACTGCTAAAAGCGGATACGTCAGCCCAAGACGAATATCTTTGGCGCGTCGAGATACACGGCGAATTGGCGGCAGGTCGTTTGGATTATGGGAGCGCGTCTGGTGACCCGACGCGTGAGCGAGGGCCAGAGTCGCACCCTGGTAATGCGTTTTCTCTTGATTCCGTTTCCCGTGATTCCGTGTCGCTAGCTGACGCATCGAGCTACTCTTCGCGGGGTCACCTGCAGTCGTTGGCGATCGTTGCGACGTTACTTGCGATAACCGCAGCTGCCGCGTTATGGGTATGGCAGCACGGTCGTACCACGGTTGTTAGGCCAGAACTTGTTGCTCGGTTCGTTGGCCTGGATGAAAGCGATTGGATGATTTCATCCACTCTGATTCAGATTGGCGATGCCATCTCAGTCGGACAGCGAATCGAGCTATCGTCCGGTTCGGCTGAATTGGAGTTCAATAGCGGAGCTCGTTTGAAACTGATTGGGCCTGTGATTGTGGAACCTCTTTCAAATAACAGTGCTTTTGTGATGATGGGCGAAGTCCATGTGGTGGCGGAGACGCCGGCGTCAAAAGGGTTTCGTTTGAATACTCGAACATCCACGTTTGTCGATATCAGCACGGCATTCTCCGCAACCGTTGCGCCCGATGGCCTCAGTCGCCTTGATGTGACCGAGGGCGAAGTGGATGTTGTGCTGGACGGCGCTGAAATCTCGCCGCGATTGAAATCGGGCGAATCGTTGTACCTGGAGCCGGGCCAACGTCAAGTGATGACTCGCATCGAAGAGGGTAGCGGGACCGCCGCGTTTCAATTTCCCACCATTCAGCCGCCGGGCTCAAACGATTTGGCGGACCAAGGGATTGGCCGTGCAAGCATTCGAGTGATTCGTGGAAAACTGAATTTCAAACCGGGCGGGGGAACAAGCGGGCCTGCTTCTGTCCTGCTTGATGGTGCCGGGCAGTCGAAGCAGAACGCTCCGATGGAGTCTGCCTTTTTTGGCGACAATACATCGGGAAGTTTTCTGGTCGACTTGGGGCAAGTGGTTTCTGTTCACAAAGTCAACTCATACTCGTGGCATCAACACGACAAGAAAGAGCAGCATCGACACCGAGCGCAACAGCGATTCACGCTGTATGGGTTTGCTGGCAACGAATTGCCGAACCTCGATCTCCCGCCCGCAAGCACTGGGTGGACACGAATTGCACGTGTGAATAGTGACCGTTTTTTTGGAGTCGCCCATCCTCTTGATCGCCCTGCACAACAGGCATGTTCCGTGACCGCTGCCCAGGGAGAGATCGGGCAATTTCGCTATCTGCTCTGGGAAGTAAAGCATCACACATTCTTTGGTGAACTTGATGTCTTTGGTTCCCTGCCTAACGATTCACAAGATTCAGGTAAGTGATTATGCAGTTTTCCAGACCATCCAACCCGAAAGTCATCATGCACAGATTCGCATTTCCAGTCATTCTCCTGCTCTTGTCGCTAGCCGGAGGTTCAACACAAGCCGAGAATCCTTATGTCGGCCACTGGGCCCTGACCATTCCCGGTGGAGGTGCCGGTTGGCTGGGAGTCGAAGAAACAGACGGCAAACTGCAAGCCAGCGTTCTGTGGGGTGGCGGCAGTGTGAAACCTGTAACGTCAGCGGAGCTCGATGGTGACCAATTGGTGATCACTCGTGTGCAAGTTCAGCGACGCGGCGCGGATAAAGGAAAGCAAATCACCGAAACGATTACCGCGACTCGAACGGGGAACAGCCTGAAGCTTGCTACGGTGAAAACGAAGCCGGACGGCAAGCAATTCGCTCGCGCAGCTTTCACTGGCAAGTTGACCATGATGCCACCGCTGCCCGATCTGTCAAAAGTGAAGTTTGGCGATCCTGTTCAGCTCCTCAATGATAGAGATCTATCGGGATGGAAGCCATTGAATCCCAAGGCTGCCATGGGATGGAGTGTAAAAGACGGAGTGCTTAGCAATCGCACGCATCATGACGACGGCAAGCGTAGTGCACACACAAACATTCGCACGGAACAAGAGTTCGAGGATTTCAACCTGACGCTTGAAACTCGCACCCTCAAAAATAGTAACAGCGGCGTGTACCTGCGTGGCATTTACGAAGTTCAGGTTTTCGAGAGCTTCGGCAAGCCGCTCGATTCACACAACATGG
The DNA here is from genome assembly GCA_029245125.1 of Rubripirellula sp. Lineage (GTDB taxonomy): Bacteria > Planctomycetota > Planctomycetia > Pirellulales > Pirellulaceae > Rubripirellula. Next base: position 5,743 of record JAQWPZ010000132.1, read on the forward strand.
GCGCACTCTACAGTCGCATCACGCCAACGGTCGCTGCCGAAAAACCAATTGGCGAGTGGCAGACGATGGACATCACTCTTGTGGACAAGCACATCACGGTGATCTTGAACGGCAAGACAATCATCGACAATCAACCGGCGTTGGGCTGCACCGGCGGCGCACTGTGGTCGGACCCCGATCGGCCAGGACCAATCTACCTTCAAGGAAACCATTCCGACATCGATTTCCGCAACATGGTGTTGCGACCGGTCGTGAGGTGATTGGCTCTATCCGATCTTCTAACCGACATAGGAAAAGAACTCGAAGCCGGGCTGCGGAAAATCATCAAGGGCCCGGGTGATCCCGTGGGAACGCCTGGCTTTGCTCGCGCTAACCTGTCGTGATTGCGACTTGCCCACTTCAAACTGCCAACCTTCAAGTCAAAACACAATGATCAACAAACTGAACACCGCAGTCGCTTTAGGCGTCGCATGCGTTCTGTGCGGCAGTCCCGCCTCTCGCGCTGACGAATCCCTCAAGAAGGACGATCGAATCGTTTTCCTCGGCGACTCGATCACCGCCCAAGGTTTGCGGCCCGCCGGTTATCTTACCCTCACTTCTCAGGCAATCGCCAAGGCCCACCCCGATCTGAACGTTGCGGTCATTGGTGCCGGGCGCGGCGGGCATAAGGTGCCGGACTGCCAGCGGCGGCTGGATGCGGATGTGCTGCAGAAGAACCCCACCATCGTGCTTATTTATATCGGCATCAACGATGTCTGGCACTGGACCCATCCGAAGGTCGTCGCGAGAGGAAAAAAAGGGACGACACCCAAGGAGTTTGAGGGCGGGCTCAAGGCCATGATCAACAAAATCAATGGCGTCGGGGCGCGGGTCATTCTGTGCACGCCGACTGTCATTGGGGAGAAAGCGGATGGGAGTAACCCGCAGGATGAAATGTTGGATCAGTATTCGGAAATCAGCCGTAAGGTTGCCAAAGAAACCGATTCGCAACTGCTTGATTTGCGAAAGGCTTTCCTCGCACATTTGAAACAACACAACTCAAAGAATGCCGCACAGGGCATTTTGACCATCGACTCAGTTCACTTGAATGATGATGGAAACCATCTGCTTTCCGAACTCGTGCTCGATGCTTTGCATGTTTCCGTTCCTGCCACGCCCCCAGCTGAAAATGCGTCAACGACTACGTCGGCCAGGTAAGACCCCCATGCCCAACGAAACCGAGCCACTCACCAAACCTGAAGGTATCCAAACTATGCCAGACTCAACCAAAACTCGACGAAACTTCATCAAGCAATCAGCCACGGCGATTGCCGCTACGACAACGGTGACTTCTGTTTCCACAGCGGCACCTCAGACAGACGCCAATTCCAAAATCCGAATTGGATTTATCGGTCCCGGCAGTCGCGGATTCAATGCTCACGTTCGCACGTTGAGCAAGTTGCAAGTTCAAGGCAAACCGATCGAGTTGGTGGCTGTCTGCGACGTCTACAACCAGCACCGTGCAAAAGCGGCAGCGTACATTGAAAAGGAGACCGGGAAAAAGCCCCAGCAGTACGTCGACTACTTAGAGATGATCGAAAAGTCGAATCTTGATGCGGTTTGCATCGGCACGCCTGATCATTGGCATGCAAAGCAAACGCTTGATTCGCTGGAAAGCGGTCTGCATGTCTATTGCGAAAAACCGATGACCAAGACGGTCGATGAAGCGATCAAGGTCATGAAGACTTGGCAGAAATCAGGCAAAGTTATGCAGGTCGGTGTCCAGTCAACAAGTCTGCCGCTTTGGAAGCAAGTCAACGAAATGCTGAATGCGGGAAAAATCGGTAAGGTGCTGCAATATCAAACCGAATTCTTCCGTAACTCGGCTCAAGGCCAATGGCGAGGCCAGAAGCTAGTGAAGGAAATGACACCGGCCAACATCGATTGGAAGCGATGGTTGGGCGTCGAAGAAGGGTTAGCGGAATACGAGACGTTTGATCGCGAAAAATATCGTCAGTGGCGGCGTTTCTGGGAATACGGTTCCGGCATGTTTACCGACCTGTTCGTTCATCGCACCACGTCGATGTTCAAGGCTACGGGGCTGCGATTTCCAGGACGGGTCGTCGGAGCGGGCGGCATCTATCTGGAATACGATGGCCGAAGTGTTCCTGACGTGGCAACCGTCGTCGCCGATTTCAACGAAGGGGTTCAAGGACTTGTCACGGCCACAATGGCATGTGGAAACACTCCGATCAAACAACTGATCCGGGGACATCATGGCTCGCTAGTATTTGGCACCGGAGAGAGTTTCGACGGCTTCGATTACATCCCCGAGCGATCTCAAGTCACTCGCAACAGCAAGCTGAAAGAGGAGCGAATTGCCACCGAGAAAGTTGATTCAACGTACAAGCACTTCAGTAACTGGATTGACGCGATGGTGGCAGGCGATCCAGCGATGTGTAACAACGATCCCCTGTTGGGCGCTGCCGCGATCACGACCGTGATCCTTGGAGCCCAGAGTCATCGGAGCGGTAAAGCATACTTCTTTGATGACGAAACCCTTGCGGTCAAAGAAGCTGACTCGTCATGGGCAACCCGATGGGAAAAACGATCCGCAGAGCGAGGCAAGCCGAACCACATCGCAGGGTGGAACGCGGGCGATGCTGGAAGCACACTGGAAGAACCCTCGCACATGAATCTCGCTGGCCCTTGGGTGGATGGCAAGGACCCCAGCAGCACCTAAACGATCGTGAACCAGAAAGTTCGCTTTGCTGTTTTCTCAGCACGCGAATTAGTTCCAACAGCAAGTTAGATTTGTCGGACTTTCAAAAATCGATTGTTTCGCTAACTTGCGTCGGCGTCGCATTCCTCCGCGAGTTAAGTGTTCGAGAATCGAATGCTAGGCAAAAGTATCAATGTCGCCGGAAGGACATTCCGCTCGATCGAGATCAACTCGCCGAATTCGGACCAACTGGCGGCTCGAAGCGAACTTCCGAATCCGCTTCGGTCTGCAACACCTCAGCGACTTTGGAGATTCGCTACAGTGTTCCGGAGGCCGACGCCGGTGTACCGCGTTCGTACTGTGTGGTAACGAAACCGAGTTTCGGTAGACAGATTTTAGGTTTCCCGGTTGGAAGCACTATCGATCTTTTCTGGTATTGACTGCTCGCGGTCCGCACGAGTCGCGACTTTGATGCTAGTGGTGATTCTCGGCGTGCCCATCGCATGAACACGTACGTGGCATCGCTCTGCCACGGGCCAGCATGTGAGAGCAACAAAACCACAGCAGGCCATGAATCGCCAGAAACGGTACCGGCCACCTTTTCTTCGTCTATTTCTTGATTACCCAGCAAGTCGGTAGCTGTTCGATAAGTGGATAATCTTTTTCTGTTCCGTCAGGCCAATTTACTGTCACGGAAGTAATTGGATGATTCGCGTCGTTGACCAGGAATACTTGCGGGGTGGACTGAGAAAGGTACCCGGAGCCAGCGGTGATCTCATGCACTTGTTTTTCATTTTTTCGAATGACGGTGACGCGACTGCCAACCGCGTGCTGATTGCCGGCATCCGCCTGCAACAGAAGCCTGAATCGCTGTGCTGTGGGACTGCTTAATGACTGGTTTGTCCATGCTTGTGACGCATCATCATTGACGCTCATCAACAGATCTGGAGCTGCATCGTCATTCCAATCTGTCACGGTCAGGGCCATTCCCTGGCCTGGAACACAAATCCCCGACTCGTTCGGCGTCAAGCTTCGAAACTGGCCATTTCCGTCGCCCAGCAGCAAGATTCCGAGGCCACCATCCATTTGACCGGTCTCTGGTTGCGGTTGCATAAAATTCTGGGCAATACAAAGGTCGAGATTCCCGTCTCCGTTGAAATCTTGCAGCACAGACCCAAAGCCGGGTGAAATTTGCACCCACCTTGGCAGGGGCTGAATATCGAAACTCCCAGATCCGTCATTGATTAGTAGAACGGACTGCAATTCGTTGGCCGAGAACTTTGATGACGCGTCTAAGGAATTGCCTGAATAAATTTGAATGACATCAGCCAACGCGAATTCGCGAAACGTCGGAAATTTGTCTTTCAGGAATGGCATCGCCTGCGCACTGCAACTGCGGCCCCTGATGGGATAGCAAACATCGCCTTCATATTCGGCTTCGACTAAATTGAGCGATCCATTTTTGTCGAAGTCTCCGGCGTACAAGGCCACTGGATGCTGCTTATCGCCGTGATATTTCGTATTCAAACCAAAGTTCAACGCGACGAAATCGATATCGCCGTCATTGTCGATATCACCACCTGTAATTGAATTCCACCATCCGGTCACATCCGCGGTTCCCGCTGCCGCCGTGGCGTCAACTAGCACGCCCTTTTCGTTTTTCAGGATCTTCACCGGCCCCCATTCCAGCGTCAGCAACAAATCGATCCAGCCATCTTGATCGACATCCGACCAAACCGAACCGGTGACTAATCCAATCTCATCAAGTGGCTTTGCCAGCTCGCTGGAAGCATCAACCAATGTCCCATTGTCATTACGCAACAGTTGCGAACTGGCCGCGAGCGGCCATTGGTGAGCGCGGAAGCGTGTGCCCACGAAAAGATCCAAGTCGCCATCTCGATCAAAATCTGCCGCCGAAACACTACTGCCAGGGACTCGCGTATCGGGAAGCTGCTCAGAAGGCGCTGCTGCAAAGCCGCCGCTGCCATCATTCAGGTATAAACGATCTCGCAGATCGATACTGTTCGGCTCGTGTTCGTACCCACCGCTAGCGACATACAAATCAAGATCCCCATCCCGATCCACGTCAAAGAACACCGCTCCCATATCTTCGTGCCGCCGACTTTCTTGAAAGCCTGGCGCGAGTTGAAATTGCCCTGGCGAGGTTTGCAATAACAATTTGCTGCGGGTGCCAGCGGCCCCGCCAATGAAGCAATCTTCCCGGCCATCACGATCAACATCCCCCCAAGCGATGCCGGGGCCTAATTGACTGAGCTTATTCGGTAATAGTGGCTGATGCTTGAAGTCATCGTATGCCCGCTCGTGATGCTGAATGTTCAATTCACTTATTGACGCATCAGCGAACATGGCCGCGCTGGTTATCGCTTCCGGTGGCATCACTTGCCCCTCGGGCCCTTCTGTGATTGTCAATAATTGATTCGCGTCGATACCCTCGAAACGTTGTCGGATCCCGCTCGGCCAATCCACGATGACAAAATCTATCTTTGAGTGTGCGCCCAACCCGAAATGGAGAACTGGATCATCAGCCGACATAAATCCGCGTGCGGAAGTCAAGTAACGAACCAACTCCAGATCACCAAGGCCAACGGTTACTTTGGCATCTAAGCCAAATCGATTGCTGGTAGTTCCTTGCAGCTTCACAATTAAATTTTGGGCGGCTGCGATTTCATTTCGGTAGATTCCCAGCGGTTCGTTCATATTGTTGACCAACAAGTCCAGATCGCCATCACGGTCCAGATCGACCAACGAGGCACCTTGGCTCACCCCCAGGTGATCAACTCCCCAGGCTTGTGCTTTATTTTCAAAAGCAAGATCGCCCATATTCTGGTAAGCGAGATTCTTCTCTTTACGCGGCTTTAAAAACTCGATCCGTGCCGCTTCCGTGTCGCCCGCCTCCATCAGTTTTTGGTAATCGGTTCCAGCATCCGAATCATTTAGTTTCCGGCCAATCCCGTTGGTCACGAAGAGGTCTACCAAGCCATCACTATCCAGATCCCCGAACTTGACCGACCATGTCCAGTCCGTCGAATCCAATCCCGCAAGGTTGGCAGCTTCCTGAAACCGGTCGCTACCGGTATTGACCAACAACGTATTCCGCATGAACTGGCGTGGCTTGCCCGTGGTTAAGAACCAGGCAGAATTCCCCATTTCTCCCATCGTGGTTTTTTGTTTGTAGTGAGTCGTGCTAGACATATCAGCGACAAGAAAGTCCATCATGCCATCGTTGTTGATGTCGGCCGCATCTGCTCCCATGGAAAACCATGGCGTGTGCGTAACCGTCTCTGAAATGACATCCCTGAATGTGCCATCTTTCTGGTTCTGGTACAGATGGTCTGGCGACTTTAGATCGTTCGCAACATAAATGTCCATCCATCCATCGCCATCGTAATCCCACCAAGTCGCAGACAGCCCCATGTCAAAGCCGGCAATCCCGGCCGCGTCGGTTGCGTCAACAAAATTCCCCTTGCCGTCATTGCGATAGAGACAATCCTTCTGGCCTGCCTCTTGGACACGTCCAGTGATCAGAAAATACTGCTCGACAAAATCAGGATGAACAGTAAGCTGCTCACCGATTTTCCGCAGCTTAACGCGTGGCTGCTCCTCGACAATAGACAAGATTCGGTTGTTAACCAAATACAGATCCAGGTCGCCGTCGCGGTCATAGTCCGCAAATGCACACATCGTCGTGGCACCTTGGAACTGCACACCTCGCGCGTTGGCCTCTTCCAGAAACACGCCATCTTTTTGGTTGATGAATAGCTGATTGGGGCCATCGATATTACACGCATACAAATCCAACCAGCCGTCGTTGTTCACATCAACGAACGCGGCCCCGGTTCCCTTGTAATCTCCTCCGGTTAGGTCACCGGCTCTGTAAGTCACGTCCTCAAATTGCCATGGCGACGTTTGCCGAAAGAGACGATTCGGACCATCTTGTGAAATTGCGTAGACATCCACCAAGCCATCATTGTCAAAATCTCCCGTCGCTAAGCCTGCTCCGTTCAGTAAATACTTGCGCATATTCTGGGGCTGGAGATCGTTCATGAAATTTAAGCCGGTCGCCTCGCCCGTCAACTTTTTAAATTTGCCGGTCGACAGATGACGAATTGACTCGAGACTCTGCTGCTGAAGTCCACCACCGGGCCCAATTTGTGAAGCAGGCAATTGCGGCGCTGGGGCATTGGGAGATTCGATGCCGCAACCCGATAGCGAGATCACGAGGGCGCCGCAAAGAACTAGATCTGGAACCTTAAACATTGCTCGCAACTCAATCAACCGATTGATCAGAATGAAACTCGGATACCTTCGTGCCGAAATGCACACAAACAAAATGGCTCAACCCACCGCTCTTGAAAAATTCGCGTCCAATTTTTACTAAAAGAGAAATCTTGCAACTGGTCTGCAGGCAAACCGAACACTCACCAGCCTCCTCGTGGCAAATGATCACGCCTCCGAATGGTGATATTGAAAAAATGAGAGCTAAGTGTCAAACGGAGCGTAGGAAGCGGAGTAAGTCAGCTTATTGGCAATCGGATTTACGGAACGCTGCAGGAACGCACAATCAAAAAGTCGAGCGGACAGTGGTAACAGAATCTACTTCCGAAAGTTAAGTCGACTGAAGGAAAACGCTATCGAGGAACTGAAATCTAAAACCCGAGGCACACCGAGTTGCTACTCGAAATTGAATTCGAGAGTTTCTTCTTTGCAGCGGCCTTGGCAGGCAACTTTTGGTCCCGGCACCATGGTGTATTGGCACCTGAGCAAGTGTCTGCGGAGAAGCATCTGCGGGTAGGCAATTGTCTACAAAACATGCTCGGTGTCACTGATACAATGCATCGCCTCGTAGATCGCTTACTGATGGAAGCGTCTCTCTGTTAACCTTGCCGCTTTGTTACGCTTGTTTACGGCGGCGACGAGTGCCAGTCATGCCTAACGCACCGATACCAAAAATCGCGAGCGAGGTTGGTTCGGGGACGAGACTTGCTGGACTTGCTGGACTTGCTGAAGCCGCGTCAACGCCCACTAGGGTGAGCGTGCCGTTCCAAGTTCCGTTTCCGCCTGAAGCGTAACCGTTGCCGATGGAGACCGAGAATGGGGCCGCGATCTCTGTGTCGAGACTTTGGGAGTCACGGATGGTTGTGCCGTCGTCTCCACTGGCGCCATTGGCCCATGAGATTCTCTCATTAGCGCCTAGGTCGCTGAAGCCGCCAGCCTGGAGAGCTGGAGCGGTCGCGCCGCTCGGTTTAATGAGAATGGTGAAGTCATCGCCCCAGGTAAAGTTTACGGAGCCTGTGATTACGAGATCCACCTCCACGTCGGTGACCGTACCGGTCAGTTCACCAGTGGAAAAGATCTCGGTGAATTCATTGCCGCTGGCGGAAAAGTCCGTGACGTTAAAGACAGTGGAGATAATACCACCCTCGGCCCGCGGTCCAAAAATAAGAATCGCGAAGGCTAACGCTGCCAAGCTTGATAGGTTGAATTTGCTCATGCTGTACTCTTCAAACTGTTTTCTCGTGGTGTTCAATCTTGTGGAGCTTCACAGCGACACCAGGTTGCAATTTTTGATCGTCGCTCCAGTTCATCCGATGGATGGACAGAGAACTTTGGGCCAAAAGTGAATGGTGAGGCTGGGTAGCTTGTGGCGGATGATAGTTGGTTTAGTGAAACGCGAAAGTTGGAACGAAGTGCATGCGACCGGTTTTGCGGCAAGTCCAACGTTGATGTGAATTGCCGCAGTCCTGCATCTGGTGCGTCTGCTGTTGTTCCTCATCCAGCACTCAAAAACCGAACGTTGCGATGCCGCCCTTGGCCGAGACTTCGGGGGTGGTGGGTCCCCCTCGTGCCCCTAGGGGTGGGGATGGGTCTGCCAAGATCATGCGCGGTTGAGGTCTGGTGCCGGCTCGATCCCTTAGGCTTTGAGGATCTTGCCAATGGTGGAGTCGCTAATGCGGTAGCCGAGGTTGAACTATGCACCGCTAATAAGTTCGTTAGGCAGACAATGAGGAAAGGCAGAGTTCATGACGCAAGCATTTCGCGATGGCTGAAAAATCCAGTTCGAGTCGTTCCCTTTTCCGTGTACTTGGCTGCCCAACATTCCTCGTCTTCGTAGCCGCTTTAGCAAGAATGCAGGCCGGGCAGATCCCTTACACCAAGCACTCCCGCATTCTCGCGAACGCGGCTACGAAAATTGGAATCAACGGAAACGGTACCGGACACCTTTTTGCGTCGAACGGAGCGAACAACCTATTTTGCTCGTTGTGCGCAACGTTGATGTAGTCGCGTTCCGACTACCACGCACTCACATCCCATTGTTTCCGCGACAGGTGGAAACTTGGTTCATTGTCTGCTCGCAAACTTTAGGATCCTGCGGACGGGCCCGACGGTGACAGTGACCTGCTCGCTCGGGGAGTCCATGTTCAGATAGGGGCTCTGATAGACTGCCTTGGGGGTTAGATCGATCGGTTTGCTATTGATAAGCGGAAGTTTGAACGCGTCGCGGTTCGACACATCGTAGCGGAACATTTCGACGTGCTGACGCCGTTCTCCGAAATGGTAGTCCACCTGGTCCGTTGCAACTTTCAGGGGATTGCTGAGCAGACTACTTTGGAAGTGGGCAAACGATTCGTGGACTGAAACATCACCGGCATGAAGCAGGATGCGACTGGTATCATCGGGGCCGGTAAACTTCGCCGGCGAGGCCACGCTCCGGGCCTCGTCCCATTGGTGTCCTCCATCAAGGAACTTCACTCCGGCAAACATCTTGCCGTTGCTGGCGAAAATCCAACCCTGCTTGTCGAGGAGTTCAAGTCCGGGCGATGCGAACTTGATACGGATTTCCCCCGTACTGTAGGAACCTCCTTCCTTGCTCCTGGCAATGCGTTGGAGAAGAAGCACGTTCTCATGTTGCATGCTCCAGAAAGAATGCTGCGGGCGGCCGCCTCGGGTTTTTTCGATCACGACACCGATCGAGCCAACAGTCGCAGCGGCTGGAGCATCGAGTAGTAGGCCGCACCAACGCTTCTGTCGTGAGATGCCGGCATACTCGAGCTTTGGATTCTGTAGGGTGCTGCCTAGCAGGTAATGTGGGGTGCACCAGGCGTAATTGACGAGGCGGGAATCGGATGCGATCTGCTGCGTTTCGCCATCTTGTCCGTGAGTCTCGAGCTCACCCGGCACGCGGTTGCGAATGGCGAATGGGTCGGTTGCCGTAAAGACGCGTTGATCCAACAGAATGGCGGCTGGCGGTAGTTGGTAGCGGCTGGTTTCGACCACTTTAGAATGACTTGATCCGGCTGGTCGGTCATCGGATGCGTAGAGCAGGTTCTTGTAAGATTCGAAACTGTTGCTGCTATCGTCGGCTCGGCTGCGTCCGCCACCTCGTCGACCGCGCACCGAAATCTGCGCTTCTTCAATGAACGCCAAGTCCAACAGTAGTCCGAATTGTTTTCGCACCACGGGATCGGGGGCCAGCTCATGCAGGTTAAACAACGCTGGCCAGGAGTATTTTTGGTAGGTGTTGGACCCCATCTCAATCCACAGCCCGGTCATCGCCCGTTTGCGCGGCCACTCCCGGAAGAACGTTTGGTAGGCTGCCGCGTGTTCTGTAGCAGTATGGCCGTCGTCGAAACGCCGATCGCGGAATGCCGGGTCGTCCTTCAGCAGTGATGCCACCAGGTAGTGATTCGGCCGTCGGGTCAGGTCGTGGTTCTCGGTGCCGAGCAGGACCAGCAGGTGGTCGGGGGTGGCGAGTGCGAGCTTGCTGTCCGCCTTCACCCACCACCACAGGGCCTCCTTCATGGCGGCTTCTGTCTCAGGTTTCAAACGTCCCGGCGAATGGGGGCTTTGGGAATGGAACAGGTATAGGATTCGCACGTAGTCGGTGACCGCAAAATAGGCCCACGGTGTTTCCGTCGCTCCCTCCGGCTTGAACTCGGACGTCTCCACGTCACCGCGATTCAGAGCGATGTAATCCTTCGCCCGTTTAAGCAATCTCGTATTTGCCAGATCCACTTTTTCATTCAGCTGTAGGGCTGCAAGCGACCAAAGTGTTTCGCCCCATGCCCCGGAAGGCCAAACGGAATTCCTGGCGATCGTCTTGCGTAGGGAACGCTCCCGTGCCATGAGTGATGCCCGATGCGTTTCCGCGACCAGAGTCTTCGGGTCCGCATGCTCGCCATCGAATTGCAGCAGGGGCTGACCTAAGTTCTCAGCAGTGTTCTCAGCAGTGTTCTCAGCTGCCACTACCACGTGCCCAAGGAATACGGCGAGCAAGGGCATCAAGATCATCGGAGTCACTCTACTCATCATGATTCTCTGCAGTTGGACTTTGCATTGGAATACTGACTCGGAAGTTTTTGAATCTGGAGGAACGTGTGAACATCAGACGCAAGCCAATGCGGCCCTCTTCAATGGGCGGCAGCTTGTCGTTGTGCCAGTGGTAGTAGCCAGTTTGTTCTGCATTGGTGACTCGCATGAAGATGTCTCGATCCTGCTTGATGACGGTGATCTTGTGCGGTACGCCAGAATCGAAGAAGCCGTTGCGAAGATAGTCTGGTGGGAGAGCGGTGCCGTTCAGTCCCGACATGTTCGGTAGGTAGCGACGGGCCCGGATGTAGCCCTTGTCACCGGGCACCGCATAGCTGATGTGATAGGTATGCATGTTGTTGTAATATGTTTTCATGGCCGGCACATGCCGCAGTTCAACCCATTCAGAAATGTCCTGTTCATACGGAGCCTCGCCGCTACCTGTTGCTTGGATATAGAGAATGTTCACGCCTTCTTCCGAGGAATCCAATCGGACGAAGTCGTAGTCGATCCTCACGTCACCTTTGAAACTCTTCCGGGTCCAGAGCACCATGTGATGCGAGTCGTTTTTAAACTCGGGACCAGCGGTTAGCTCAATACCTTGCGGAGTGTTCTTCGCCGTGGCGACCTCGCCATCGAGGGTCCATTGTTTTGCCCAGTCTTTCGTGAATGAGTCGAAAAAGACTTCCTTCCATCCAACTGAGTCAGCGCGGTCGAAGGCGGTCCGACTCCGAGTCGCAGCCAGCTCCTGTTCGGACTTCAACCAGGTGGAAATTTCCGGAACGCCATTCTCGATCTCTTTCAGGATCAGATTTGTGATGGCCTCGGCCCCTTTTCGATTGAAATGGGTCTTGTCACCTTCCTTGAAGTTGTAGCTCATGCTCTCCGCGCGGCCGATCTTGTTGTGGTGAGCAATGCTGGCTTTGTGCAAATCGATGAACGGGAGGTTCAGTTCCTCGGCCACTGCTTCGGCGGCATTTGCATAATCTGTCAAAGTGCCCTTGTAGTTGTACTTTTCGTTTGTGACCAAGTTGGACACGATCTTTCCGTCAGCGTCGAAACTGCGACGCGTGACCGAACTAACAATCACGGGCGCGCCTCCCGCCTTTCGGATGCGCTCGGCGTACGACCTCAGGTGTTCACTGTAAACCTTTGGGTCGTACCGTTTCTGGTCATTGTGACCGAATTGGATCAGGACATAGTCGGGTTTTAATTTGACCAGATCATCAAGTTTGTTGGAGAGGGCTTGAAGCGTCGCACCATTTTTTGCGTAGTTGAAAATCTTCGCGTGTTCATTGAACCGACTGGCAAAGGCCGGCCCCCACCCAGATTGCTCCGCGACGGTCGAATCGCCAATGAGGCCAACGACCACAGTTGTATCCTCTGCCCTGCAAGCAGATGCGATCGTCATTAAAGCGATTGCTATGTATGTTCTCATTTCATTGACCTTTGATTCCGCGGCAAGCAGCGTGCCCAGATATCGTAGCGAAGCTAGCCAAGAGCTTCAGTGGCATGCCGAAAATGTGACCGAACCTTTTGAGCAAGTTCAGCTACCAGCTGTTTTCTGGCCAGTCTGTGGGCAGATGAATCGATTGAACGCGTCTGGTCGAAATTGCGAGGACGATCAACATCAAACGCCACGGTGACAGAATAAATCGCATCGGTATCTCGTCGGGTTGGAAAATTCGCGCTGAATACTGGTGGCGGCTAGAGAGGTAGTCGTCGTGGATGGTCCTGTCAGCGATTGGAACAGGCCGAGGTTTTTGTGACCGCGATCGCGGGAACATTGCTGGCGTCAGCAGCACTTTGGTTCGGCGAATGTTTCACCCTCGCAAGCGCTTGGAAGCTGCCCTTTTGCAGCTTATAATCGCCGGCAGAGTTTTTGCCTTCACAGGGTCAATCAAAAGTTCTGGAGTACAGAGAAGGCTGGACGCCGAAGTTCCTTGTTGTTCTCGCGATGCTCAGCCGCTGGTGGCCACCGGTCAGCCCCGGATTTATTGCTGAATGTTAGTCGTCGAGGCACCCATCGGAATCGCCCAAGCCCGTTTTAGGTCACCATCGTTTTGTCATCAAAATCCAACGTTTCTAACTCAACGCCTGACCCACACCAGCGGACTCGGCGTGATCACTCGCTAGAGACGGCCGAGGATTACGTGGAAGCGGTGGCCGAATTTATCGAGTCCAAAAACAGTTGCCGCGTCGGCGATCTGGCAAAATTTTTCAGCGTTAGCCATGTTACCGTGTCGCGAATCGTTGCCAGGTTGGTCGGCGAGGGTTTGTTGGAAACTGAACCTTATCGTCCAATAACGCTGACCGCGCAGGGCAAGAAGCTTGCCAAGCAGTCTCGGAAGCGGCATCAACTCGTTCATGAGTTCTTGCTTGCCATCGGCGTCGACGAAGCCACGGCCGCGATGGACACGGAAGGAATCGAGCACCACGTCAGCCCCGCGACCTTGACCAAGCTCAAGTCTCTCACGAAGAGGCTTAATGCTGAAAAGCAAATGCCTAGAAAGAAACGTCGCAAGTCGTAGTCCATTGCGATCGTCGGTCTACTAACTCTCTTTTGCGATTTCCCGCTAATTCGGTCGGTCGGCTAGCTTTTCTTTCTACAGCGGTCGGCTCTCCTCGGCATTGCCATCGACAGATCAACGGTGTGCTGAACCGGGCGACCAGCGGTCCTGCGGTGATGGCGATCATCGCCATCCCCCCGCGCCACGCGATAGGGATTGGACCACCGCGTATTGGCCCTCGGTCGGAATCTATGGCGATTGTCGCCAACCCGGCGCGATTGCACCCATGGCGACGGACAACAGCGGACTGTTGAACAGCTTTACCGTCAGCGATGGTTGCCAGTGAGTGAAGAGGCCGGCCAGCAGAATCCGTATCAAATTTTCGGCAACGTGGATCGACTAAACGGATTGCAGCGTTGCGTTAAAAGCACCCCGGTTGCGGCAAAAGCAACCCGTTCCATTCCTGATGCTTTTCCTAAAGCTGAAAGCCGGGCATCGGCAAACCGAACCCGGGCAGTCTGCCGACTTGCCGGCGGATTGCTCACGGGTAGGGGAGTCCGGGATGCTGGTTGGCGATACCCAAGTCGCTGATGTCTTGGCGAAGATTGCGTGAATTTTCCGAGGCATTCAAGTTGTCGGCAGGGAGAGACAGGTGCTGAAGCTCAATCGAAAAAACGCACCGCGGACCCCTTGCCGCATCCGTAGTGAAGGCTACAATTCGAATCGTAGCAAAGGCTACGGTTCGGTTTCTCGGCCGCTGGTCGCGAGCCCCGGCGGGTTGGTTGACGTCGGAGTTTGGGTGGGGGAACAGGTTGTTTTGTCGTCGGGTGATTCCCTTCGACGCTCTCAGTTTTCTCAAAACAAAGGAAGTTTCCCAGATGAATAGGCAAGTGCTTTACCGATGCGATCCGCAGCAACGTGCCGGTTTGACATTGATTGAGTTAGTCGTCGTACTGACGGTCTTGGTGGCGCTCGGCGGTTTGATCGTCCCGATGCTGCCGAATTTCTTAGCCAAAACTCACTTTGCAAAGTGTTCGACGACCATCCCGGAGTTGAATAAGTTGTGGATCACGTCCTATACCGGCGATGTGCAATATCCCAACGGCTACGATTCGTTGATCGAAGGCAGTGCGTTGTCGACCGAATTGCCTGGTGCTGATGCTGGTGGCGAGTTGTCCGTAGGGACGCTGGCGGCGACCGAGGTTAATGCGTTGGCAGCGATTGGGGTGACGGCGGTTTTCGATCATGTCGCATCGGCCAACGCGACGCTTGATTCGGTTCCGATTGACGGCAGCACAGGTCGCACGTTGGCCGAAGGGGAAGAGGTCGCCATCTTGAATCCGATCGGCCCCTCAGTGTTGAGTTTGGGAATTGATGTGGCGAAGTACGACGTCGGAACTCAGTTCGTCGTGCTCGGGATCGGTAATAACTGCAACGCCGTCGGTCCGAAGGGTTTGATGGTCGAGGCGCCGACACACTTCGGCGGTGAGCAGGCGATGAATCCGGTCGATTTCTACCAGCGTTATTGCGTGATCTTTGCGGTCAATGCCACCGATGGTACCGCTGAGTTCGTTTGCGCGTGTTCGATTCACCCAGACGGGTTCGATGGGGCCGAAGCGCACATCCGTGCGTACTACGAAGACCAGCAGGACGGGACGGAAGTTTAACGGCTTCGTTTTGATCACGCCGCAATTGAGGGCAACTCCACGATTGCAGCGGATCGCTGCCGGACACCGCTCGTGGTGGGCGTGTGGCAAAGGCGGTAAAGGCGGTAAAGGCCCGACCTGTCGTTACCGCGTCTGTCCGCGACTGCCCGAGCGGCCCGGTGCCGAAAGTGCTGCTTCATTTTGCATCGCCCAAACAAGCGAATCAATAGACTCGCAGCATATTGCGCGGCCTGTCAATTAGGACTCGACTCGCTGAAAGCATACTCCCCACTGACTTGCCGCTGAGGAAATCACGATTACTCGCTACCGAATCCAATCCAGTCGACACACGCTGCTGCCGCCGTTGCCGCGGACGATCCCTTGCAGGGGCTCTGCGGTGACGTTGACCGAGTTGGTGGTCGTCATGACGATCCTGGTCGCATTGGCAGGGTTGATTATCCCAAACTTGAACGCCCGAACCGAACAAGCGCGCGAGGTCATCGCCGACACCTCGCTTGTGACCGTGCGTGACGCAGTGATGCAATTCTGGAGTGATTGCAAGTACGATGCGGACAAGTTGGCGGATTTCGAGCGGCGATTGCAAATGGTGGATCTGTTTTATCCCCGTGTCGGTTTCCGGGTGTTTGACCCGACGATGCCCGACGCCAAACGGGGATGGAATGGGCCTTATCTGCAACCAACCGGTTCCTATCAAATGACTGGAAACGCGTCGGGCGATTACACCAATCTGTACGGTGCGTACGGCGATCCAGCGGTGCTCGATCCGTGGCAACGTCCATTGGTGATTCAGGACGTCGCTCCGGGTGTGTTGGTCGGTTCGCCCCGCGATTTGCGAATCGTTTCGGCAGGGGCAGACGGTGTGTTCCAAATTTCGCCAGCCACGCCGACGGCTGTTTTACGCGTTGGCGCGGTCGATTCGGGAGACGATCTGTATGTCGGTATTACGCTGCGGTGATAACAACCCGAATACGCTTAAGTACGCTTTGTCAACGTATCCGCTCGGATTGACGCTGATCGAGTTGGTGGTGGTGTTGGCGATCTTGGCCGCGTTGGCCGGAGTCGCAGTTCGGTCGCTCGAACCGATCGCGGATCAGGCGCGCTATGAAACATCGCAAAAGCAATTGACGCAAATTGGCGGCGTTTTAATCGAACAGACAAACACCGGTGCATCGGTCGGTTACGCCGGATTTGTTTGTGATGTTGGGCGGTTGCCGATCGCGCGGGGGGCCAATCCGGCGACCCAAGCGGGTGAGTTGTTGTTTGCCGGCGCCGCTTTGCATCCGTTTGCGATCATGCCGTTTGACGATCCGAATACGACCGACAATGAAGCGTCACGCTCGGACAATGTGATCTTGATTGCTGCCGGTTGGCGTGGTCCATACCTGCAAATGCCGCCAGGCAGCAACGCAATTCGCGACGGCTACGGTCAACCGCTCAGCCTGTTCAACGCTGCGGGATTCTTGGCCAGCGATGGCGATGAGATTGTCGATTTGGTTTCCCGTGGCGCGAATGATTTGCTTCACCCGGCTGATGTCGGTTATCAGCGTGATTTGCATTTGCCGGGTGGCCCCATGATTGCCACGCGATACCGAGGGGATTTGCCGGTTCGGGTCACCGACGTGGGTGGGTCGAGCCCGCCAAAACTCGCGTCCGGTGAAACGCTGATCGTTCGAGTCTATGGCCCCGGTGTCGATGAAAATGAGATCGGCGGGACGCCGACCACGCTCGCTACGCATTCATGGTCGGTCTCATCAGACGCTGGGTACGCTGAAGTGTTCCGTGGTTTGGTGAGCGGTCCCAAGGTCGTGCGAGCCATGATTGTTACCGGTTCAACGCCTAACGAACAAATCGTGCTGGGACGCGAATCGTTGGTCCGGCAAATTCAAATACGTCCGGGGATGAATACCGAAATTCTGCTGCGACTGCCATAGAAGACAGAACCGAAACAACTTGAAACAAATTAGATACCAACTCATGTCCAAACGATTGACGCTGCTGCTGGTCGCGCCGATGCATCTATCGCGGATCGACATGACCGTGGGACGAAAACCCAAGGTCATCGGTGCGTGGAAACGCAATCGGATCCTGGGCGAGCCGATCGCGGGCCAAATCGATTCTGCGTTGCGCTCAGGTCCCAAAAGAATCGGTGAGGTTTGGGTAATCGACGGTGACGCTTGGACGGGTGTCGTCACCATGGAACGTGACCTCGTCGGCATGCTGCAGGATGACGAATGGCAGCAATCGCTCGCGTTGGAGACGGAAGCCTTTTCTGGTTTGTCGGCATTTGAATCACGCCTGGGAGCGATCCCACTGCCACCGGACGAATCGGGCGACTCGCGTTGGTGGGTGACCCAAATCACGCAATCCGATTGGCAGGATGCAAAATGTTGTATCGAACAATTCGGTGCCAAATGGGGTGGTATGGCGCATCCGGCCGTTGCCGGCGCGGTGTTTCCGATCCCCGCACCGGACCACTGGGCGACGATCCAACTGTGCGGTGAAACCACCATCGCGACTACCGGAACGGGCGAACGAGTGCTCGATGTGATGGTGGTGGGAGATTTGAAAACACAGCGAACGCTCGGCCAAATCGCTCAATGGCGGATCGCACACAGTGTTGACGACGTCACCTGGATCGGTACCGATGTAAGTTGCTCGCATGCAATGGGTGGCGACGACCGATGCGTTGAAATCGGTGGCGATGCGTCTGCTGAATCTGACATGCTGAACCGTTGGGCGTGCGTGGTTGCCGGTGAGTTTTCGACCGCTGCGAAGTACGTCACTACCGCCAATCCACCGTCGATACGATTACCGTTGATCGCGGCGGAAGTGCCTCCAATGTCGAATCGCACAGCAATGATCGCTGCGATGGCGATGGCGATCTGCGCGATGCTGTGCTGCTTTGGATTGCATACATTGACCGCGGAAACCAGCGAACGCGTCGTCCGCGAATCAGCGAAATTGGATCGGCAACGGCAACAGTTTGCCGCGGGCAAAAAGGAATTGCTCGCGTTGGAGAAACAGGTCACGCAGATGCGGATTCAGGTGCGAGAATTGGCGACGCGCAATACGACACTGCGGCGCAATTTTGGTTTGGCTCAACAGATTCGGAAATTTCAACAGACGCGTTGGGCGCATGTGGTGTCGTCGTTGGCCCGTTGCGGTGGCGGCGATTGCTGGGTTCGCGCGATCAGCAGCAAAAACGACAGCGTGTGCGTGCAGGGTATCGCTCTCGACAACCACGATGTGTCGTCCTTTGCGTCGAAATTGGAAGCGACAACCGCGCGTCACGGCTGGGCCGCGCACCCGGCCCAAACCGAGACCAATCCACTCGGATTCGTCGAATTTAAGATCGTGTTAGACGTCGACGATGGATTTGGAGATCCCGCGTGCGGCATCAACGTCGGCGAGATGCAAGAGCCCGAAAACAACTCCGCCGGACCCAACGAATTGGTTAGCCTGCGGGAGGAGTTTTAGATCTGATGCCCAATCCCAAACCGCCCACCGGGCCCAGCAAAATCAACATGATCGCTCCCGTCGCGTTGGTGTTGATCGCTTACACCTATTTGTTTCATTCGCCTCAACAAGCCATTTTGCAAAAAGAAAAATCACGGTTGGCGAACTTGGTGACTTCTGCTTCCGAGGCTGAAGGCGGTTTAATGGCGACACTGCAGGCCCAGGCCACGTTGAAGCCCGAGTTGCGCAAACTGCGGCAATCGTTGGAAACCGAACAGCGGGTACAGCGGCAGGTAATAGCGGATCACGCGGCGTTGCGACAAAGTTTGCTGCGGCCTTCCCGCCCGGTCGCC
>JAQWPZ010000174.1 GCA_029245125.1 Rubripirellula sp.
CATACCGATCTGGGCGCGACCGGCTGGGGGCAAACCCAGGGGAAGACCGGCAAGCCCCAACAACTTTTGGAAGGCGTGCAAGGCAAATCTGTTGCTGAGCTAATTGATCCTGCCACCGGTATTCGATCCGACGTATATCATGCGATCGACATTCCGC
The DNA here is from genome assembly GCA_029245125.1 of Rubripirellula sp. Lineage (GTDB taxonomy): Bacteria > Planctomycetota > Planctomycetia > Pirellulales > Pirellulaceae > Rubripirellula. The sequence continues at coordinate 158 of JAQWPZ010000174.1, forward strand.
TTCATGACCTCGCGGGTGTCATTCTTGATCAACCTGTGTGGGCAATGACAGGGAGAGCAGAGCCGCATTTGACGAAAGTCTATTCCGGCATGATCTACTTTGACGACCTCGATCCCGCCGAGCATCCGGCTGGTATCGACCGAGTCCTGGAGAATTGTCGTTGGGACTACGAATATGGATACCGCCAATTCAAAGTGAAGATTGGACGGGGGAATCAATGGATGCCCGCCCGGGCCGGTCTGCAACGAGACATTGACGTTGTCAACGCGATTCACCAGGCGTTTCCCGACGTTGAAATCCTGGTCGATGGCAACAACGGTTTCACGGTTGAAACCATGATCGAGTTCCTCGAAGGTATCTCGGGTGTACCACTCTTCTGGATCGAAGAACCGTTTCATGAAACCATTGCCGATTGGACAATCCTGAGAGATTTTCTAATCAGCAACGGACGGCAAGAGACGCTCTGCGCCGACGGCGAAGCCAAGCCTGATTTTCCTGTTCTTCAAGACCTTCAGAAAACTCGCACGCTGGACGTCAGGCTGGAAGACATTTGCGGCCACGGGTTTACTAAGTGGCGTCATCAAATGCCGGGTCTGATCCGGCAAGCTGTCGGTGCATCACCGCACACCTGGGGCAGCGCGCTCAAGACTGTCTACACCGCTCATCTCGTTGGTGCCTACGGCAACGCTCCGACGATTGAGGGTGTTACGACAGAAGGTGGTGATGTTGATTTTGGCGAAAATGAAATCGTCAATGCGCAATATCGACCATCTAGCAAACCCGGTTTTGGCCTGTCATTGCCGACGCGGACCGAACAGTGAATACGTGATGCGGAATTGTACTTTCAATCTTTGATGTCGGACAGATTTCCAAATGTGGAGAGCCACTGTGTTGCGATCGAAACTGAAAATCCTCTCGCCTGTTTTTATGCTCACGATGTTGGTTGGCCCCGTCGTGGCCGACTATCCGTTGCGCCCGGTGCCATTCAACGAAGTTCAAATGACCAGTGACTTCTGGCGGCCCCGGTTGGTGACTCAGCGGGAGACGCTGGTTCCATTTGCATTTGAACGCACACAACCTGGTGTTGAGCACTTGCAGGCCGCGCGAGACTTTCTTGCCGGCAAAGAAGTAGAGGATCATCGGGCTCACCGGTTCATCGACTCGGATCTCTACAAGGTGATGGAAGGAGCCGCATATTTGTTGCAGCTACGGCGTGACTCGGCATTGGAAGCGAAGCTTGACGAATTGGCTGACGTCATCGCTGGAGCACAACAGCAGAATGGTTACCTGTATCCTTCACACACGACTGGTGTCGGGACAGAAAAGAACATGATGGGTGATGCGCCGTACACGTTTGTTGTGCATAGCCACGAACTATACAACGTTGGGCATCTGTACGAGGCTGCGATCGCTTACTATCAGGCAACGGGAAAGAAGAAGTTGCTTGATGTTGCAGAAAAGAGCGCCCAGCACATCAATGAAGTTTTCTTTGTTGGCGACCCCGATTACAACGATGGCACGCCGATCCGCCAAGCTCCCGGTCATCAAGAGCTTGAGTTGGCGCTTGTCAAATTGCATCGCGTTACGGGCAAACCGCTTTATCTTGACATGGCAAAAAAGTTTCTCGAAATCCGCGGGAATACGTACGTCCCAGACGGTGAAGGGGTGATGTCACCGACGTATGCACAGCAGCACGCTGCGGTAACCGATCAGAAAGAAGCTGTCGGCCATGCCGTGCGGGCAACCTACCTTTATTCGGCGATGGCTGATGTGGGGTCTTTAACCGGCGAGTCCGGTTATGGCACAGCACTCGACCATATCTGGGGGGACATCACCAACACGCGTATGCACATCACCGGTGGACTGGGGGCGGTGCATGGGATTGAAGGGTTCGGGCCTCAATATGAATTGCCGAATGCTGATGCGTTTAACGAGACGTGCGCCGCTGTGGGCAACGTGTTGTTTAACTATCGTATGTTTCTCTTGCACAAGGACGCGAAGTACCTCGACGTAGCCGAGGTGGCACTGCTGAACAATGTGCTCGCAGCGGTGAATCTTGAAGGCAATCGATTCTTTTATGTCAATCCGTTGGATGCTGATGGCAAGCATCCTTTCAATCATGGCACAGCCGGACGAGCTCCTTGGTTTGGAACAGCCTGTTGTCCCTCCAATATGGCTCGCTTGCTTCCTCAGGTGCCTGGGATGACCTACGCGCACGATGATCGCGACGTTTACATCACCTTCTATGCTGAAAGTCGGACGGAAATCACGCTCGGCGATGTGAAAGTTGAACTGCAGCAACAGACTGCCTATCCGAATGACGGTGAAATCAGTTTGGTCGTCAATCCTGCCAAGCAAAAACAGTTTCGGGTTTTGTTGCGAATACCAACCTGGGCTCGTCACCAATTTGTGCCAGGTGATCTTTATCGGTATCTGGACACCAATGACGAAGCTGTGCGTCTGACCGTCAATGGCGAGGATGTTTCGCTGCAGATTGAGCAGGGATTTGTCGCGATCGATCGCCAATGGAAACCGGGTGATCTTGTGCAGCTAACTTTGCCGATGCCGGTTCGTGTTAACGAGTGTCACCCATCGGTGCAGGCGAATCAGAAACGCATCGCGTTGACCCGCGGTCCGTTTGTTCTGTGCGCCGAAGGTGTGGACAATGGTGGTGCGACACAGCGTTTCTTCTTCGCAAAAGCTCCGGATGTTGCAGGTGCGGCAGTCTCCACCAAGACGATCGATGCTGGCTCGTTTCTGCAAGTACGAATAGCTGCTCAAGCTGTTACCGCAGACCGTTCTGTCGAAGAGGTGCAGCTGGTTCTGACGCCCTACTATGCGTGGAACAATCGTAGTGTCAGTTCAATGAGTGTTTGGTTTCCGTCTGATCCGGAGCTGGCTGTCTTCGATCCTCACTTATTGCCAAAGGAGAGTGTTTTCTCGGAAGTTGCGGCGTCACACACGTTCGCGGACGACACGATCAACGCGGTGGGTGACGGAAAAGAACCGCGGTATTCCAGCGGCAAAAAAGTACCTCGCTGGACAAGCCGTCCACAAAAGGGCAAGTCACAATGGGTGGAGGCCCGCTTTCAGAAACCGCAGAACTTGAGAAGTATCGGCATCTACTGGATGCAGGATCGATTCGATGTCAAGTTTCCCGCTCAGTGGTCACTTGAGGTCGAGCAAAATGGAAACTGGAAGCCGTTCGAGCTGTATGTGACTGACCGCTATGACACGAGAGCAAATCAGTACAACGTCGTGCATCCCGCTGCGCCAATTCGCTGCGACGCCATTCGGGTGCGAATGACACCGAGAGCAGATGCGTGCGTTGGTATCCTTGAGATCTTGGCCGAATTTGAACAGGAATGACCGCACTGACTCGCATCTGAAACGACTGTTAACTTGCGTCTGTCAACAGAAATGCATGGACGTGGTGCGATTGAAAAATCACTTCGCGCTTTGCCGCTTTGTTCGTGTGTCGCTAAACGCGATCACTGGACTTGTGGGGCTCGCTGGACTGGCGGGGCTCGCTGGACTGGCCGTTGCTGACGACGCTGGGGTGATGCGGGCAGTATTCAGCGCGGAGCAACCGGTCTGAGCTTTCATTCTACCTGCGACTGTCATCCGTCGGTGAACGTGATGCGTTTAGTTGATTTTTAGTGGATGCGGCACCTGAATTCTGGAGTAACGGAATGGTTCAATGTGGCGACCGACGATGCCGAGGAGCAGAATCTTTGCGAGCTAATATTGGAGAGAGGCTGCGAACTCGAGGAAATTCGAAGTCAATGTGTCTCGTAATTGGAGGGTTGCAAGGTGTTAGCAGTCTACGCTGCCTGCCTTGGTTGGTTGGACGACGAGCAGCAAAAGAAAGTGGAGCGTTGCGAGCGTGATGCGGAATCGCTTTAAGAACGTGATGGTGTAGACGTCGCAAAGCAACGCGGCGAGTTGGAGGCAGCCATAAACGCGGTGCGGCGCGAACACGCGTCCAGGGTCGCGATTTGCAAAGCTCAAATGTCTAGCGGTCATAATGCGAGACAAGAAAGAACGAGTTGTTTAGCGGCTTGGGATCGATAAACAAGGAAACGTCGTTGAGAAACGTCAGTAGTCGAACGAAAGATCAGTAGCAGATGCGAACCTTATTAATGCACGTAGAAAGCCAGGGATCCACCCTCGTTCGGAAGCTCACCCTTGGCTGGCATCTTACCCGCGCGATCGTCTCGGTGGCCGTTGTTTGGGCATGCCTTGACGGACAGGTTTTGGGCGCGGAGCGACCGTTGAAGCCGAACATCATCATCATGATGGCGGACGATATGGGAATCGGAGATACCAGCGCTTATCTCGGAATTCGTCTCAATCCCGACTCGCCGCCGATTGAACGAACGCTGCGGACTCCGAATCTGGAAAAGTTTGCTCGAGCAGGCATTCTCTTTACGGACGGCTACGCCCCGGCATCGATGTGCAGTGCCACAAGATATTCCTTGTTGACGGGGCGTTTTGCTCATCGGGCGTATTTGAAATACCAAGGCTGGCTACCTCACGGTCCCAACACTCCGATGATCCAGCAAGGGCTGACGACCTTGCCTGAAATGCTTCAGGCCAGCGGCTATCGCACTGCCGGGGTCGGTAAGTATCACGTTGGGATGTCTTTCGATGATGGCGAGGGGCAACCTGCAGACGATTTCTATTTTCATGATGTTGACTTCACCAAGCCGCTGCTTGATGGGCCGACCCACCACGGTTTTGATGAGTACTTTGGTGTCATTGGCAATACGGAAGATCCACTCGATACAGAGCCGCGTGTTCTGATTCGTGACGACCGCTTCACTTTCACCGACCGCGGTCAGATGAAGCTCATCGGAATGAAGAAACGGGAAGCACGGATCCTGGCGGCGCCCGATTGGGATTTGCGACGTCTTGGGGAACTTTATCTACGCGAAGCTGAAGCGTTTATTGATCGCCAATCCAAAAGTACTGACGAACCTTTCTTTCTGTACTATGTGCCAAACGCAAACCATTTTCAAAGGAATCCCGACGGAGACTACGCCGTACCGGATGAAATTTCTGGGACTCCAATCAAGGGGCAAAGCACCTACAGCGATACCGTGAAAGCAGGTGACCGCGAGGATATGGTGCTGGAAAACGATGTCGTCTTTGGCAAGCTCTTGGATCAGCTCAAAACGACTGACGATCCTCGTTGGGGTGGGCACAAACTGATCGAGAATACACTCGTGATTTTTACTAGCGACAATGGACCCAACGTCGGCGACAACCTGGGCCGCAATCAGCAGAGTGGTGGGCTGCGCGGCAAGAAAGCTAAACTTTGGGAAGGCGGCATCCGGGTTCCCTTTGTCGTTTCTTGGCCTGCTGTTTTGACGGGCGGAAGGCTGAACCGATCAATCGTGACGCTGACCGATCTGTATGCGACGCTCGCGAGTGTTGTTGGGCACTCGCTCACTGCCGACGAAGCACAGGACAGCTATGATGTTTTTGCTGCTTGGCAGGCAGCAGACGACGGCGGGGGGACGCTCGATACGCGACCGCGAGTTTTCTTCTGCCACTTAGGGCCACCTTATCTCAACGATGCCTTGGCGATCCGCCAGGGATCGAACAAGTTGATTGTGGATGGCGGATTGGCCATGCCTTGGGCTCCTTGGTCCGCAGTTGGTTCTCGCGGTGCTTGTCGCCCAACCATTCTGTATGACCTCGCGGAAAATCTGTACGAAGACGGTGATCGGAGCATGGATTCAACAAGTGATCTTGTCGCTGATTTGGCGGCGATGCTGTTGAAGATTCATAACCGGGGGCATGCTAGGGAATTGCAGTTGCCTGCGGGGCCGGAGTTGATCGTCAATCCCGGATGGCACAACTTGCGAAACGACATCACCGGCGAGGTTGGATTTGAATTTCAATTGAGAGCCGGTGCCGGTGAGAAATGGGTGTCGCATCTTGGAATGTTCGACGATCACGATAAGGATGTTTCCAACCGCCCTGCTCGTTCAGTTCCAACTGAGCAGAGTCGCGATCAACCCTCCGGGCACGCGTCCCGAAACAAGAATCGCCAAATGGAATCGAATCATCTGCTGCGGCTTCTCCGGCTCAACACTGACGATGATGCGCGCCCTGCAACCGAGGTCACGCGATGTTATGTTTCGTCCCAAAATCCCGGCGAGTTACGGGACGCTTTTCGTTACATCCGGTTGGACAAAACTGTACGCCTTCAGCAAAACGTAAAATACATCTTGTTGATGTCGACCGAGGCAGCCGACGGTGATCGTTTTCGCGATCCTGTCAGCTTCGATGGTCTTTCGCCAGTCATCCACCCAGACATCATCGTCCACCGTAGCCTGTTGATCCGTGGCGATTACGTGAACAGTCCCACCGGAATCCCCGCTTTTGAAGATCTGAGTGAGTCGCACGATCGTTTTCGGTTGCCCGTCGGGCCAACACTCTTGTTCCAGCAATGATAAGCGTCCCGTTTTTAAAGGTTCCATCGCGACTGATCACTTGCGGTGGTGAAAGTCTGTTCGGCCAAATAATTCTGGGGGTGGAAGTCGGTTGGGGACTGAATGTTCGATCAGCCTCCGCTGGGGCGTTATATTAGGTCGGGCTAGGTTTCTGATAATGCACGCGATCCACGTGTTTGCGAGATTCAAACAAGGTGGTCACCGGCGATGGTGAGCATTCACTCGTGGATCGGTGAGTTGCTGCGAGAGGTTGAACGTGTAACAGGCTGTCAGATCTTTACGACAGTTGAATGAACGACAATTACGATAGCGAGCGAATGTTAGGAAGATCAGCAAAACGCTACGACAGAATGCCGAATTTCTTTGGTCATTACTTCGAATCGAATCATTTGTGTGTGCGTGGGTTGGTCTGGGTTTTCGTGTTGCTGTGTGTCGATTTCGGAATCAACGTCAATGCAGCAGATCGATCGCCTGACTTCGAGGCCGATGTCGCCCCACTTCTGATTCGGCATTGTGTCGAATGCCATCAGGGACAGGAACCTTCGGGCGGACTGTTGCTGACGACGCGAGAAGGTTTACATGCGGGCGGCGATTCCGGGCAGGTGTTGGACTTGCAGGATCTTGATGGCGGTCTTTTGCTACAACGCGTCATCGACGGTGAGATGCCTCCGGATAAACAAGGGCGATCCCAGAAATTGTCAGAGGAAGACATTCAACGCATTCGTGAGTGGATTGCCGGCGGTGCAGTGTGGCCGGAACTTCGGGAACTTGACTACTTTGAACGGACGAACGATGTGCGGGCGGGGCGTGATTGGTGGTCGTTGCAGCCCGTGGTGCGCCCCGAGGTACCACGGCTCGAACGTTTGCCTCAGCCAGAGAATCCGATTGATGCGTTTGTGTTGGCGAAGTTAGAAACAGAGGGGATCACGCCTGCACCTCGGGCGGATCGTCGAACACTTCTCCGCCGTTTGTACTATGACCTGATTGGGATACCGCCGACGGAGGAAGAAATTCAAATATTTCTTGCCGCTGATTTTACCACGGCTTGGCCGCAGGCGATTGATCGGTTGCTTGACCTTCCGCAGTACGGAGAACGTTGGGGAAGGTACTGGTTAGATCTAGCTCGTTACGCGGACACCAGCGGATACGAGCGTGATCAGGATAAGCCATTTGCGTGGAAGTACCGTGACTGGGTCGTCGATGCGTTCAACCGTGATCTTCCGTATGATCAATTCGTGATGCAACAGCTTGCCGGTGATGAGCTTCCGAACCGCAGCAAGAATTCAGTGATCGCGACTGGTTTTTTACGTTTGGGCACTTGGAATGACGAGCCCAATGACAAACTTGATTACCAATACGAGCGACTGGAGGATCTCGTTCACACGACGTCGTCGGCGTTTCTTGCGTTAACCGTGAAGTGTGCCCGATGCCACTCGCACAAGTTCGACGCAATCACTCAGGAAGATTACTACCGGATGGCGTCTGCTTTCTGGGCTGGTCCTTTGCTGACCGGCGAATTGGGTGGTCCCACAGCCGAGAAATTAGGTTTCAACGACGTGTTGGGGTGGACAGATGATGGGCCGACGCCGAAAGCGATTCATCTGTTGAAGAATGGTGAACGCCTGCATCCAATGGACGAAGTCCTTCCGGCATCGCTCTCGTCCATTCCTGCATTGGAACGACCGTTCGATGTCCCGCCCGATGGAGCAAGAACATCGCATCGGCGGTTGCAGTTGGCACACTGGATCGCCGACCCGAGAAATCCGTTGACTTCGCGTGTGTTGGTCAATCGGTTGTGGCAGCATCACTTTGGTCAGGGCATTGTTCGCACTCCGAACAACTTCGGGTTTTTGGCTGATCCGCCGACACATCCAAAATTGCTCGATTGGCTGGCGTCGGAGTTTCAGTCAGGTGGGCAACGGATCAAGGCTATCCATCGCTCGATCCTGACATCGCAAACGTGGCAGCAATCCGTTCTGCATCCGCAGGCCGAGGAGCTTGGGAAGCGTGATTCGGCCAACCGGTTGCTGTGGCGATTTGCTCGGCGACGCTTGGATGCCGAGACGCTGCGAGATTCTCTGTTGGCAGTCTCCGGTGAACTCGATCTGCAAGTTGGCAAACCAGGTTTCAAGCCTGTGATCAGTCCTGAGGCGTTGGAGGGATTGTCGCGGAAATCCTCTGCCTGGCAGGCGTCATCACCTGCACAGCAAAAACGTCGCAGTCTTTACATGTACCTCAAGCGTGGCTTGCTGCCGCCGATGATGACGACTTTTGATCTGTGCGATCCGACGCTGAGTTGTGGCCAACGCAATGTGACTATCGTTCCTACCCAGGCTTTGGCACTGCTCAATAATCGCTTTGTGCATCAACGCAGCGAGCATCTGGCAAAGGTCATCTTCGAGGGTTGGACCGATCGAGAGGAACAGATTCGACAGGCATGGTCACGAGTATTACAGCGTCAGCCATCAGAGCGGGAAATTGCTGCGGCGACACGACATTTGGTGAATCAAACATTGACGTTTTCAAGGGCTGGGAATTCGGCAACGGTCGCTGGCGGAACCGATAAGCTGCCGGCCAACGCACCGGCAACGAAAGAGCAGCAATTGATCCGTGCGTCACTCGTGCTGCATCTCCGCGCCGATAACGCTGTGGTGAATGAACAAGATGGTTCGCGTGTGTCAGCCCTGCCTGATCTTTCGGGCCAGGGGAATGATGCTACACAGTCAGACGTGAATTCGCAGCCGATATTCGTTCGAAAAGGATTGGGGGGAAGACCGACTCTGCGGTTCGATGGACAGGGGCGTTTTATGTATCTTGCCGGTGATATCTTGGAGGATCAGCAGCACGCGATAATTTGTGTTGTGAGTGATCAGAATGGTTCTGGGAATCGCGAAGTCATTTCGAATTGGAATGGCAGTGAAGGGAATGCCAGTACTTCGTTGTTCTTGGGGCTGACGGGTGACAACACTGTGCGATTTAGCGATGCATTCTCGAAGGCCGGCCACCTCGCGAATCGGTCAGATCCATTTGTTTTGGCCGCTGTCAACAGTTTAGAATCTGCGGCTATCTTTCAAAATGGAAGGCTGTTGAAATCCGCGCCGCCGCTGGCCCAGCGTCGTCTCGATACGGAGTGGGTGCTTGGTCAGCAGGGCAATATCAATGGTGAATTCTGGACAGGTGATATCGCGGAAATTCGCATCTACAGTCGTAGCCTGAGCGATGAGGAACGTCGCTTGGTGGAGGCGGAGCTCGCGGAACGGTACGGACTGAATCTAGTGCCGGTTGAAATTCCCGAGCGAGTGAGCCCTAAGATCCTTGCTTTAGCATCCCTCTGTCATGTGCTTATGAATTCCAATGAGTTTCTGTTTTTTGATTAAGCAAGTTTAAGTCCGGCAAAGCGTTTCAAGGCGATCGA
>JAQWPZ010000201.1 GCA_029245125.1 Rubripirellula sp.
ATACATTGTGGCGGCTCGATTTAACAAAACCAAATGCTTGGGAATCTTTGGGAGATGGGCCCGGTTTGCAAGGGCTTGCGATGGTGACCCATGGTGGCAAGCTGTACCGGATCGGAGGCTTCACTGCCAAAAATAAAGAGGGTGAGGATGCTGATCTTTGGTCGCAGAGCGACGTTTCCGCCTACGATCCAACCACGAAAAAATGGACCGAATTAGCCCCGCTTCCTGAGCCTCGTTCATCTTTTGACGCTGCGGTGCTTGGTAACAAAATCTATGTGGTCGGTGGTTGGAGCATGCAGGGAGATGGCGAATCGAAATGGCACGAATCAGCCTGCGTGCTAGATCTCGATCAATCGCAACCTAAGTGGCAAACATTGCCCGCTCCGCCGTTTCAGCGACGTGCGTTGTCGCTCGCCGCTCATGATGAAAAAATCTATGTGATGGGCGGAATGGATCACAACGGGGGCATTTCGACACGGGTCGATATTTACGATCCAAAAACGAAAAGCTGGGGCCGAGGACCGAATCTGCAAGGGGAAGAGATGGATGGATTTGGTAGCTCCGCATTCGCCGTAGGAGGCAGGCTATACGCGAGCACTTACAGTGGCCTGCTGCAGAGGTTATCTGCCGACGGCGAATCCTGGGAAGTGCTGAAAGAGTTGGATCTCGACCGGTTCTTCCATCGACTGTTGCCACTCGCTAGCAATGAATTGATGGCAATTGGCGGAGCCAGTATGTCATCTGGAAAGTTTGATGAATTAGAAGTGATTCGGATCAAGTGAGTACCGAGCCCGATTGCTGGCAAACCGTATCGGCGTAGCGAGTGCCATTGCGGATCTTGCTCAATCATCGGGAGCCTGCCGTTTGCTAGCGATTCATGGTGAGTGATTTGTTTTCCCGACAAATCGCTGGCCAGTGATTCGCAGCGTGATTGTTTTGGCCTGTCCCCATCACGCCGCCGTCCCCATCACGCCGCGCCTTGGCCTGTCCCCATCACGCCATTACGCGCGGATCACGATTTGCTAGCGTGGATTCTCGGGCGGCTTGCTTTCCTGCGAGGCTTTGTTCAAAGACTCGCGTTGTCTCTGTCTTGGCCTGGCCCCTTCTTTTTTGGCCTCTTCGATTCCCTGCAAGTTGTCCGGCTGGGATTTGGTTGCGGGATCGGTTTGGTGTTTGGTACGGCTTCCTTATCCCGACAGACAGCAGCGACTTCGCTACACTACGGCTTGGATGGACGCCTCGATCGCCGGGGCGGAGTCCTCATTGCATCTCACACAGAAAGGGGCATTCTGTGAGCAGGCAACGTCGGCAACGACTTGAAGCGGTTATACATCCGCTCGTCGATTTAGATTGTTTCTCGTCGGAACAGGCGAAGGCACATTGCTCGGGGACATCACCATCGCACGTCTCTCGATTACTTCGCCAATTGGTTCGGGACGGACTGCTGCGTGAATCCAAACTCGGTGGCAACACCGTGTATCAATGGCAGCGGAGCAAGCCACCGATGCAGGAGGCGCGTCGCTGGATTGATCGGCAAGTTTGTGAGGCTCGCAGCGTTGCGCCGCCGCGAAGCCGCGTCCGCGAGCGTCTGTTGCGGTGCGGAGCCAACTCGCTCAGCGATGCAGAGTTGTTGTCGGTTTTGGTTCGTGTTGCGTTAACAACCGAACCTGCCATGGAAGTCGGGCAACGTATCGCGAATCAATTTTCGTTGCATTGGCGAGAATTAGCAGACGCGACGTTGGGCGAGCTTCGCGATATTGCACCCGCCATGACTCGAAGTAGCTACACCCAGATCATGGCGGGAATCGAATTAGGCCGCCGTATCGCGCTCGCCGACCGGCCTTATGAATCGGTCGAGGGAATTACCAGTACCGACCAGGCGATCGAATTTTGTCGTCAAGCCTTTCGACGGTTGGCTTTCGATGGTGTGCAGGAGGAATTTCATTTGGTGACCTTGGATACCAAGCATAAACCGATTGGCACACATCAAGTAACGGTCGGAACACTTGATGCGGCGTTGGTCCATCCAAGGGAAGTTTTTCGACCAGCCATTCGCCACGCTGCTGCGGCGGTTTTACTCGTCCACAATCATCCCAGTGGGGATCCAAAGCCGAGCCGCGAAGATCAACTTGTCACCCAACAATTAACCGAAGCTGGGAAACTGTTGGGGATTCAAGTCTTGGACCACATCGTGGTGGCCAGAAGCGGCTGCGTCAGCGTTCGAGAGCTTGCGAGTTAACCACGAGCTCGCGCCGTGTTCACTTTTGACTTCGGTATTCGACTTGTGACCCCGGATCACGTTCGATTTCGTCGATCCGGTATCCGAATCCGGGGCCATGAATCGAGGACAGGTCGAGCGTGCCCTTGGTTCGCTGAAAAAGACCCGGGTGAACGACTGCTTCGGGTGCGGATGCAGCGGGGTAAAACTGCATACCGTTCGATTCGATACCCATGATTGTTCCAGCATGGGCTGCCAAGCGAACGTGCGGGATCTGGGCCAGCATGAGATTGGTCAGGTCCTGCACCATCAAAGGCATCCCGTGCGCTTTGGCCCAACAGAGACTCAGCAATGCACCGGTTTGCGTTTTGCAGGTTTTCAATGCGACGCCGGTCCAGCCGAGTTGCTTGCCCAGTGCGACGAACTTCCAATCATGAGCACTCTCGTCCAAGAACAGGGGCTTCCGCTCCGACACACTCGTCACATCAATCTGGTTCTGCTCCAAGTCGTACGGGAATGGCTGCTCGACGTACACCAGCATGTCAAAGATGTCACTGCGATTCTCACGCAAACGGTCAAGGATCTGATTGACATAGGCTGGGTCGGTGACTGTGCAATTGAAATCAGCGGACAAAGCATCGGCGGAAAACTCAATCGCTAAATCACCGACAGCGATGATTCGGTTGTAATCCCACTCTGCGTCATTGCCACGCAGTTTGATTTTCAAACAATTCAATCCATCAGCTTGAATCCACTGCCGCAAGGTGACGGGGTATCCGTCATCGGGTTCAGCCCCGCTCGTGTCGGATTGTTCCAGCGGATCGAGTCCACCGACAAGATGCCAAACTGGGAGTTGCTGGGGAACTTGATCAACCAGATAGTCCGAGGGGTATTTTCCGGCGAACGATACCGAATCGTCGGCGGGAGTTAAAAAGTGTGACAGGTCGTGCGAAAGATAGTCACGGTTGTAAGTTTCGAAGATGTCTTTCTGGTGGAGTTTTCCGTAGGCATCGTGGGTTGCAAGATCGAATGCACTGGTGGCGATCAAGGCCGCTAAGTGGGGAACCGGATTATCAGCGTGACTTCGATTGAACTCTGCTAGCAGACTTGGAAGGTGGTGTTCTACAAACTCATGACCAACTTCGATGGGGTGGCCTGACGCCGGTGAATCGACCCAAGCTTGGGCAAGTTTGTGACACAAATCGGTGACGACATCGAGCCGCTGTTGGTACGACAGCGTTGGACTCGGCCACGCCCAGGTCACTGCCAGTGGTGTTTCGCCCCAGCCAACAGCAGTCTCGCCATCGGCGTTGCGGACAGTTGCCGCGACGCGGATCGTGGTGGCTTCTGTGATCGATTCGGCGCCGAATTTCAGCGGCATCCGCATGGTGACGGGCAGAAACGAGATCGCCACCGAATCGATGACGATATCGGTGGATCGTGAAAAAGTTGGCATCGCTTTCTAAAGCCCTCGTAGCATTTGGGTGAACTCTTTCAGGTTTCTCGGGTTTTGTCCGAGGTCGCCTTTGCCAAGTCGCGACTGACTGGTCGCATCGATTCGCGTCCCCTGACCCTCTCGGTTCAATGTAACGCGGATGTCGTCAACAAATCGAAATAGACGGGTCGTTCGCGTCAAGTGGATTTGGATTTCTTGATCAGTCGCTTGCTGGGAACTGGCCGCTTGGGAACTGGCCGCCCGAGAATCAGACGCATTCTGGCTTGAAACAACCGACCAGCCCTTGCGGTCGCTGGCCCACGATTCGATTCGATCGGCGATTATTTCTGGCAATTGGGGCAGGTTCACCGGGCGTAGCTGTGGATCCTCATCGGCCGGTTCCAAGCTGGCAAAGTTGACTGTCAGGCCCCGCTGCAAATTTTTGATTCCAAACATCACAGGAATCTGGTCGATTTTCACTGCTGATGCAAGCCACCAAGCCGTGGGGAGGCCAAGATGATTCAGATTGGATAGTTGTAAAACAGCCATTTCTGAATCGTTTGGATTAAACGATCAGCAGTTCGATTGCCCCGCACGCAGATTCGCTGCTCAATTCGCGTCGACCTGAATGAGGTAAACAAGGTTGGCCGATCGGTGAATTCACTGGCAAAGCTGTTCGGTAGCCAAGCTGTCTGCTAGCCAGCCCGTTCGTTAGCCAAACTGGAGCCTTGCCAGCCCTTTGGAGGCGCGGAGGCTTACCGCAATGGGCTACCGCCGAAACGATATCGCGACTCGGGATCGAGTAGTCGTAGCCGAATGGTAGCTTGATCACCGCGCGGTCATCTTGCAGAGAAAATCGGCGGCATGTTCGACAGAGGAAAAGTTTCTGTCTGGGGCGGCCGATTGCGGACGCTCAAAGGTTGCGGCGAAGTTCGCGAGCGTGACTGCTCAACAAATGTCACTGACCGCTCGAATTCACTGGCCGCTCGAAGTTACTGGCCGCTCGAAGTCATGCACGCAAGCCAACGTGGGCAAGCGGTCGCGAATTCGGCTACCGCGTTCTGCGATGCATTCAAGCGTTGTGATTCGACGGGAGTGTCTGAATACTTATTGTGTTCAATTGCCTGAGTCATGCTTGCGAATTTGCGAGAGCGTTCGTTTCTGGCCCGGTGTTTCTTCACGCATGATCTGGCTTGCGTGAAGGAACGGTCGAAGCATGTTTTGTTTTTTGAACATGCCCCGACGGGCAGAGCAGTCAGCCTCAAACGCACTCTCGTCTCACTCCATGCGTCCGTCTTTTTCAAGCAGTTCACGGTATTGATCGCGTTCGCGACGTGTCGCTTCGAGGTCGAAGATCAAATATTTCATGTCCAAGCGAAGTTGTGAGAGAGCTTCTTGAACCAGATTTAGGATTCGGCGGCGTCGTGTGCTGCACTCGACGACGCGATTCAAAGCGGGAGTAACGGCATCGCGGTAGCGTGCTGGCAGTGCGTTGATAGTGCGAGCGAGCTCCTTTAATTCGATTGGAGTTTCGTCTTTAAGTTGATTGGAGGAACTGGCGGTATTGGGCATACGAGGTTGCTCCGGTGAGGGCTGCGTGAGGCGAAGTTGTCTGTGTGCCATCCATTGCATTTGGGATGCCAGAGGTTGGCATCGAGAGCCATTTGGCGGTTGGAAGTTGTTTCCGGGTAAGGACTTAGGATGATTGGTCGGTTGCCGATGTCAAAACGCAACGTCGCTTTTTTGCAACGTGGTTTCGGCTTGGCTTGGAGCCCTAAATCTTGGTATGGAAACACCTTACGCCAATGGTGGCGGTCTGCGACTCGACGTGGACTTTTGTCAACACGGTGTCGCGTTCACCACACACACTGGTCTGAATCCGCCTGGGACTTCCTTCCGCTTTCGCGATTCCGTGACGGCGAAGCGATTGTTTCGTGTTGGCGGCAGTCGGTCAACAATTCATGGTCCCACTTAAACACACCTCGCTGAAATCGCCGTCGGATGTTCCGACTTGGCAAAGCTTGCATCCAAGATGGCCGTTGAGCCATGTTCGGTGGGCGTTCTTTCTGTTAACCGCTTGGTGCATTGGCGGAGAGTTCAATCAATGCGAGGCGCAGATTTACGATGCGCTCGATACCCATCCACCCCGTTGGTACCTGGATCATTCAGATTGTGAAGCAAGGTTATTGAAGCAAGGACATTTGGTTGATGGGGGAGTCGGAGGCGACGGGTGTGAAACTTTGACGTTTGAAGCGAGTCATGGGACTGAAGCGATCTTGGTTTATCCGATCGAGCCGGTTCAGCCGTTGGATGACTTGGTGGCGGGCGTTTCTCTGATGAGTGCGAAGAAGGGGGCTCGCATCGGTCTGCGTGTTCGTTTCCCTTATCTGCGCGATGTAGAAACTCGACGCCCCGTCGCAGTGATGGTTTACGGCGCGAGTTACCAGAGTCCCGGTGAGTTTGCATCGATCGGTGTCGGCTCGATTGAACGCCCATTAAGACTGAAATACGTTGCACTGCGGAAGGAACATGGCTCGGATGCGGATCTCCGCGAACCTTATGTGGACGGTGTCATCATCAACGCTTACGCGGGCCCCGGTAAGACAGCCTTGCGAATCGATGAGTTGAAAGTCGATGGTTTGGTACCGCTTGGTGAAGAGATAGCGTTGGGTGTTGGATCGCGGCCAAGCACAGCCAACCCTGGTGATTCAGCTCAGGTGAGACGATTGCCACCCGATGGCTCGGGTTTTGTTGTTGACGCCGGCTCTGCTTTCCCGAGTGGAACGGTGACTCGCATCTTGCAGCACAATGGGGAACCGCTGTTTTGGGTTCGCTCGCTTGGTTTCGATGCGGTGCTGCTTGCGTCGCCACCCAGCGCGGAGATCTTGCGTGAAGCGATTCGGGCTCGTGTTAAAATTTACGCTCCTCCACCTTCTTCTCCTGATCCAGCAATCGAGTCGCTATTGGATCCGATCGCCGGCTGGTTTTTGGGAAGTGGGGAGGCGATGGATCTGCAGCAATTAGAAGAATTTACTCTACATTCCCAGAATTTGCGGAAGTGGCCAGAGCAATGGCAGCGTCCGTTGATCGGTGCGCCGTCGGAGAGTTGGACACGTTATGCACCACTGCTTGATGGTTTGATCGATGATTTGCCACCGCGGATACGAGGCTTACCGGGCGACGAAGAAGCTGCACAGATGGTAGGAACTCAGCGACGTATTGGGGCGCAAGTGGAGACCGGGGTTGGCATCATGAGCATGCCACCGGAATCGATGTTACGGCAGGTTGAAGCGATTGCCGATGCGATTGGCGCACCAACCCCTGATTCGTTTCGTTGGCACTCGATGTGGGTTCAAGCCATGCGAAGCTTGGAAGTGACTCCCAGGGCAATTTTGTTTCGGTCCACACGGCCCGTTTCTTCGGGGATGCCAATGGATGACCAGCGATCGATGGCGTTGAGCTATGTCAATCGAATGATCGCGATGATTGCACCTTGGGTAGCGACCGGAACTTTATCGCCGTCGCCGAGTGTGGTTGGAGCACCTTACCGGTGTACCAGGTTGACGATCGGTGGCACGGAGTTGTTGATCTTAACGACGCTTGTTAGTCGAGGTGATGAGGTCTTAGCGGGTGACGGCGAATCAATCGAAATTTTGTTGAATCCTGCCGACGCCGCGAAAACGGTTTGGCGGATGACGCACTTCACAGCGGAACGGATTTCTCCCGAATCGACTCCCACTGGGGCACGGCTTTCGATCGTATCACCAGATGCCGTCGAAATCGTCGTGCTTAGTAGTGATCCGTCTGATGGAGGACGTTTGGCAGCTTCGGCGCAGCGGTTTGCCCGACAAGCCGGGTTGGACCGGTGGCAGCTAGCAAGCGACTTGGTGCGTCGCACTCGAGACAATTGGGCGATGGCGAACGCCATGCGGGCAGCGGAGCGTTCGGCACCGACGAATTTGGTAACAGTGGCGGAGCAAACACTTTCGCAAGCCGAGCCTGCTTACCGTGCAGGTGACACCGGTGCAACGCTGCGGATGGCACGTCGCGCCGACGCTTGGGCTCTGCGAAGTGAATGGCAACTTGCGGAAGCTTTAATGCCGGATTGGCCGATGCCGACGAGTTGTCCGCCGATCATGCTTGGCGCGTCGCCGATTCAAGCTTCATGGCGGGCGTTGATGGACGATGCGGGATGGGGGACTAATCGCCTGGTAACCGGAACGCTGGATACCCCTGATCTGCTGGGGCAAGACCGCTGGTCGTTTGGACAGCGTATGAAAGATCGTGCCACGAGCGAGTTGTTGCACATTCGCAGAGGAACCTACCAAGGTGTGGGGGCGCTGCGAGCACGCGTTTCCCCATTGGCCGATGATCCGCTGCCAGGTGGCTACGAGGGGACCGTGATCCAGATCCGTAGCCCCGCGATTCGGGTGGCGGCTGGAAAAGCAATTCGCATTGATGCGATGGTGCGGACGTTGGGATTCGGATCACCCCATCAAGGCTTGTTGGTATACGACAACATCGGCGGCCAGGAGATGGGTGTCCTGGTACGCGGTGGCGCGGGCTGGATCCCCGTGCGACTCTATCGGCAAGCCACCCAGGAAACCGAGGTTCACGTGATGTTTGAAATCATCGGCGCCGGAGAAGCCACGATCGATGATGTTCGCTTGAGGCTCTGGGAGCCGAGTCGGTCGATGCTGCAGGAACGCCGTCCCATCGCGGAAAAAAGAGATGAACAGTCGACAAGACGCTAGGGCCTAGGTGATAATCGTTTCGCAGATCTAGTCGGTACGAGTCCTCTCTTGCGAAACGATTCAATGCAGCAAATCAAAATTTTCAAGACCGTCGATACGGACATCGCGGAGACGGAAAAGCAAATCAATCGTTGGATGAGAAAAAGCGGGGCTCGGATTCTTTCCATTACCGGGAATATTTCCTCCCAATCCAATAGTGGTGGCGGACCGATGAATTCGTTTTCAGCTAGCGATATCTTGATCATTGTTCACTACGAAATTGATCGACCTTCTGCTTAGGGGCGAACCAACCCCCGCGGCATCACGTCTCAATCCTCAGTTCGACTCAATTTTTTACTTGCCGGAATTTGACCGGTCGGGATAATGTGTGAGTCGTGTCGCGATAACGCATCGCGATATTTCCGTTCCGTACGAGGAAAGACTCATTCTGGTTGGCACCGGGTCTGGAATCGTCTAACGAAATCTTGAAAGGAGGTGACCAAGTGGAATATTGCTGTACTTGCCAACGGGGTGGTAACCCGTAGCTGAAGTCGGCGGGCCGATGCTTCGGCATGGCTACCCCACTCGCACATCCATATGATGCGAGCAAACAGCCCCGCTTGCTGAGATCGCCTTGGTCTCGGCAGGCGGGTTTTTTTTCAACTGTCCACTCCAAAGCGGACCGCGCTTTTCAAATTGAATCGATTCCTCATCCCGTGTGCGTTCAATCGCTCGCCAGCGTTGCCAGTAACAGCGCGGGCAGTATCAACGCCGGCAAACGTGTGGATGGATTATCGGCTGCCACCGATGTTTTTCGGATCGACACGGCGTTCATCGCCGTTAGAACACTGAACATCAATTGCACTGGGAACGGGCAAATTAGTTGTCAGGAACGTGTTTGCCCTCGTCAAACCGGGACGCCCCGTGGGGAACCCTTGCAAATCGTGCTCGGTTGGTGTGATGTTCCAAGCTATCGGATCTGAGGAACCATTCGCTGCTTCACACTGTTTGCCCACTGCGGCGACTTGTCCCGGCCCTCGCAACAGCATCGTGGAGTTGCATGCTAGGTCGAACATTCAGGCTCGCGACTCAGGTATCATGCGTCTTTTTGCTACCCGCCATCTGACGTTGTGCAACCACTATGAAACTGATCGCGCTGCCTTTGTTGATCACAATGATAATTCCAATGACCACGCAGGCTGAAACCATTGATGTATGGCTCGGGACAGGCGGCGGACCAAGTCGTGGGATTTATCACTGCACTTTGGATCTTGAGACGGGTCGTTTGAGTGAGTCGGAACTTGCTGCCGAGGTTCAGCGTCCAGGATTCCTCGCAATGCATCCTGAAGGCCATCATTTGTACGCTGTCGGAAGTTTGGATGGAGTCGCTTCGGTGATCGCTTACAAGATTGAGCAGCAGGGAAAGCAGCCGAAGCTAACGCTTCATAATTCATTGCCGATTGGCGATGGTGGGGCGGCCCACGTTGCGGTCGATCCAACCGGACGGACGCTGTTGACTGCACAGTATGGCGGTGGATCAGTCGCTGCTTACCAATTAAACGAAGATGGCTCGCTGAACAAGCAAACCGCATTGATCAATCACGCTGGTGGATCGCGAGTCGTGGAGCGCCGTCAAGATTCGTCTCATGCACATTGGGCTGGCTTCTCCCCTGACAATCGTTTCGCGTTTGTGCCAGACCTCGGTTTAGACCAGGTTGTGATTTACAAAGTTGACACTGATTCGGCGACTCTGACGCCTTCCGGTGCCGCAAATGTGCCGCCAGGTGGCGGCCCACGGCATCTAAAATTTCACCCGACCAAAGACATCGTTTACGTGCTAAATGAGTTGGCTCTGAGCGTGACTGTGTTCGATTATGATGCTGCGTCCGGTGTGATGACAGCGAAGCAAACGATCCCCGCCGTTCCGCAGGCCAAGCTTGACAAAGAGCTGTTCAAAAGCTCCTCTGAAATCCGAGTGCATCCCAACGGTCGGTTTGTCTACTCGGCAAATCGAGGGCATGACACCATTACGGTCTATTCCGTAGATTCAAAGACGGGCGAGTTGAAGGTGGTGGAACGAGAGCATGTGCGTGGGGCAACGCCGCGAAACTTTAACCTCGATCCATCTGGGCAATGGTTGTTGGCTGGCGGACAAGACTCAAATACTTTGTCGGTTTTTGCCGTCAATGATGACACAGGTGAACTGACTTATAATCGGAAGGTGATCAACACGCCCTCACCAATCTGTGTTCTCTTCGAGCATGAAGGTTCAGCTCGCGATTGAAGCCGGGGACTGCTCCACCAAACGGGCTCAGTTTGAATCAGGGCTCAGTTTGAATCAGGGCCCACTCATGCTCCGCGGCGTGGTTGCCAACGCATCAAGCTGTGTGGCAAAAAAGAGATGATCTGCCGCTCGCGACAGGAGATCAGATTCGCGAACAGTTGAGATGCCGCCGGCAGGCCGCTCCCTGTCTGCTGGCGTTCACGCTGACGCTTGAGTCCAGCATCTGAGGCTTTTTGCCTGAGACGGCCGAGTCACCCAGATCTGCGTTTGAGTGGAAGTGCCGATTGATGCACCATCCACGTTTCCGAGCCGATTCCATCCGAGCCGATTGCTGACGGTTCATGCCGGGTTTGCTGATGCGAACAGAGTTCGCATCAGCATTGGAGTGATGCTTGCTGCATCTCGCTCGAACTTGGTCCGCTATTCGTCAGCACGGAGCGTGAACGAACCCAAGTGCATGCCGGATGGTTCGTCATAGGCGAACGTCCCACTTGGGGCGAAGTACTTTTTCAGCTCCTCAAAGGGCGGCAATTGGTTGTTCTCCAGCATCGCCGAAACTTTGGCCGCTACAGGGTTGTTTTGCCCTGCCTGTCGCACGAAACGTTGTGTTTCGGGCGATTTGACCAATTCATACATTTGGCGGATGTAGTCCGAGGAGCGAAGGAACGAAACCATGAATGGCTTCTCACCATCCAGCTTGCCTCCAAGTTCGGAGCTGACCAATTCGTATTCTGGCACAGTCAGCAGTCTTGGTCGGCCGTCACGATTTGACTGCGTCACTCGTTCTAGAAATGCTCGACTGTCTGAGAAAACGATCCAATCATCGAGCAACATCAGGTTGAGCGTCGCCTGGCGGAATGTTTCCGGCAGATTTTCGTTTCGCGGGCGGTTCGAGGTGTAAGCAACATAGCCCCCAATCGTTTCGGTTTGCATTTCGTTGGGGAAGCGATCGCGAATGTTTGCCATCATTTGCTTCGCTTGCACTTTGTCTTTGATTTGAACGGCATGGAGTTGTGCTGTGCTGTTCAATTTGATGGGGGGCTCGATCCATCGTAGCGTGACGTAGCGGCCAGCCATGTTGCCGATCACATCATCCCGCAGTGCGACCCCGGTCCTTGTTTCGACCGGTTGCTCAACGAGGCGAGTCATGGCATCTGCACCGTTGAAAATTTCGAGGATTCCCCCGACATTGTCATAGGTCGTTTCGAAGTCCCAGTACATCGAGGTGTAACTGGTGACGTCGTTGGGGACCCATTGTGGTGGAGTTGAATCGCCAGTCTCCGGACGCAGCACGCCAAAGATTCCATCACGTGGGGGATCGATTAAAACGTGAAGGTGCATGATGTCGTCGAACACTTCTCCGCCACGGAATGAACTGCCGCCCATCCCACGGATTTTGCCGACGCCCAGGTTTTCGACCAAGGGCCAAACCAGAGCGGCAGCACCACCTTGATTGACGATTCGACGAATGATGTTGTAAGGATCGACGAAGAACGTCAATTGTGGTCGGGTACCCTCGGCGCCAACGCAGCGGGCCATGACCGACGAAAAGTCGGCACGATCTGCCAGCGTTGATTCGTCGCTTCGGTCGAGCCAGTGATCCAGAACTTTGGAGGCGGTTTTGCTCCCGATACCAAAGACGATTGTCCCATCGCGTTTGAAATACTCGATCTCAGGTCGGCCTTGCCGCGGTGGCAGCAATTGGACAAGCGTGACGTTTTTGATGCTCGTGGTTCGTCGAACGTAACCGCTGGTCACGATTTGGCTTTCCAGGCGGTCGATCAATCCGACCAGATCATCGACGTTTTTGCCAGCGTCAATGATAAAGACGCCAGCGAAGCCATTTTGATCTCGGCGTTTACGTTGGATTCTGCGCCGAATCGCGTCCTCGGAATTTGGATCCTCGTCATCCCGAATCGACTCCTCGGCCTGATCGGAGATGTTTTTCGGCATCAGTGCGAGTGCGACTTGCCCCCTTGGGATAGCCAACAAGTCGTCCATCGAAATTTCGGCAGCGCTGGCGAACTGATCGAATAAGTCAGCAACGGTGCGGTAAATCTCGCTGGCGAACGGCTGGACTTGGGGATCATTCAGCATCCGACCGATCGAGGAATCAGCCATATCGCCACGGAGGTCCTCGGCGTTGTCTATCCGAAGGTAAGCGAGCGTATCCTCCGGCAGAAGTCTCGGAGCACCTGGTACGGAGTCATCGCTTTGAGCCCTCAGTGGCAGCGCGGCGGGTGCCAATGCGAAGGCCAGCGTCAGCATGGCGAGAAAGTGATGTGACAAAGATCTTGGCAGGGGAGGCATGGAAGGCTGGTTCCTGAGAGTGCTCATTGTTGGAAGTGATCGGGATGAAGGGATGAAAACGATTCAATCGGCCCGGTTATAAGGGTTTTATTCGAGAGGACTCGACCCGTCTTGGGGCCTTTATCAAAGATTTCTGGTTCTAATAAAAGGCGGAACGAAAGTGGAGCGTAGGAGTTAAACTGGAGGAGTCGAGTTGATTGAACCCTGTGGACGGTAACTGATGATGTATCGAATTGTACGAATTTGTGTATTTCTCGCTATTTCCTGCTGTGTGGGGAGTTCCGCTATCGCTCAATCCGCGGGGCTAGATGCGGGTGATATTGGCTCAAACACGAATGAAAATGGACAGTTGGACGCGGACGCTGCCTTTTCGGAGATAGATCGGGGCGAAACGATTGGCTCGACCGGCTCGACTGGGCAGGGGTTCAGTGCGGCGAGTGGCTCGACTGGGGCCGCTGGTGGTGGAGGCCTTGGCGGGTTTGGTGGATTAGGTGGCGGCGGCCTCGGCGGCTTCGGGAATCTCTTTGGTGGCTTGGGCGGGGGCAACAGCCAGAACAGCCAACCCATCATCCGAACGAGGCTCCGTTCAGCAATTTCGGTGGCTCCAATGCAACCGGCCGTCGTGCAACGAGTGGCTCTCACACGTTTTCGCGTCTTGACCACCCGACCACAGCTGCGCGAGATCAACGTGCGAATGGATGGGCGGACCGCCATCATCAGTGGCGTCGTTCCGAATCAGCGAGATCGTCGTATGAGCGAAATGTTGATGCGGTTGGAGCCGGGGGTCAGTACCGTTGTCAATGAGATCACCATCGCCCAATAGCGGACGAACCGGCAGATCAAGACGAAGTACGCAGGCACCAAGAAGTACGCAGGCACCAAGAAGTACGCAGGCACCAAGAAGTACGCAGGCACCAAGAAGTAACGCAGGCACCAAGAAGTAACGCAGGCACCAAGAAGTAACGCAGGCACCCGCGTACTTTGATCTGCAACGCTGTAGGCCACAGTGTCTTGTGCCGAGTTTTGTGCGTCGGACTGACAGGTTGAACGGCAAAGCTGGTTGATCCGCGACTCGACGTTCTGCTGGCCGCGAAGGTTGGCCAGGCCTGTTT
>JAQWPZ010000303.1 GCA_029245125.1 Rubripirellula sp.
TTCGCGGTACCACGGCTGGGACTCACTTGGTGAAGGCCGTGATCGTGAGTGACCAGAGCAAGGTTCCTGTCACCAAGGAAGCTAGCACGTTGGTTTACAGCGACCAATAGCCTCGGCCTTCGGTCGACAGAAAAGCAGTGTCGAGCAGCGTTCGTTTGAAAACGGTTCACCTCGTTATGGGAAACAGTCCCAATCGCAGCGTGACCGTTACGGAGGTTGACTACGCTGCCATCAAGATCAAGTCGGCGGGCACCGTCGATACGCGATCAAAGGTTGGGACCGCGAATGCAGCATCCACACTTGCTGACGTAAATTCGAGTTCGCGGTATCCAGTGCGTTCTGTCCGTTAGCGAACTCGGCGAAGAAACGTGACGAAATCTTTGTCCAGTTCTGCCAGCGTGGTATCGAACGCTTGTTCGAACATCTCGATTCGCTCCTTTTGGCTTTTCTCGGCCAACGGTCGACCCTTGCTAAGAGTCCGCAGGTATTCGACGTATTCTTTTCGTCGCGTTTTGATCAGAAAATAAGTCAGCGCCCAGCACTCGGCGTAAGCAGAAGCGGCCGAAGCTTGATTCCGAAACCTACGGTCATCCGCCAGCAGCGTCGCCAATGACTCGGAGGGTCGGTTGGGAAAGTAACGCCGCCAACGGAGTAGGTTGACTTGGTTGACGCGACCGATGTTTCGCCATCGCGTTGGGTTTCGTCGATCGGGTGCCTCGAAGAAAGTCGCCAGCCCTTCACTGACCCACATCGGATTATCAGCAAACCGCGTCTGAAGTCCACAGTTGTACGCCAGTTGGTGGGTTGCCTCGTGGATGATGGTGGAAACGTTGCGTTCAAAGTCCGGCACATTAAAAGTAATCATTCGGTTACTGGCCAAGTGGTAGTAACCGATCACGCTATTGGCAGTCTCACCAATATCGCTGGTCGCGTACTTCAGAAATGCATTGTGGTTTCGTAGCACCACTGCGACCAACGGATACTCGGGCTCGGGCAATTTCCAGTATTGGTTTTTCCAGTACGTAAAAAAGCCTCGGTACAACTGCTCGTACATCGCAGCGACCTGGCGGGCATAAGCCTCGGTACTGTTGTACGCGACGACGTAATGCTGCGTGCGATAGATCGAAAAGCCATCGCCGAGCTCGGCAAGTATTCGTTTTTCCATCTCGTCATCACTGATCGGCACCAGCGGTTGGTCATTCGACTCGCGTGACAAGATTTGCTCGGGCTGCAGAGTCCAAATGTGGCCATCCTCTGCACACAGCATCAATCCACCGTCTTGGGCCTCCACCATGATCTTGGCAATCACAGTTTGCTTCTCCTCACCATCACGAAAAGTGACTGTTTCATAGCCGTAGGCCACGTCAGAGCCGGGAACGAGGCACCGCAAAACAAGACAGCTTAAAAAGCAGATCACCAACCTTGGCATGGATTCCCTACGCAGCAAGAGGAAGGAGAAGGGGGGTGACGTCTCAGCTCGATCTTAACTTGGAAGCCAGAGTCAGGCGAACAAAAAGAGACGAGATCACGACGACCACCAGAACGTACCATATCGACAACGCGGCTTCTTGATAACGGGCACCGCTGTGAAGCAGACCAAACAGGCGTGTCCCCACCGTGGTTACCCCTGGCGGGATTACCGGCAACGTGGCAGGCAGGTCCCCCGATGCAACCAAAGCCCCTGCCAAGGCAGCGGCAAACCACCCGCGTGCTAACAAAGGCCGATGAATCGCAAAAAATCGCCGTAGCGGTGAAGCATCCAGCCGAGAGGTATCCAAAATGGAATCAGAAATACCTCGAAACGAGGAACGCAATATCCAATAAGACACGGGGACCGCCCGAACCAACACCGCGATCAAGGTTGGGACCAATGTTTGTTGATAGAGGTACCCAAATCCTGGCACCGAACGCTGAAAAATCCAAACGACAACCATCCCCACAATTGGCCCAGGAATCACGAAGGCGATGACTGATACTCCGTCGAGCCAAGGCTCCCAGCGGGCTTTCGTTCGCCCCAGCACTGCCAGCGGAGACGCGATCAACAGCGAGCAGCTCCCGGCGAGCATGGCAATAATCGCCGTCCACTGATATTCCGAGGCGAAATCACGAGGCGCCGAGAACAGGCGACTGGCCGACTCTCCCCACGACCAACTTGCCTCCACGGTTCCATCCACCACCACAACTTCATGCCCAAGCTTGATCAGCAAACCAATCATCGGAACCCCGACGATCAATGACACCAGGCCTAGACCAACCATCCCGGCCAAGGCATTCGCAAACGGCGGATAGGTTTCAGCTTCGTCGGCTGTGTAACCTTGGTCGCTCTGGGTTGCGATCGTTTGACGGCGGCTGGCAAGCATCCATCCCACCAACCATGCCGAAATTGCCAATGGCATCGCACAAGCAACGAACACAGCCAATAAAGATGGGTCGGTTGCGTAAAACAGATAGAATTCATCAGCGATCGTGCGAAAGCCGTACAGATCAACTACCGTCATTTCACTGGCAGCTAACAACGCCGTTATCAGTAAACCGAGCAAGAACCATGGTGCAGCCATCGGAAGCCGAACACGCCACCACGCGGCCATTGGTGGTAAATCCAGCCGGCTCTGCTGGATCATTGCCGAGGGCGTCCTGCGAACACCATGCCAGGTGGTCAGGGTCACAATGGCGGCACCGTACAGCCCGTGAATCCAACCCGCTGCGACCAAGCCAGCAAAAATCCCGTACTGGCTGGTCCCCTCGGCGCGAGCTCCCGTTTGAGTCAGCATCAACCAGCCGAATTTGCCTGCGGTTGATTCCCAGGCACCGGCATGCAGCACCAACGGTAAGCCCACGGCGAACAGCAAACCACCGACCAGCATCAACGCGATCGAGCGACATAACTTTCCCCCGGATTGTAGGACCGAGCCGGCCCAAGCCCCGATGATGCCTAGAATCGCTGCAATCGATACGCTGACCCCCATCAATTCAGCGGTGAGCGTCAGGGGACCTACCCAATTTAACAATCGACTAAGACTAGAGAGGGGAAAAGATTAAACGACCACCACTCCGTGCATTTTAGCAATCAGAATAGCGAGTGGTTTTGCCGAGCGAACCGTTTTTTGTTTGGCGACTGGTTTTGGTGCCCCATCGAAACGCCACCAAATCTTGAGGCCGCCAAGACGACTCGCTGCTGACGCCACTTTGTCCTTCATTTTCCCTCGGACTGCTCGTTTTCACATCTTGCCATGAAAATCACGGCGATTCCACAACTGTACCGCAATTTGAAGCGGTGGCGTGAGATCCTGGCCGTGCTGCGCCGTTACGGATTGGCTGATTGGTTGACTCATTTCCGGTTGCCATTCCGCGATGCATTGAAAGATCGCGGGGGTGTGCCACTTTCCAAATACTCGCGTGAACAACGCGTCCGAATGGCCCTAACCGATCTGGGCCCAACCTTCATTAAATTGGGACAGGTGCTCGCTGCACGTCCAGATTTGGTCGGGCCGGCACTTGGTGAGGAACTAAAACGTTTGCGAATCAACGTTCCTCCCGATCCGATTGAGAAGGTCCGGGCAACGCTACGTGAGGAATTGGGGGAAGACTACCAAACTCATTTTCGTTCGATTGATCCAATCCCCTTAGCCACCGCTTCGATCGGACAGGTTCATCGTGCGGAATTGAACAACCGGACCAAGGTGGTCATCAAGGTTCAGCGGCATGATATCGACCGGATCATGCGGCAGGACGTTGAAGTGCTCGTGGGACTGGCACAACTTGCCGAACGCGTCGATGCGCTCGCTGCCTGGGGCCCTTCGGACATGGTTCGTCAATTGGCTCCGATGATCATGCGTGAACTCGATTTCACCCGTGAGCGGCAAAACCTGGAGCATTTCGCCGAGATATTTCGGTCTCGGCAAGCTGAGGTGGTGATTCCCCGCCCCTTCACCGAGCTTTGCACCCGGCGGGTCTTGGTGATGGATGAACTGCTCGGCCAACCGCTCGAAGCATTTTTGAGAGACGAAACGGAGTCGCCGGAGAAACAACGCCATCAGCCAACCCAAACGGTTGGTCGAGACAAGCCAGCTGGCTTGTCGCCCGCTGCCGCTGATCGCGCTCCATCTGACCCCGCTGCCGCTGATCGCGACGTCTCTGAAAGTCAACTGTCTGCGGAGATTGCGGAACCACTCTCCCCCGATTCCAGCCAGAGTGATCACGGGTCCGAATCGACATTGCGAACCTCGGTTGAACCCGAAAAACCAATCGATCGCGATTCCCACAGCGAAGTCCCACTCGCCACCCCTCCCACGGAATCGAAGCCGATTCCCCAGCATTCGGCAGCCAGTCGAAAATGGCAATCCGAGCGGGAAGATCGAAAACGAAAGCTATCCGAGACCATCGCCAGCGTTTATCTCACCATGCTGTTTGACGAGGCGATGTTTCATGCCGATCCTCACAGCGGCAATCTGATCGTCATGGATAATGGGCAGCTAGGGATCCTTGATTTTGGCATGGTCGGACGGATCGATGAGGCATTGCGAGAGACGATTGAAGAGATTTTGGTGGCGATTTCTTCCGGCGACCAACACCGGTTAATGCGTCTGATTCGGCGAATTGGCGATCCACCACCGACGCTCGATGAATCAGCTTTGGCAATCGACGTGGCCGAATTCATCGGCACTTATGGTCGTCAGAGCCTCGGTAGCTTTGACATGACCGGGGCACTGAACGATTTGAGTGAGATGTTGCACCGACACTCGATTCGGTTGCCCAACCAGTCGGCACTGCTGTTAAAGATGCTGATTTCCCTGGAAGGAACCCTGCGAGAATTGGGGGCAAGTTTCGACTCGCTCGAGGTCGTTCGCCGGTTTGTGCGGCAGACGATGGTTCGTCGCCTGAGCCCCAAACGGCGGATTCGGCAAGCCCGACGAATCTATTTGGAGGCGGAGAATTTTCTGGAAGCGGCCCCCGATGAGATCATTTCGTTGCTTCGCCAGGCTCGGCGAGGCGAGGTGCGAATGACGCTCGAACACCAGCGACTTGGGCCGACCGTCAACCGAATGGTGCTCGGGCTGATGGCCAGTGCTGTTTTTCTAGGTTCCGCCTTGATGCTGGCCATGAAGGTCCCGCCACTGCTATTTCCCACGCCCAGCGTGCTGCAAATGCAGGATATCAGCCTGCTGGGCCTGCTTGGGGTCGTCGGCAGCATGACCGTCATGATGTGGCTGCTCTTGGCAATCAACCGCAGCGGTCACCTGACGCGCGACAATGACGATTGACCGAGTGCGGAGACCCGAGTGGCACGGTACCAAGGCTCGCTGAACCAGTGAAAATCTGGCTCTATTGACGCTAATCTCCGCCAATTCCTATACTTCGGGCCCGCAGTGAGAGGCGGCAATGAGTGCATTTTCCGATTTGGTATCCCCTGCTGGCTAACCCAAGCAGCAAGACCGAGTCCCAACTCCAATCGACCCAACATCCAATGAAGACTGAACGTCGTCACGAGCTGCAACAGAATGACCTGGCGGTCTACCTGAATAAAATCGACAAATCGATCGAGCCTCACAAGCGGTCAATCGTTTTCGCAGTTGCCGCTCTGTTCCTCGCTTTGATCGCGTACGGACTCTACTCGTCCCAACAAACGGGGAATCGAAGCTCAGCGACGCTGGAACTGATGAATGGTGCGGGAAAGCGAGACGCTGAGGCTCTAGCCGGCGTTAACGAGGATTACCCGAATACAATCGCCGGGCAATGGGCCAAGCTATACCAAGGTCAGCAGTACTTGAGCGACGGCATGCAGTCTCTCTACCAAGATCGTGAGGAAGCAAAAGGTCTGTTCGCAGATGCTCAATCAGCTTTCAATAAAGTCTTGGAAACGGGCAAAGACCGCTTGTTGGTTTCTCGGGCTAATCTTGGAATCGCCCAGGCCAATGAGGCGCTCGGGAATCTTAAAGACGCAATCACCGCCTACGAAGCAGTTGCTAAGGCGAAGGAATCCGAGGCGATGATCGCACTCGCAAACAGTCGAATCGAGACCCTGAAGAATCCGGAAACGGAAAAGTTCATGGCGTGGTTTTCCGATCAAGATTTTTCGCCTGCAGATCCTTCCCTACCTCCGACACTCCCAAGTGGGACCAGCATTCCCGGAATCCCCGATCTTGATCTTCCCAACCTTCAGAGTGCTATGGAAGGAGCGGCTGAGGAACGCGAATTAGAAGGTGGAATTGGACTGCCAGAAGTTAGTGATGAAGACCTCGCTGCCGAGAATTCTAACAAAGACGATTCTGGCGAAGAAAGTTTGCAACTGCCGACCGGTGGAACAACCGCAGATCCTGCACCGGCAACCGCAGATCCTGCACCGGCAACCGCAGATCCTGCACCGGCAACCGCAGATCCTGCACCGGCAACCGCAGATCCTGCACCGGCAACCGCAGA
>JAQWPZ010000212.1 GCA_029245125.1 Rubripirellula sp.
CCGATCATCCCCGATGACGCATGGTACCGTCGCGCCGGTTGGTTCCTAAACTGGGACGTCCCACTTACCGCAAAGTGGGTCGGAACGACCGGAGTCAGATTCGAATCGATCGAGACTGCAGGCTCGCCGGAAATCTCCGGCACGCCACAGTTCATCAAGGCTAGCTACGAAGATTGGATCACGCAGGTTGGACTCACGTACAAGGCATCGGATCGGCTGAATCTATTCGGATCCATCTCTGAGGGGTTCCGCGCTCCGAACCTTGACGACCTAATGGCGAACAACCCCAACGTGCTGCAAGATGGCCAGAGCATCCCAAGCCTGGGACTCGTGCCTGAAAAGTCATTGAATTATGAAGTCGGCTTCAAAACCGCCTACGAGCGACTGCGAACTAGCACATCGGTGTTTTGGCTCGACATTAAAGACAACATCGTTTCAATCACAGCCGCACCGAACACATTCGCGTCAGCAAATCAAGATTCGTTTGTCCAAGGTGTCGAATTGAGCGGTGACTATCTGCTGTCACCGACCTGGGCACTTTACGGAAATTTCTGGCACATCCGCGGGACGAACCAAGTCACCAATGCACCGCTCAGCCGGATTCCGCCAACTCAAGGGATCCTGGGGTTGCGCTACGACAACCCAAGTACAGCGTGTTACCTGAATCTTTACACGTGGGCCTCCGCTCGACAGGACCGCTTGGATACGGTGCGTGACGTCTCCGACGAACGCATCCCGATTGGCGGTACTCCCGGATTCGCAACGCTCAACATTCGCATGGGGCGTACCTTCGGCGCTTGCCGACAACACCGCCTCAGCCTAAGCGGTGAGAACCTGACGGACAAAGCCTATTTGGTCCATGGCAGCGGCGTGTTGGGCACAGGGGCAACAGCACGAATCGGTTATTCCTGGCGATTCTGAACCGCCCCCTAAACAGATCAATACGCCGAACTGATCAAGATACCGAACTGATCGATACGCCGAACTGATCGATACGCCGGACAGATCGATACGCCGGACATTCAGATGCAAAGTCAGCAGGATTGTCGGTCAACGAGTTTCTTGTCTTGCTGCCTGCGGCGGCACCAATTCGCTCCCCAAGTCACGGTATAGCTCAGGACGTCGCTGCGCGAAGTTGCGGCTCCTTGCTCGCATCTGCCGGACCCTACCAAGGTTGATCGCAGCGGAAACATAGGCTTCCTGACGTGGCGGTGCTTGCGCAAGGATTTGGCTTCTCCCGTCGCCGATCATCGTCCCACCACCATAGGCTTGATTCGCAGTGACGACGGCAACATGACTTTGGAACATTACCGATCGAACAATGAAATCCTCGACGACTCCGCGGCGACCATTGATCCACACAATCAACTCAGCACCGCGCAAAGAAAGTACTCGCGGAGGTTCGGGAAACCAGCCGTCGTAGCAGGTCATGATTCCAACGCGACCAAAATCGAGATCAAACACGGGCAGGTCGCTCCCCTCACGCATTTCCCACTCGGGATCGTTTTCTAACATCCAACGGCGACTCTTGCCCGCTGGCGGCTGCTGCCAAGGCTGATCACCCCCATAGTGATCCACTGCACGATGTGTCTTCGCATAGCGGCCGACAATTTCTCCCTTGCGATCGAACAGCAAAGCCTGATTGGCAAACGCTCCATCGGCCAATCCTTCCCAACAGCCAACGATCACGTAAATCGAGTTCGCCTTCGCGGCCGCTGCAATCGATTTTGTTTCGGGACCCGGTATTTTGATGTGTCCGAGCACGTCTTCAGGAAAGACCACCAACTCCGCTTCCTCCCGACCAGCTCGAGCGATGTACGGCAGCAAAGCCTTCACAGGATGAAAACCATCCCGTGGCAATTCTCCCTTGTCATAACCGTTGACCTGCACCGCAGCGACTTTGACCGAGGTTGGCTTGGATGCCTTCGGTTGATCGGCGATCGCTACAAGTGGTGATCCCAAACCAAACGGGTGTGACAAACGGAACGGGGGTGCCAAACCAAGCAGGCTAATTAGCATCAAAGCGAGCACAGCAACCGTATTTCGCACGATCATCCCAGGGGATTTGAAGACTGGGCCAGATCTGGTCCGCGTGAACCAGACGAGTTACCCACTGCATTCGTTGCACCAACGTCAAATGAAGGCAGACTCAGCGGACAGCTCCCGAGGTCCGATTGGCGTTGATCTCTATCGGTGGTGCGGTCTGATTGTAAACCGAACTGGAGATCGATCGACGCGTTGGAGAAACCGAATTCTGATTACGTTGGTCAAAAACCTAACACCTCCAGAGCAGATAACGGGTTACCATAACGCCACGCAGCTTGATCTTGGAAAAAAATCACCCGAGCATACCACCATGAACACGATTACCAGACGTGATTTCCTGAACCGCACCGCATGGCTTGCCGGGGGATCCACCATCGCATCTCTGCCGACCGCAGCAGTCGCTGACGTTGCGACGAAGAATCCACGAATGCAATTCGGTCTAGTGACCTACCTGTGGGGCAAGGACATGGACCTGCCGACCTTGATCGATGTGTGCGAAAAAGCCGCCATCATGGGTGTCGAAACGCGCACTGAGCACAAACACGGAGTTGAACCGAGCCTCTCGAAATCAGATCGCCTGGAAGTTAGAAAACGATTCTCGGACAGTCCCGTGACATTGGTGGGTTATGGATCAAACGCCCAGTACCACGAATCGGACCCAGCCAAAGTCAAAGCGAATATCGAACTGACCAAACAGTACATTCGGTTAATGCATGACTGTGGTGGCTCTGGCGTCAAGGTGAAACCAAACGGCTTCCCCAAGAACGTTTCGCGGCAACAGACGATCGAACAAATCGGCAAGTCTCTGAATGAGGTCGCCAGTTACGGACAGGAATACGGCCAACAGATCCGCGTCGAAGTACACGGCAAAGGGACACAGGAAATCGACACCATGAAAGCGATTTTCGATGTCGCGGACCACCCCAACGCCACCATCTGCTGGAACTCGAACGATGCGGATCTGAACGGTAAAGGCTTGAAACACAACTTCAATCTTTTGAAAGACCGTTTCGGAGCGACAGTGCATGTGCGTGAATTCAATGTCGGCGACTATCCCTATCCGCAGTTGATGAAATTCTTCCAAGGCATCGATTACAACGGCTGGATTTTGCTGGAAGCACGCACCAACCCGAAAGACAAGATTGCCGCACTCATCGAACAGCGGGAACGGTTCGATGAAATGCTTTTGAATTGACCAAACCGCAACTTCTCTGAACCAGCGCCGAAACGCCAAGGTTTACTTGGTGGAATCGCAAACCAAACAAAACGCCGAACGCGGCCTGAGTGCAGCAAACCGCTCGGGCGGTCAAGACACTTCAAAAATCCTTGGTGAGTTGCATTCACACGCTCACCTTCAACGGAATTACGAAAGCATGATTCAACACCTCACCCAATGTTCCGTCCTGGTCACCCTGTTCGTTGTCACAAGCCTCGAAGGACGCTGCGATACGCCCACCAAACCGATGAAGCCAGTCAAGGTCTATATCCTGGCGGGACAATCCAACATGGTGGGGATTGGCCAAGTGACTGGAGGAGGCAGTCGTTGGGGCAACGAGTTCATCGATCCCGTCGTCTCGGTCTACCCCGGACCGTATGACCCGAACGCAGATTACGACAAACTGACCCCCACCAAAACCATGGCACTCGATAGCTTCGGTGGAGTCAAACCCACACCCTATCCGCCAGGCGGAACGCACGTCGTCCGAGGTTTCCTGCAAGTCAAAACTGACGG
Organism: Rubripirellula sp.; assembly: GCA_029245125.1. Lineage (GTDB taxonomy): Bacteria > Planctomycetota > Planctomycetia > Pirellulales > Pirellulaceae > Rubripirellula. Next base: position 3,779 of record JAQWPZ010000212.1, read on the forward strand.
AGTTTACGAACTGCGGCCCGGCTATGGTGGATCAACTTACAACCTCATGGAAGTCGATGGTCGCGAGGTATACCGCAAACTGGTCGACGCAGAAGCGATTTACCATCCAATCAAACTCGCCGCAGAAAAACGTGTCCCATTCAAGATCACGTACCTCAATCACCAAGCCAATGGATTGGGCTGGATTGCCAGAACCGACATCCCTGGAACGCTATCAACCGTTGTCAAACAAGATGGCAAATACCCCCATTTGGTCGATGCGAATGGCAACTGGGTCGCGCGTGATGACGTTTGGTACAAGGGAGTCGTGACCGCAACCGCAAACAAATGGCTGAATGTTGGCTGCGGTGCCGGGTCCAACAACATCGGCCCCGAACTCGGTTTCGGAACGGTGATCGGTGACTACCACGACGAACCGGTGCTGCTACTGAAAGCGTCACAAGGAAATCGGTCACTTGGCTGGGATTTCCTTCCCCCCGGGAGCGAACGATTCGAACACGAAGGATATGTTTACGCGGGCTACAAAGATTCCGCATCTCGCTGGAAAAAAGGAACGGATCCAACGCCCGTCAACTGGTACGCAGGCAAGCAATACGATGATTGTTTTAGCGAAGCGCACAACGTTTTGAATAACTTTGATAACGAGTTCCCACACTGGAAAGGGCGTGGCTACGAGATCGCTGGGTTTGTGTGGTGGCAGGGACACAAAGACGGCGGGGAACCGAATGCGAGTCGTTACGAACGCAACCTCGTTCACTTGATCAAAACGCTACGAAAAGAATTTGAGGTCCCGCGGGCTCCCTTTGCAATCGCAACGATCGGCTTCGACGGTTGGAAAATGGAAGGTCCCCACAGAATCGTCGCCGAGGCACAACTCGCCGTCAGTGGTGAAAAAGGAAACTACCCCGATTTCAAGGGTAATGTGAAGAGTGTCGAAACGCGTGGTTTTTGGAAATCAGCGGAGAGCTCACCCAGAGAACAAGGATTTCACTACAACCAAAATGCGGAAACCTACATGCAGGTTGGAGTGGCCCTGGGCGAGGCGATGGCGGAACTACAGCAAACTTCCAAGTAGACAGTGTTGCCGATGCCCAAATTGGTCATTCCTGAGTGGGCATACCCACGCTGAGAACGCCAGGGTGGGACGGCCCTGCTTGCAATGGAAGCACCATCTTCAAATGGGACCACCCGTGACCCACCATGGAAGCGGTGCTTCAAACAAGCATCGTGCGAGACACAAGCAGGCCTGATCGACATCACCGAATCGAAATGCCGATTCGCAAGCATCGATTCAGAAGCGGCATTGCAGATTTCGATCGCCTATTGAATGTCGGCACCCGCCTCGTTTTAATTGGCACAAACCGATTGCCAAAGGAACTGGATATGAAGATCGAACATGTCGCGTTTAATGTGCCCGATCCGCTAGCCATGGGGCGATGGTATGTCGAGCACCTAGGGATGCAAATCAAGCGGCGAACAGTTGATCCACCCTACGCGCATTTTTTGGCTGACGACAGCGGAACCGTGATGATAGAAATTTACGGGAACGATGACGCCCCGGTTCCAGATTACGAAGCGATCCACCCAATGTCACTGCACCTTGCGTTCGTCGCCAAGGACATGGAATTGGACATCAAACGATTGATCACTGCTGGCGCAAAATTGATCGCTGAACCTCAGACAGCCCCCAACGGTGATACACACGCCATGCTGAGAGATCCTTGGGGCTTCGTGGTCCAATTGGTGACGCGGGCAAAACCGATGATTTGAGCCACATTCAAATCAGCAGCATCGTTGTTTGATTCGGTCAAACCAAGGCGTATATCGCGGTAACAGTGCAGCCTAATCGGCCACGTTTCGAGCAACGCCAGACGTATTTCAGTCAAACGACTTTCAATCGCGGAACGCGGCCGTCGGTCTCACTCCGCGTGCTGCCAAGCAAATTAGATCGCATCAACGAGACAGGCACCAAAGGTAAAGCCGCCGCCGAACGCACACAGTCCAATCCGATTTCCTTGGTGGAACTCGGGAAGCACTTCGCTAAGGCAAAGCGGGATACTGGTGGACGAGGTGTTTCCGAAACGACGAATGTTGCTGTACACCTTCGGTTCAACTCGTCGCTGAATCGCATCAAGAATCCGTTGATTTGCTTGATGGGGAACGATCATATTCAAGTCGTTTGTCGTGATCCCCTCATACTCACAAGCATGTTGCAGACTTGTCACCATCGAACGAACTGCTTCGCTAAAGACTTTGCTGCCTTGCATTTTGATGAACCCGCGATCCCGAAACGGGACGGTCAACACGCTGCCATCTTCTCCTTTGGCAGATAAGATCGGCCGCAACAGCTTCCCTCTGGCGAGATCAAAAAAGCTCTCGCCATACAAAATCGTGGCGGAAGCTGCGTCACCAAACAAAATCGCGGTGTCGAGATCAGACCGATCCAACAGCGGTGACAGCACTTCCGTTGTCACCACCAAGACCCGCGAATCTGGCCGGCTCTGCAAGTAGTCGTAACCAGCTTGCAAGGCGTAAAGGTAGCCACTGCACGCTGCATTGATGTCGTACGCTTGCATGGTCGTGGAAGCATTTCCACGAACCAATTCGTTCAGTACCTGGCAAGCCATCGAGGGCGTTGCCGAACTGGGGCTCGTGGTACTACAGATCACAAGATCCAATTCGTCCACCGAAAGGTCTTCTTGCGCGAGTGTTTGTCGCGCGGCGCGGGCCGCCATACCAACAATATTTTCGCCGACCCCAGCCCAATTACGTGTTTCAATTCCCGTCAGTCGCATGACGTCTGCTGGCGTCATAGCCTGGGTATCACCCAACAGTTCCTCATTTGAAACCGAGCGATTTCCAGTCACGGCGCTCACGGATGAAATCCCCACATCGAAGGGCCGCCGCTGCTCAGTTCGGCTCGGCAACACCAACCGATCGTGCTCTCGCCGACGAACCAGAATGGGTTCACCAGGATTTTCTGCCAGTGTGGTCGCCTCGGTGACTGCAGGTGCATCAAGCTGGACCCGGACAAGCGGTTTACCGACCGCGATGTTGTCTCCCTCTGGGACGCATAGCTGGTCGATCGTGCCGGATACAGGAGTGCTGATCTGGAAAACTGACTTGGATGCTTCGACTTCAGCAATGATGTCACCGCGATCAAGATGATCGCCCGGCTGTGCTTTGTACTCAATCACCAGAACCGATTCATCCGATGGCGCGGACCCGATTGCCGGCACATCGAAATAGCCTTCGTCTGGCTGAGCAGGCTGTTCCCAACTGAGATCAAAGTCAAGCAATTCGGCGGCAGCTGCCACAATCCGTTGAAAACTGGGCAAGAGTTCCAGCTGATTGAGATAGTTACAGGGGACAAATGTATCGGCACGAGTCACCCTTCGCATCGCCACGGGGAAACGAGATTCTTCCGCCACCGTTGCGAGGACTTCACCGCCGAAACCGCAGGTGTGATTGTCTTCGTGGGTCACAATCAAACGCGATGTTTTTTCCGCCGAGGCGACGACCATCTTCTTGTCCCAAGGGGCCAAGCTACGCAGGTCAATGACATCCGCGTCGACGCCGACATCCGCGAATACGTCCGCGGCACGTTCGCACAAAGTGACCGTGTTGCCCCAACCAACAAAGGTGACATCACGACCGACCCGTGTCTTCCGGGCATTTCCAATCGGTATGTACTGTTTGTCAACGTCGGCAGAGGTCGCCCGTGATGTATCGTTCAGCATCGCCTTGGGATACATGAACAACGTTGGGCGGTCAGACCGGAAAGCAGCATTCAACATGCCTGCTGCATCGCATGCTGTCGAAGGCATAAAGACATCCAACCCAGGCGTATGCGCGAGAGTCGATTCCAATGTCTGAGCATGGTATGGCCCCAAACCGGGGCGGTACGCGCCACAAGCGACCATCACGATCACTGGCACTTGCCAATCACCATCCGTTCGCCAAAACATACTTGCCATTTCCGCAGTCAACTGGTTGTTGCCCAACGGCAAAAAATCTGCGAATTGAATAAAAGCAACAGGTTTCTGCCCCGCTAACGCGCGACCGATCGATGTCCCTAAAATGGTCGATTCGGACAACGGTGCATTGCGAACACGATCGGGATGCTCGGTACTCAAACCGCGGGTGATCCCAAACACATCTCCCTTGGGATCTTCGATATCTTGGCCGTAAAGGAAAATCCGCGAATCATTTTGCAATTGATGCTGCAGGACATGACGAATTGCCTTGCCCATCGTCAACGATTCCTGATTTGCTGAATCTGGGTTGGCTGAATCTGGGTTGGCTGAATCAGGAAGTTCGTCGCCCCGTTTCTCGCTCTGCGGATGCTGCAAGTCAGCGCGTATCGGACGAATTGCTGCCGGCTCGGTTGCTGGTTGGCCACCCTGCGCAGCTTCCGCTGCGGCGGCGGCAACTTCTTGCTCCACGTCGATTCGGATTTGCTGCAGGGCTTCTGCAGCACAGCCATCGTCGAGCAACGGTTTTTCCAGCCGCAGAATCGGATCGCCCGACTCGGCGGACCGACTGAGTTCTGACTCGCTGCGATAGATTGTCTGATCATCAGCGTTGGTGTGGCTATCCAACCGTTCCACTTCAAAAATGACGATCTGCGGCTTGCGAGATTCTCGCATTTGCGTGACGATCTCGCCAAATTGCTGCATCGCGGCGACAGCATCACGCCCATCGATACGACAAATGGGTACGCCACAAAACGAATCAGCTTGTCCCTCTGGCAACGAGAAGAAGGTCCGCCCTTCCGTGCTGGTCGAAATCGCCCAACGATTATCTTGAACCATAAACAAAACGGGCAAATTGTCCCGCGATGCTTCACCGATCGCCTCCAGCACTTCTCCCTGCTGGGCAGTCCCATCGCCAAAACCACACATCACAATTGGGTTCGACGCTTGCTGCTTCACCGCAGCAGCAACCCCAACCGATTGCAAAGCACCATTTCCGGTTGGTGTCACCATGCTCAGAATCTTCAGCTCACGATCGCTAAAGAATGCACTCATGCGACGTCCCCGCGAATCGGATGCATCATTGCAAAGCATCGCGTCAAAGAACGAGCGCATCTTCACTCCACGAGCAAGCAACATTGCCTTGTCTCGGTAATGACAATGCAACCAATCATCGCTCACCAAATGGGGCGTCAACGCAACCGACGCTTCATGCCCCGCGCCTGACAAATGGAAGAAGGCTTCGCCGCTTTGAATGATTTTTTGCGAGACTTGGTCGATCTGACGTGCCGCGAACATGGCTCGGTAGATCGTTAGCAAAGTGGGGTGATTCATTTCGGCCCCAGGCGTGTTGCCGTGGTGTTCGGGTCTCTGGGCAGTGACGAGTCGGAAAAGCCGCCTTCCTTGGCAACCATTGGAATCCGTCGTACACCGCTTGTATTGAATGCCGAGCGGAGCGAACAGAGCAATTGCCAAAGTGATCCATCAAACGGGTCACCACGACCAGCAAAATCCATCCCCAAAACGCGTGACTGCAAGCAATCGCCGCCTATTTCTTGCCAAAATTGGCGAACCAATAAAAAACAACGGCAAGCTTGGTAAACCAATCGCAACCCGCGACGATCATTGCTAGCATTCAAAGCTAAAAGAAACGTCCGCGAAGACCGATGCAATCGATCTGAAACAAATTGCAAGGAAGCAGGAAGGCGGCCAGTCGCTATCGATTTGAGTTGGCCGGAACACGATTGCTGGGGATACGACGAGCTAGTAATCGTCTCAAGCGTGCAACGAGTCGAGCGGACCAAGGACTCGCTTGAACTCGCCGTCCCGAGGAGACGCGAACTCCCTCGGTCAATCCAGTGCCCCCACTTGCTTCAGCCACTTCGACGGCCTCAAGCGATATTCCTGGCGGATGTCGAGGCGCCGCCGGGGAAACGCTGGCTGCTCGGACCGACCAATCTCCTTTCGCTTCGTGGTCGACGGAAAGATATTTCTTGTAGAGGTCGGTGACTGCGTCATCACTCTGATCGACATCTAATTCGAACCAGTTCCCATCATGCCCCGTTTTGGCGATTCGAATTCCTGCCGCCAACCGCCCCCGATGATCGCCTCCCTCCTGATCGGCTGCGAGCAACGCAGCCAGCAACCGATCGGCCAGACTTCCATCGGTCTCCTCGAAAGCTTCCGCCATCGCCACCACAACCTGCCGGCCAGTTAGCGTATTCCCTTGGCAGGAAAAGAATTTTCCACTCATCGCTCCCCAGTATTCACCGGCAGCGTCAGCGTTGGTGGGATTTCGATTTGCGGCCCTTCCTTGCATGTCGATGATTGCCAACTGCCGTTTGCCTCGTCTGGCATCGTCAGCAAGCAAAATCCCCAAGACTTCTTCGGACCCATGGCCAGCCTCCAACAGGTCGAGCGCACGCTCGCCCCAACTTGGATTGTGCCAATGCTGTGTGCAAAAAGCCCCTACTCCTGCCCGTACATAGGGAACGACTTTCCCAACAGCTGGATATTTACTCGCGACCGCAGCACCACATTCACCGGTAGCAGGATCAACAGCAACGATTGAAAAAGTGGCGCTCACACCAAAATCCGGCTGCAATTCTTCCGCAGCGACACCGCAACAGAGCATCGCAATCAGCGTCGGACAGGTGAGAATCAGCAAGCGAATTCGATTCATGGGTACCATCACCACATGGAGGCCAAAGCATCAAGGAACACCGAGATCTCAATTTACTCGGAACGTTCCTCACGTGTCATCGTTTCAGCAATCAAAGGTTCGACAACATCGGGGTGAACAGTAAAAACAATCAGTCCAATCGACCGCGATGACTTTCCAGCTGGTCAATCAATGTGATCGTGAGCCCTTTCCTTCCGCTAATCTAAAAGAATCACATTGCCCTGGGACTGAACCACCGCCGAAGAAGTGGCTGGCCCAAGATTTATGGACCCAGCGTTTATACACGCTGCAAATCACATCTAATCCTAACTGACGAGGTGGCAAACACGATCGGCCATTGCGGTTGACGAAGGAGAGAAGTTTAGAAGTATGAATTCACTGAATCCCGCCGTTGAGGAACACAAAGTCACCACCTGAAGACCGGCCATCTACTCTGTGGTTCATCACACGATCACGACTTCGCTTGGACATGTAGTTGGTTACGAATGAGCAATTCGGATCGTGACCACTGATTTCGTTCCTTACCTCAGACCTCAGCTCACAGGCTGGTCCTGCGAATTCTCTTCAACGTGTAATTGCACTGCCTGCACGAACCGCCCAGTCTCTTCTAGATGGGCGTCATGGTGTTTCGGAATCAAAAAGAACAGTAATGGCTCCGGGCTGATCAACACGCCTCGAGAGGTTCGGTGCACCTGAATCTGGCCGTACGGCCAGCGGCAAAGGACTCCGTGAGCCGTCACAAACTGAAACTCCTCAGCATCTGCCCGCAGAGTATAAGGTTCATCGAGACTCAGCCCTGAACGATTGAACGCCTCGGCGATCTGTGATTTCGCTCGCCACACAAGGGCCGCATAAGCCAGTGAAGACAAAGCCATGACTGCGATCATCGTCAACGCAAACAACGGGAATCCAACTCGAATCGAATAATGAATACACAGCGTGCTTACACCAATGATCAGGACAGAGCCAAAAAACAACCGCTTGGGGTGCCACCGCAACAGGTATTGATTGGTGGCGATGCGGCGACTGCGGGCGTCATTCGCCAAGGTCACTGAAACTGATGCACTCTCATCCAACGAGAGATCCCCGGTTTCAGGCGGTCGATACGGATTAACTTCGTGTTCTGGCATCCAATTACTCTGCCATCCGGTACTGGTTGATCAAGGCGGAGAAGCGCTGGCATCAAAAAACTGCGATTCAAAACACAATTTTCTCGACGCACGCCTCCCGCGACGAAATGAAAAGAGACTGACGCATTGTGTCGTTTGGTCGACCCCAACCATGCTTAGATTCTAATGAACCCCGGCTTCTTTTAAATGGTGCGATTTGACCACGCTGAAGCGTGTCGCAAACCTTGCGAATAAGATTCGACAAAATGCATGCTCCCGAGATCGACCACGTTGGTAGATTCCCAGCACCATTGATCGAATCGTAACTCGCACGCCTGACTGGCTGCCAAGTCAGGCCTAAAAATGGCTGGCGATCTCTCCGATCGCATTCGCATCACCTTGCGATATTCAGCGAACCTGAAATGGAACAGTAAAAAACCCGAGAGTAAAAACCCCCGAGAGTGTGGGCAGGCGATGCGTCCCATTCAGGTCCCTCGCACAGCATTGCCCGATACTGTGCGACGAATCTGGCCAGTTGATCAGAAAGGCTGCGAGAATCGTGAGCGAACAGTGCTCGACATTCATGGCAAAGTTCCAGCAGGAACAGAAACAAGAGCATCGGGTGGTGCCCTCAGCATGACGACGAGGTCAACGGATGCCGGAACAACCACGATTACGTTAAGCTACGGCCATGACAGTAGAGACTCACCCTGACGTATTGATCATTGGTGCCGGGCCAACTGGCGCGGTTGCCGCCCGTCGACTGGTTCAAGCAGGGGTTCGAGTCGTCGTCTTGGAGCAGGGTGAGTGGCCAGACGAGTCCAAAGCACGCGCGGGACATGCCGACTATGAAGTGCGAACTGACCGCGATTGGGGGCCCAACCCGAATTACCGGCAAGCTCCAGCAGACTATCCGATCGTCGACACCGATTCAGACATTTCGGCAACTCTCTTCAACGCGGTCGGCGGCAGCACCGTCATTTATGCAGCGCAATGGCAGCGCAACATGCCGTCCGACTTTCGTGTCCGCTCGCTCGACGGAATCGCCGACGATTGGCCACTAAGCTATCAGGATCTGGAACCCTACTACGAACAAGTCGAGGCAGATTTTGGAATTTCGGGACTGGGAGGTGACCCCGCTTTTCCGCCTGGCAAAGGGCCGCCGCTTCCCGCTTACCCGCTGTCGCGAATGGGCCGCAAGATTGCCAGGGCGCACAATCAACTCGGCTGGCACTGGTGGCCAGCATCCAATGCAATCGCCACGCGACCCTATCGGGCACTGAACCAATGCACCCAGCGAGCAACCTGCATGTGGGGCTGTGTCGAAGGTGCCAAGGGAAGTGTCGACAAAACCCACTGGCCCGACAATGTTGCACGCGGAGTGACGTTGATTACCGGTGCGCGAGTCCGCCAATTGGAAATGAACAAGACTGGATTAGTGACCGGGGCGCACTATGTTGACCGTCAAGGGAAAGAGCACTTCCAGCCTGCAGGCGTTACGATCCTGGGAGCCAACGGGATCGGCACACCGAGGTTATTACTTCTTTCAAAAAACGACCAACATCCTGACGGGTTAGCCAATTCTTCAGGACTCGTTGGGAAACGATTGATGATGCACCCGTACGGAACCGTCGTTGGTTTGTTCGAAGACGATTTGGGAAGTACCCATGGCGTGTGGGGCCAGCACGTGCACAGCCTCGAGTTTTATGAAACCGACACCCGCCGTGGTTTTGTGAGAGGCGCGAAATGGGGCCTACTGCCGACCGGCGGTCCCATGCGGATGACCAGCACTTATCCCTGGGGTGAGGAAAACGAAATCTGGGGCGAACGTTTCCACGATGGGATTCGAAAACGTCTCGGACACTCGGCAATGTGGGGGATCAGCGCCGAAGATCTGCCGAACGAACACAATCGGGTCGAGTTGGACTCTTTGGCTCGAGACAGTGACGGAATCCCTGCGCCAAAAATCACCTACCGGATGTCCGAAAACTCGAATCGAATGTTGGATTTTCATCTCGCCAAAGCACGGCAATCATTGGAAGCTGCGGGCGCCTACGAAACGATGATCGCCCCCAAGATACGAGAAACTGGTTGGCATTTGTTAGGGACCTGCAAAATGGGGAACGCTCCAGAATCCTCCGTCGTTGACCAATGGGGCCGCACTCACGACATCCCCAACCTGTACATCTTCGACGGCAGCATTTGGCCAACCTCGAGCGGAATGAATCCAACGGCAACGATTGCCGCCTTAGCGTTACGGTGCACTGAACACCTCGTACAACACCGGACCAATCAGAGAGTACCCAATCAGCGGGTATCAGGCTAATGCTTCACAAAGCGGATCTCGAAACCCTCAATCGTCTCGCAGATGTTCTGATTCCAGCGAGCGATGGCATGCCGTCGGCCAGCCAAGCAGACCTCGAAACTTGGCATCAAAGCGTTCTCGATGCGCGGCCAGAACTTGCCGAACCACTTCAAACACTCATCGCATCGGCAACCGCAAAAGAACCAAGCACGCACGTGGAGTATCTGCGCAAACACAACCGCCGAATCTTCCGCGTCTTGTCCACCATTGTTAGTGCCGCGTACTTCATGAATCCGAGTGTGCAAAAATTGATTGGCTACAACGGACAACAAGCACTGCCTACCGATCCTGTCGATGACAACATCGAAGCCGATCTCATCGAAGCCGATCTCATCGAAGCAGTCGTCAGCCGCGGTCCAATTTTTCGCGTCGCCGCAGATGGCGAGCGTTCATGACGATTCGCAGGCCAACCGGGATGCCCGCTCGCTGACGCCGCTTCCTGATGTCACTGCTGACGATCAGAAAATGTGATTGCCGTAGAGAACCAACGATCAGGTCCCACAGAACAATCCCCTTGGAGCTCACGTTGAGCGAACTCCTCTAGATTCAACCAAACTGGACACGAGTGCTTGCTGACTGCAACGCCCAAGATCTGTCCAACCAAACAGGAACAGGACCGCAGTTGAACGTGGTTTCAAATCAATCGGCAAACAAAACGGCAGATGCCGCATTCATCGGATCGGGATCTTGTAGCTGATCGCGCCGATCGGCTCACCTTGTTTAAATTCCTTGTAGTTTTCGTGACACATTGTGCATTTTTCCAAGACAACTGGGATCGGCGTGACAACTCGCAGGTGTCGCTTCCCCTTTTCAGTGACAATAGTCTCGTGCCAATTCTTTCCAGATTTGAGCTTGGCGACTCCTTCTCGCTCAAATTTATCTTGCGCGACATTCGCATCATTGATCGGCTCGCCGCTGGCATCCAACAAACGAACTTCATGCCAACCCTTTTTATTGACGGCATCAAACAATGCAATGGCAGCAGTACCTGCCGGAAGATCATCTTCGTCATTGACATAATGCGTTGTTATCAACACGACTGCCGTCTTATAAACATCATCCAACATACGGACGGTATCTCGGGTCCGCTCCGTGGCCGTCTCCGCTGCTGAGCGATCCTTATTTTCGTGCGCCCGAACGCTCCACGAACTACAGACAAAGCACCCAAGAAAGAGAATCGCCAAACAAATTGACCATTTGGAAAACACCATCATCTTCACATCTCAACACACGAGAAACGAACCAAACTTCCACGCGATGAAATCGGCCGCAGAACCAAAATACATACCTACGTACGAATTACGTGTGGTTGCGAAGTCTAGCTATTGCCTCCGTTCGAAATACGAACAAAAACCGACACTTTTCAGATCAATTCGTCACGTGTGCGGAACGCGCCCACTCACCGACACATGATGCACAGCGCACTTGCTCCCCCCCTGTGCCAAATTGCACCAAAATCACTTATCCGTGCGGTACCGCACCCCCGCCATTCAGCCGCTACAATCTCGGCCAACGCTATTTTCCCCTGAAGGATCTCCCCATGAACTCCTCCGCTGCAGACCGCATCGAAGCACTGCGAGCCGAGATTCAGCGACTCGATCGTCTGTACTACGTCGAAGCCAAGCCAGCTGTATCAGACCTCGAGTACGATCAACTTTTGGCTGAATTAAAAGGACTGGAAACGGATCACCCTGAACTCCAAACTCCCGATTCACCAACTCAAAGGATCGGTGATGCTCCCGTAGAGCATTTGGTTCAAGTGGCTCACCAAGTTCCCATGTTGTCGATTGACAACACATACAGCCGCGAGGATCTGCAAGCCTATTTTGACCGCACTGAAAAGCTGCTCGAGGGTGAATCGATTGGCTGGGTGATGGAATTCAAAATCGATGGTGTTGCAGCTTCTGTTCGCTACGAAGATGGCATGCTGACCCAGGGTTTAACGCGTGGCAATGGCGAAGTGGGCGATGACATTACGCACAACCTGCGAACCATTCACGACCTGCCTTTGAAATTAAATACGGCATCGCCCCCCAAAATTTTAGAATTGCGGGGCGAAGTCTACATGACCAACGCCGACTTGGCCGATCTAAACGTGCGGCAACAAGAAGCAGGTAATGAACCGTTCAAGAACACTCGCAATGTGACTGCCGGAACGATTCGGTTGCTCGATCCCTCGATTGCCGCCCAGCGAAACCTACGCTTCTTCTGTCATGGCATCGGAGAAATGCAAGGCCTTGAAGCCAGCAGCCATATCGATTTTTTGACAGAGGTGGAACGTCTCGGAATCCCACCGACACCGAGTGTCCGCTTGTTAAATAACTCGACCGAAGCGATGGCGGCAGTCGCGGCTCTGGAACAGGAAATCCCTGACTTGCCGTTCGAAGTTGACGGCATTGTGTTCAAGGTGAATGATTTTGCGCAGCGGGAGCAACTAGGATTCCGCAGCAAGAGCCCTCGCTGGCTGATCGCCTGTAAATTCGAGCGGTACGAAGCGGTCACAAAACTAGAATCGATCACAGTCCAGGTCGGTAAAACGGGCACCATTACACCGGTGGCCAACCTACAACCAGTCGAGATCGCAGACACGACCGTATCTCGTGCATCGCTTCATAACGCCGATGAGATCGAACGGCTTGATGTGCGTGAGGGTGATGTGGTTGTCGTCGAGAAAGCGGGGAAGATCATCCCCAAGGTCGTACGTGTTGAAAAACACGAGCGAAAGACCGACTTGCCAGTTTGGAAGTTCCCGACCCACTGCCCCGAGTGCAACGTTCTCCTCGCCAGAGATGATGGCGGAGTCTACATCCGCTGCTCTAATCCCGCCTGCCCAGCACAGGTGAGACAACGTTTGATTTACTTCGGGTCCCGACCAGGCATGGACATTGATGGGCTCGGCGAAGAAGTCGTTGACTTACTGCTGCACCAGAAACTGGTCGCGGGATATGCCGATCTCTACAAACTACAACTCGAGCAAGTTGCCGAACTCACTTGGCCCAAACGTCGCAAAGGCAAAGATGGGGAAATGATTGATGTGGCATTTGGACGGCGTAATGCGGAAAACTTGCTTGCGGGTATTGCCGAGAGTCGTGACCGAGGACTGGCGCGCGTGCTCGCTTCCATCACCATCCGCCATGTTGGCCCGAGGGTCGCAAAACTGATCACCAAGCAGTACCCCACGATCGAGGCGCTAACGAACGCCAGCATTGAACAACTCGCCTCGATTCACGAGATCGGAGACGCGATCGCGAAAAGTGTTCACGAATTTTGTCATTCAGGGTACGGTGGACAGATCTTCCAACAACTCGCAGCCGTCGGTGTCAGCCTCGAGCAACCACAAACCAACTCCGAATCAAACGAACAGCGACTAGAAGGAAAATCGATCGTTGTCACCGGAACGCTGACCCAATTTACGCGAGATGAAATCAAGGCCGTAATCGAACGACTCGGCGGCCGCGCTTCCAGCAGCGTGAGCAAAAACACTGACTTCGTCGTGGCGGGCGAAAAAGCAGGCAGCAAACTTACCAAAGCTGAAAAACTGAATGTGCAAGTACTCAGCGAAGCCGAGTTCAAAGAGCTAATCAGTCTGTGAGCCATCACTCCGCAACGGCAGTGAGCACCAAGCCTCCGCCTCCGCCATTGCCTCCGCCATTGCCAATGCCAAGCTCACCGCAAAGATCTAGATCGATCCTTTTGCTTCGTCGAACGCATTGACCAAAGCAGCAACCACATCAAGATTGCTGAGAATGCCGACCGGACGGTGCTGGTCGATCACCGGCAGCACATGCAGGTGAGCATCTACCATCACGCGCGCCGCAACAATCAACGGCATATCAGGACCAATCGATTGGATCCCACTGGTCATACAATCGGAGACGAACTCACATGACTTTGGTTCCAAATGCATCCCTTCTTCGTCATGGACAACATGCTGAGACGAGTCATCGTATTGGGCATACAATTCTGTCCGTTTGACAAAGTCACTCGCGGTGATAATCCCGACGCACTTCCCTTGCTGGTCCACCACAGGCGCAGAGTGAAGTCGCTGCTTCAAAAAAAAATGCGACACCTCATTCATGCTGGACGCGACATCAATCGTCAACGGATCGTGCGACATCACATCACAAACCCGAAGCGAGACGAGCCGATCAAACATTTCATGCATTGTCTGTCTCCTTGTAAGGTAACCGGACAACGAGGCAAGCAGACGAACAGCTGAGCAGACCACGAGGTTCCGGAAAACAACTGTTTAGCCTACCGACGGCTCGCTCGACTTCGCGTCGCCAGCGTTGTGCCGGGTGATCCACACGCCACAACTAGCATGGCGGAGCGTGTAACGCGAGACGCTTCCTAAAATGGCACGAGCCAACGCAGAACGCCCCGTATCGCCAATCACCAACAAATCACTCTTCGCCTCTTCGGTATAACGAACCAGACCTTCAGCGATGTGATCGTGTTCGACCACTTGGGTGTGCACCTCGCTCACTTGCCCCTGCAAACGCTTGGCCGCCACATCGACCGCTTTCTTTGCCTCTTGCTGCAGTGCCTCTGGATTGAACCCAAAATCGGGATTGAAAACAGGTGCGAAGCCGGCCACGCCCACGACAGTGAGCTCAGTCTGTGATCCCCAGCGAAATTGCAACAATTCATCCAGGGCAGCGTGAGACGCGGGCGAATCGTCAAAGGCGACCGTTACCCGCAAACTGCGATCGAGCTGTTCTCGCAAACCAGTTGGACGCACCACCAAGACACTGCAAGGTGCGTGAGTCGCCACGTAATCACTTGTGCTGCCCAACAAGATTCGATCGATCTGCGAATGCCCTTTTGCCCCCAGCACAACGAGATCAGCTTTGCACTGCGTTGCAAAATCAACAATCGCCTCACGTGAATCACCCTCGACGATCTGACATTCAACATTTGCATTCGCCCCTTCGAACATCTCGATGACCGTTTTCTGCCGCTGCTCAGCATACGCCTGGTCCTCCTGGATCATCTCAGCCATCAGATCTTTCGTCGGCGAGTAGAACGACGTGACCGGCGGGGAAAGGACAGTCAGGATCGTCAAATCCAACTTGTCTTGATGGGGGAGTCGCGACAGAAACCAAGCGGCTTCCTCTGAGCATTTCGATCCATCAGTCGCCAACAAAACTCTCATCACAATACTCCCAGTCAAATAAAGAAAGATCGACCGGATCCATTAGAGCAATCCTGATGCCAAAACTCGCAAGCATGAATCGGGCGAGATCGAGCCCCAGATTTCAGTGCGGATTTGCACGCACATGAATCGATTTGTCCCCAGCAGCACACAACTCACGTCGATGGACCGGCATCGGATCGGCTGCAGAAAGATCGGCTAGGGGACAAAGGCGAGAGAGGTCAGTTGCCAAAAACGCAACTCTTTAGCGTGGTGTGACCAGCACGCGATTGACGATCTGACGTCCCTCCGTCACCCGACGAACAGATTCCTGGGCCATCTGCTTGTGGTAAAAACTGCTCACGCGACCGCTGAGCCGCAGCTGAGTATCCGTTTCATCCACTCGGAGTTCCCGCAGCTCTCGGATGGAGCTATTGGCGAGAAGATCTGTTGCAGCTTTTTCAGCTGCTTGTTCGCTTGTTTCCAACATTCTGAAATTCCGTCGATTCGCTAGGAAAGATGTAGCGGTCGTCGTCGACCATCCTTGTGGAATTCATTTGCCCCGATCGTAGTGCTCCCGCGTGCGTTTTATGGAAGGCGAATCGGAAGGAGCGTAAGTGGGGCATCGTTCTTCCACTTTCAAATATCCCACATTTTTAAGATCCTGCCTACGTGAATTTGGCACATTTTACCGGCACCGCATGCACCCCCTTGGTTACGCCGATTGTGACGCAGGGCCACCCACGTTTCTGATCCAAAAATTCGATTTCCGCAAACTTAAGGTGAAGATGCTGGAATGCCGCGGAACCAAATGAGACTCGATCCGATGCTTGATCAATCAGCGAGAGCAACGGACCCTGAAACCGAGGCCTAGATCACAACCGAATCGCAGTAGAGGGGGCACTACAGGGGTACCCAGTGAAGTGGGGCAATCACGCTAGCACCCCGCAAACACATGCCACAATCACTTGTTCAATGCGGTGATCCGACCTCGAACTCAACCACATTTGAATAGTTTGGGCCGTTCTGGCCACAACCGAGGACTCACTGTTTGACTCCTGACCGACATGAACTAGATCACCGCGGACTTGAAAGCATCGCGCGAACGTCTGATGCCTTAAGAATCGAGGTTTTCAGTTTGGAGACAGTTCGCAAAAACCAATCGGGGGGAATCCAATGTGGCTTGATCTTGCAACCGCGGTAAGCTGTGGCGGCGCTGGTGTCACGTGCGGATGGGTCATGCATGCCTTGGGCGGCTCTGGCAATCACAAGTTACTCCGCCGGGCAGCCAGCTCGATTGCCAATTACACCGCCACCGATGAATGCAAGAAAGAATGCTTGGTTCAGATCGCCCATCGCCTGAAGGCGTCTGCGTCGAATATTTCGAGTGCGGTGGAAGGCTACCAAACAAAGGTGCTTGAACTCAGCGATCAACTGTCCGAAAGAAACGATGGTTCACACGATCGAGTGGCTGCAGTGATCTCCCAGCTAATCGAAACCAATCAACAGATCCAAGAGCGGTTACAGCAGGTAAGAACTCAAGTGAACCAACAGGCGGGGCAAGTCAACCCAGCCGCCCCTCGCCCGCCGGCCAAACCGCTCACGCGTATTACTGAGCGAGACATTTTCGATCAGCACCTTGCCAAGCGATTCGAGCTGGGGCCACGATCAGCTGGATCTCTGGCTTTCCTAGAAATCGACGAATTCAAAACACTCAACGACACGTACGGTGACCAAACTGGCGAGGACGCGATTAAAGTCATCGCGAATCTCCTGCACGCTCGCATCGGATCGCTAGGACTAGTCGCGTACTACACCAACCAACAGTTTGCGGTCATTCTTGACGACTGCCGCCTCGAGGAAGCAGCCCAGCGGTTGGAAACCGTTCGGTTCTCGCTTGGCGAGCGGAACATGCAGTTAGCAGACAAAAGCTTGTGGATGAGTGTATCGCTGGGCGTCACAGAATTACTGCCCAAGGAATCAATCGAGCAGTGGCAGCAGCGAACAAACGAAGCGTTGAATCGATCCAAAGCCGCCGGAGGCGACTGCGGGTACGAGATCCGGGGAAACGATTTTTTGCGAATCAGGCGAAATGCCGAACCACGAGAAAAGATTGAAACCAGCGTCGATCAAGACCCGCCAGTCGGGCAACTCATCGAAGCTGAAGTAGATGAGCTAGAAATAATCGATGTCATAGAATCTCCCACAACCGTTCCAGCAAAACCGAGTCAAGATACCGCAGGCCTTCGGGATGATGACGATTGCCTGCCCGACACCGAGATGCTGACAGCCGAATTCGAATCCATTCGCGATCGGATGCATGCGAAAACACCGATATTTGTGTCAGCGATCTGCTTCAAAGATTCGCCCGACAGCACGCAGAGGCGATTAATGACCCGCATTTTACGGGCGGAAATGCGTTGCATCGACCGACTTGGAAACCACGGCGATTCAATTTTTCTGCTTTGCATGCCAAGTGTCAGTCCAGAAGCAGCCCAAGACCGGGCGAAACGAATCCTACGTTCCGCTCGCGACCCCTTCAGGACTCCCAAAGCCAAGCATTCCTTGGAAATTACGATCGGTGTTACCCCTAGCAACTCGCACGAAGAATTTTGCGAGGTTGTCGACCGCGCAATCGGGCTAGCCGAACAAGCTGACGAGCACAAAAACAGCTGCATTTTTGGGGATGCCGAACAACCGGTGGCATGAATCCCAACAACACGCCGTGCCGTTAGCGGCCAGCACAGATCGGCTGCGTTAGAAAAACGGCTGCCCGAATCCTGCCACGGGCAGGGCCTGATGCGCAACGAGTCAGCCAACACTGACAAGCCACACTGCCAACGAGCGGGACTGAAAAACAATGCGGGCCTGAAAATAATGCGGGGGCAAACCGTTAGGCACGCAAATACCGCAAACCTCAGGCAAACACCGCAAACACCCGCATCAGGTGATAGCCCTGCAGGTGTTGACGCATGGACAGCACTGAAGGGTGAATTTCCAATTTTCTGAAATCGCGACCAAATCCGCCTTGACCAGAGGAAAACGTTCCTTCTATTCTCCCGACCGTGTTGAGGGTTTGGCAACAAACGTTCAACGCGGACTTCGAAAAGAACGAGGTTCTGCACTGGCATCCAACTTGATGTTGAATGCTGCGGACACTGCGGCCCGCCGAGTCACACGGATGTGTCTTGACACCGCTGCCGATCTTTTCGAATAAAGGTTCGACGGAACAAAGCATGGAAGCTAAGTTCTTTGTCGAACTCCAAACCACCGGCTCCCGGAATCGAAGCGCGTCTGTCCTCCGCCCCCCTAGGACAACGTACTTTCCGGGAGCTTTTTTTATGCGCCGACAGGAAGGCATTGAAAAAAACGGCAGCCAGCTCCATTTGAAAAAGTGCATCGTCAGCAGCGGCTCGCCGCGGAGCAATCCCGACCGCAAAATCGTTCAAACGAACGCACCAGAATGACGCTGCCCTAAACGGAGAATCGCATGTGCCCACCAACGCTCAGGGGGAGCCATCTGGTTCGCAGACAAAGCGGTAACCAGCGTCACGGATGGTCAACAAATGTGTCGGGACTGTTGAATCGGGTTCTATGATTTTTCTTAACCGGGCAATGAATTGATCAACCGCCCGAGTCTGGAGATTCCCCGACAAGTCCCACACCTCCGACAACAGTTCGTTTCGGCTGATAACTCTTCCTTCATGCTCGATAAAATACTTGAGCAGTTTCAATTCTTTGGGAGTCATACGGACCGACTCCCCAGCCACGCTGGCTTGATGAGTTTCGAAGTTGACCTGTACATCACCAAAAGAGACTTCGCTGAAGGATGGCCGGGCCCGCTTGGGCGTGCTATCACCGCTACGCTGGCCCCGTTGCTGTTGCAACAAATTCTTTATCCGGCTCAACAGCTCGTCTAATTCAAACGGCTTACTCATGTACTGATTCGCCCCAACATCGAATCCACGCGTCCGATCCTCGGCCAAGGTACGGGCGGACAGCATCAACACGGGGAGCATCATTCCCGCATCGCGAATTGTCTCACAAACCGCATAGCCACTCATCCCGGGCAGCATCAGATCGAGCACCATCAGATCAATCGAGTCACCGTTGGATTTCAGTAACCGCAGAGCGCTTGGTCCATCCTCAACCAACGTCACGCGATAGTTCTCTGCCTCCAGGTTGTACTTAATACCGACACCAAGGTGCTTTTCATCTTCAACGAGCAGGATATGGGGTGACATGATATTGGGCTAACAAAACGGATAGGGATCTCAAGCAGCCTGTTTGACCGTTGCGGTGAG
This sequence comes from Rubripirellula sp., assembly GCA_029245125.1. Lineage (GTDB taxonomy): Bacteria > Planctomycetota > Planctomycetia > Pirellulales > Pirellulaceae > Rubripirellula. Next base: position 23,348 of record JAQWPZ010000212.1, read on the forward strand.
GGTAACTTCAAATTCTGTTCCAGAACCTTGATCCCGATCAACGACCCGGACCGATCCACCAATTTCTTTGATCACATTCCGCACGAGGTACAATCCCAAACCGGTGCCCGGCGTGCTGCGTTCTAGCTCGCTACCCAGGCGGATGAATCGGCCGAACACTTTGCGTCGCTGATTTGCTGGGATACCAGCGCCATTGTCAATGATCGAAATCAATGTCTCTTGGTCTCCCTGTGGTCGCACCTTCACTTCAACACGGGGTGGCGAACCAGCGTACTTGACCGCATTGTCGATGAGATTTCGAAACAGAATTTCCAACTGAATTAGCTGGCTGTTCACCGTCAACGGCGGCGACTCCACAGCGACCGTTTCGGCTGGCAAACGGTAACGCACGCACGCCGCAGTTGCGGACTGCTGCAAGAGCTCATCCAACCTGACGGGTTCATCTGGCAACGGTTCAATTTCACGCTCAATCCGCGCCGCATCCAACAGGTGATTGATGAGGGAGTCAAGCCGCTCGACGTCCTCCAACATAAAGCGGTGGAAATCTTGCTGTTGCTGCTGATCGACACTGCGAAGGTCCATCGTCTGCAAGTAGAGCTTGAGTGATGCAATCGGGCTCTTCAATTCATGCGTCACCGCATCGATGAAGTTTGACTGTCGCCGATTCAGATTGAATGCTTTGACCGTTAACGTCAAATAGGCAATGACGCCCGCTAAAACTGCCGCCAACAAGATGGCTCCGATGGCGAAGATCACCCAGAAGAGAGTTCCCGAGCCGAGACCACCGGTCGCACCCAAAACGTTGCCGGTAATCCACAAGATCGTCAACACGACGACCAGCACGATCATCACAATGCCGAGCGTAATCGGTGCCCGCAAAGAACGGCGTTCAAGCATGAGACGACTCGAGGAGTGGACGACGGGGTACGGGACCGAGGGGAATAGAGACGACAGTGCAGAGAGGCTAATGAAACGAGCGAGCACTGATTGAGTCGTGCCCGCCTTCCTGAAATTTACGCGAGATGGCCCCTGCAAAGTAGGCCCGAACCATCACAAAGCTGCTGCGAACTGGAGGGGCCGCGATGAAATAGACGCCCCGTGATGGGCTGGGCTTACCCCAAGCACATGAGATCACCACATGAGATCATCGATCGCTTCATCGCCCGAGTCGGCCGGACACCAAGACTCGCCTGACAATCGAAAGAGGCCCGACGCCAGCTCTCACAAACGCCAGCACTCGCAAAGGCCAGCTCTCACAAAGGCCAGCTCTCACAAAGGCCAGCACTCACAAACGCCAGCACTCACAAACGCCAGAACTCACAAACGCCAGCACTCACAAAGGCGACGGAAACCCCGATCAGCAGTCGCACATATTTTTTTCCCCCCACACGCCCCGACTTCCAGGTGGTCCGCCACCCAAAATGGGGACCGGGTTGCGAAAAACCGAAATTTTGCCGCCACGCAGATGCAAAAAAACCAAAATCGTCCCGAAACGGCCTTCGTTTTTAATTCTAGGCGTGACGATTGCGGCCCTTTGCACCATACTGTCACGAAACGCGGAACCGGTTTTTATTGGAGAGCGGCATGAACGCCGAGACAGGGACGCAACTCTTTACAGAACGAACAGTTCGCCAAGTCCGCTTGGACTGTGGCCGGGCGATTGCGCGGGCCCAGCTTTGTCCCGAACGCAGCGTGGTAAGCCGCGTCCAGTGCGTTGATCATCACGCAGAGATTGACGACTCCTTCGGGCACCAACTCTGGTACTTCGAAGGCCAAGGGGTTGACGAGCACGACAGACGCCATGACATTTTCGGCGTCATCGAGTACTCCGTGCAGTTCGGCCTGCAAGAGCTTGTTGAGGACGGAGTATTTGAATCCGAACAGCAACGAGAACGGTTCCGGAATGAGTACGAGCAGGAGGCACGCCAGCCCCTATGGGAGCATCCGGCTCACCGCTGGCTGGCATTAGGAACGATCGCTATCGCTTTAATCTGCCTCGCCTACTTAATCATACAGAAAACAGCGTGACATCATCGAACGCTGCTGAATCGACCGAAGCGATCATTGACGTTCGCGGGCTTAAGAAACGCTACAGCGGGTCATGGTTCAATCGCAGAACCGTTGATGCGTTGCGTGGAGTCTCCTTAACCGCGAGTGGTGGTGAAGTTTTTGGCCTACTCGGACCAAACGGTGCTGGCAAGACAACGCTCATCAAGATTTTGCTAGGTGTCGTGAAACCCAGCAGCGGCACTGCATTCGTGTTCGGTGAGCCCGTTGGGACCTCCGCTGCCCGTCGGCGCGTCGGCTACCTCCCAGAGTCACTCCGTGTTGATCGGCACCACACGGCGCGATCTGCGTTGCGCTACTACGGCCGATTGAGCGGAATGTCCCCCAGACAGATCGCGAAGCGTAGTGATGAGTTGCTTGATCTCGTTGGGCTAGCCGGCCGTGATCGTGAATCAGTGAAACGATTCAGCAAGGGAATGTACCAACGTCTTGGGTTGGCCCAAGCCTTGATACATGACCCGGACTTGTTGGTACTGGATGAACCAACCGACGGCCTCGATCCTTTGGGACGGAATGAAGTCCGAAAAGTGATTGAGCGGTTAAGAGACGACGGCAAAACAATCTTCTTAAATAGTCATATCCTGCAAGAAGTTGAGGTGATCTGCACACGTGTAGCGATCCTCAGCAAAGGGGAGATCTGTGGAAGCGGCAGCATTGAGGAATTATCGTCGGGCTCGGTAAACGGACGAGTCACGCTCGATGTGATGGTCGACGAAGAAACAATGAACGGTGAAGCAGCACCAGCGAAGTTCGTTAAGTGGTTGGGCTTGGCTGATTCAGTCGATCTCGAGGTCACAGCAATCGCAGGTGATGGTCGATCTCATCGCGTCAGTGCAATGCTAGATTCCCAGGCCAAAATCGACGCTGCGGTCGATCGCCTACGGCAGGCGGGAGTTTCGATCATCAGTCTGGAAGCCCAACGAGAAACGCTAGAGGATACTTTTATGAAGTTGGTCTCAGGCTCAGAGGCGGCTAACTAATGCGTCCGTACGCTGCCGTCATCCGCGATTCCTTCCACGCAGCCTTAACGTCGCGTGTTCTTTGGATTGCCTTCGTTGCCATCTGGCTCTTGCTTGCTGCCCTTTCGCCAATCGGTTACCGCGAAGATTTCACGACCCGCTTTCGGGGCAATGATTTCAATAACGGCACTCGCATGAAAGCGATGCTGGCTCAAGGCTTGGCCGACCCCGAGCAGGAGGGCTCCGCGACTGCGAATTTAGCGAATGCGATGCCCGAGGAATTGCGGCAGCAACTGCGACGGGTGGCCGAAGGCGATGACGTTCTCATCCAAGTGCGGGTCCTCGCCTCCGCACTCAATGACATGCTTGATGAGGAGAGTTGGTACGACGCCGAAGCCTGGAAATCAACACTGCGGTTCAAAGAACTAAGAGAACTGGACGAGCTCGCCGACGAAGAACTTGATGAGTCCACCCGCCGCCGACGTGCTCGACTTCGAATCGAAGCTGCCTTGCCGGGCGTGTTCGTGACCAGATCAGCAAGGTCGGTTCTGTTGACCTATGCAGGCATGGATTTCCCTGCAGACCTTGCAATCGACAAGACGCAGTTCGGTTCACTAATTAACCAATTTGTATTTCCGTTAATCATTGACTGGCTGCTCGGATTCATCCTCCTTTTCCTGGGAATCTTGGTCACCTCGTCAATCATTCCGGACATGCTTCAGCCCGGCTCACTGCACTTGTTGCTCAGCAAGCCGATCTCTCGCACACTCCTGCTGCTCAGCAAATTCCTAGGAGGTTGCGCCTTTGTCTTGTTGTGCGTTACACAATTAGTGATTGGCCTGTATTTGGTGGCTGGTTTACGCCTCGACGTCTGGAACCTCCGCTTGCTGTGGTGCATTCCCGTTTCGGTGTTTTTGTTTTCCGTTTTCTTCAGCGTTTCAGTGCTGGCTGGACTCCGGTGGCGATCACCAATTTTGGCGATCGGCGTGACAACCATTTTCGGCACCATCTGTTTCATCACCGGTATCCTGGGCGAATTGTCAGACGGGTTCATACGGAACCCTGACGAGATCCGTGGAGTGGCAATTGCCGGTAAAAATGTATTTGCTTCGACCGAGGGTGGAGGCCTGAAGCGGTTTAACGAGGAAGACAATGCATGGCTGGCAATCTTCAAATCCAACGCAATCAATGCAGACCGAGTCCTGAACCCGATCCCGCTTGGCGATGACATGGTCGCTACCGCGGTGGTACGAGCTGGTCGCTTCAATCCGTTTGGGGCAGGTCCACCCGACCTGCTTGTCCTCAGCGAGGCGTACGACTGGGAATCGGAACCGAGCCTGCGATTGCCAACAGCAACCAGTCGCCTGTTCCTGGGAGGTGATTCGGTCTTGTCCATGAACACTAGCGATCTCGCGACAGCAAGCGTTCAGAATGTCCTGCAAGTCGCCGGAGAAACCGAACCCGAGGAGGAATCGAAAACCGAGGAAGCCGACGAGGGTTGGCTCTCGAAACTTAACAACATGATGGGTGGAGCAACGTCTGGGTTCTCGCCAGTGCTACCTCCTCGAATGGCAATCTCAAAGCCACGTGATGTGGCCTTTGACCCGGCGGGGAAATGGATCATTGCTATCAGCAGTGGACGCCTGACGCGACTTGAGCCGTCAACAGAAAACCCATCTCAGCGTTGGACCCTCCGCGCTGAACGCTTGCTCGAAGGCGAAGTATCCAAACAGGCAACGATCGCCGTCAGCGGTAATCAGGTGCTGGTCGCTCGCAGTGAATCACCACTGATGATTTTTGATGCGATCTCGTTCGAACCGGTTGGTGAGCCCTTGGACCTCTCCGATTCGCTGATTCCGGATGAAGCACAGCCACTCGGAAACGGAGGCAGATTCGCCCTGCTCACCAGCGATGGCCGATGTCGAATCATCGAACCCAAAGGGGAATCAGCCACCTACGAGGTCTCGCAAACTCTAAGCCAAAAAGAAATCGAAGCATTGTATTTCCATGCCACGAACAATGAATTGCTGATTGCTCACCACATCGACCAAATTGATTTTCTTGATGCGAACGATTTCTCGGTGAAACGAACAATTCGCCCCAGTCTCGCCGAATGGCGGCTGATCGATAAGTACGTTCTCACCCCTTTGCGAATTATCGTTCCGCAAACGGGTGAACTCGGGGAACCCATCAGCGCCCTGATCAGCGGTAAATCAGCAATTGTTGTGAATGCACCGAACGGTGAAGATCGGGTAATCCGCTACAACATCGCTCGTCCGCTCCTTAGCTGTACGATTTTCTTGCTGGTAATGATGGCGGTTGGCTGCACCTACTTTGCAACACGTGATTTTTAACAAAGGCCGCCCCACAAGCAGATCGCAGTGGTGCTCAGAATCACGCAGTTAACGTGTCGACGCCGGGCGATAGACCTTCCCTGCTCACCCTCGAACACGATTTGACAGCGCGTCAAGTTCAGAGTGAGATCAATTGCCTATGCGTTGGCTTGAACAAGCGACTGGGCAGATCGAAAGCCTTCGCGATGCTCATTTCCCGAGGGAATCCTGGATTCGCTACGCGGGTTCAGCAAACAGCACGACTTACGGAAAGTCCTTGCGGAACCTGCTTAGTAATCGTGTTTCATCGGCTGGCAGCAGATACATCTTGCCGCGAATTGTTTTCGTTTCCCCTGGCTTCAATCCACCGATACGAAAATCGTTGTGAATGCAGGTGATTACCCCCTGAAAAACCTCTTGATAGGGCTCCCAGGCGACGGCCAGGATCATTTTCTCGTCAGCGGAGAAACACCCGGTCAACCCACTACTGGGTACAAGCTTGCTGAGCGGACGTGGATTCACATCATTCCGATCAACTGATGCTGGGGCATAGACTTGCCCCGGCACATAACGGGCATCCAAAGCCCACGGTTTGGTTGGCAACCGTGTCAGCTTTCCATCAACCATCACAAAGCAATGGCGGATGTAGGGAGGATAAACCTCTCGGGCATCTTGGGGATCAGCACCAACAAATCCATCCACTCGCATACAAGGCTGTGCCCAATGCACCTGGGATTCCCGGTCCGTTGGGTTCGACGCTTTCACGATAAAAAAGACTTCATCATTCCCTGCTTCAATGACATGCCGCACGACGACGCCATCTTCGAGACGATCTTCAATCTCAAGACGTTTTCCATCCGGCGACGCGGAGACCAATTGACTCTGATGGGGAATCACCGTCTCTCGCCAATCCCGGTCCGTTGAACCGGGACGGCAATATGCTTCCAGGTAATGCGTTCGGATTGGACCACCCGGAATGTGAGGCCCAATGACCTCCAAGAAACGATTTTCCCATTTCAACGTCAAAGTCGGCTCGGCAGCCAACGCGACCGATGCAACCAGGACCCACGACAACGCAAAAAGAATTCGCATGGCGACACGATTCCTTGGTGAAACGAAAACAACACAAATCTACAACGGTACCGTTTCAGGGCAACGGTTGAAACGAACCAACCATCACCCCGTCAACAGATGCACTTGGCCTGAGAGTTATTTGATTCGATACATATGGCTTCGGCTGCGGAGCAAGAAACCGTCGCCAACGGGAACCAGACTGGCAACCGTAAAGGGTTCGGCGTCATCGACTTGGTTGACCGCAACGACTCCTGGCTCGGCCACATCGAGTGGACCGAGAACATAAGTCTTGCCATCTTCCTGCGTTACATACAGGTGATTACCGGCGATCAGCGGCGAGCTACTAAAACTCGATCGCGATCTTGGTAATTGAGTGCTCCAAATCGTCTTGCCGGTTTCCAGCTCAAGACAGGTAACGGTCCCTCTGCTCGACTTCCCATCAGACACCACATAGACGCGTCCTCGCCAGGCTGCCGGTGTCGGCACATCGCTACCCAGGTCGTCGCGGAACCAAGCGATCGCTTGGTCACCCTTGCCGCCGGCCAAATCATCCATCCGCACCGCGGTAAGTGTCGCCCCACGTGCGTAAGGGCAAACGATCACGTTCCCCTGAGCAACCGGTGACGAGATCGAGCGAAAGTATTTTTCTTGATCGGGATTGAATCCACCCAGGCGGCCCAACTCCCGCCCCGTCGTCGCGTCATGCAGGGTGAGGTGATCAGCTCCCATGACGGCAAGTGAATCGTTTCCGTCGACCATCACACCGAGTGGTGTGGAATAGCTTTGGGCTGCTTCCTCCGGCGCCCCCAACATCCGATCAGTCTTCCACAGCAGGTTTCCCTTTTTCTTGTCCAATGCAACCAGATGACTCGGTCCAGACTGCATCACGGCGATGACCACAGCTTGGTCAGTGACTGTCGGGGAAGACCCTAAATCCCACCACAACGTGTCGGCACCAAACATTTCTTGAATGTTAATCGCCCAACGGACGCTGCCGGCAACATCAACACAAGCCAAATCGCCACTGCGAAAATAGGCGAAGATCGAGTCACCATCGACAACCGCTGATGGATTGCTACCACTCCCTTTGCGGTGCTTGCCACCCGTGTCATCACCTAGACTGACTTGCCACTGCAATTTGCCGCTCTCGACGTCGATGGCGATCAAAGTGTTTTTTCCGTCCACGCCAGAGGTCACGTACGCGGTTCCCTCCGAGACAACAGGCGTACTGCCTCCACGGCCGGGAAGCTCGATCTTCCATGAGACCCCAGCATCATCAGACCAATCGGTCGGATATTGATCACCGGAAGCGACACCATTTTGCTGGGGCCCCCGCCATTGAGGCCAAGACTCCTTGTCGGCCGCCGGTGAGAGTGGCGATGCCAATAGTGTTAGCCACGAAAAGCAAAGATATCGAATCAGTTTTCGCATGGCGTTAGGTTCTCCTATCAGAAGTAAAAAAGGTGGGTAGATGTCCACAGACAAAATCGCTGGGACAGTCATGGCGGGATCAGGTCTGCAGGAAATTGGAACTGCAGGAAGTCGGATTATGCAGGATAAAGGTTATGCGAGATGCAGGGGCATGTGGGGTTCAGTGTTTCGCCAACGCGGATCGAGTTGAGCAAACGCGGATCGAATCGATCCTAAACGGGAAAAACTTGAAATTAAAAACGCCTCACCAAGAGCAGATCCTTCTGCCAGACGACAAGCTGAGTGCTAAGCCTTTACCGGAGGGACAGTACCGCTGCCGCGAGGGCGAATCGGTTCGGTTTCCGTGACATTTGATTCGGAACTAGCTGACGTCTGCTAAAATCTTAACGATACAGGCTGCCCCTCGGGGGTAGCCGGATCGACACTCCGGTAAACTGTGCGTAGCAGTCCGTTTCCAAGTCGGTGAGCCGAGATACCGTAATGATTCGTTTGGTCTTCCCTCTCGTTCTGCTTGGCGTCGTTGTTGCGGGACCTTTCCGCTGCGTTGGTCAGCAGTCACAAGCGGGCGACGAGTTCGAGCTGTCCTTCGAGCAATTCTCGCAAAAACGTTATTCCGATCGGCAGCAGGCGACCCTAGAGGCTTGGCGTCGCCGCGAACAATCTCGGAACCAAGTCCAACAAGCGACGCGGCACCCAGATCCCGAGGTGGCACGCCGAGCAAAGTGGATCCTCCGGCAATGGCAAATTGGTGCCGTCGCCGACACACCCCCTGAGATTTCTCGACTGCTGCAACGGAGCGAAGGCCCAGAAGCGATCGAAAGCCTGCTTGAGGTAGGACAATTCACGGCCGCCATCATCGCCATCGAAGAATCTGCTGGTACACCGAATGAGCGAGCGGTCCAGCAACGAATTGCCTCGGCACTTCAACGCCGATTCCCAATCTACGTTCACTTTGCGTTGAAGAGTAATTCGCTGCAACCATTGTTGGAATTGATTGATGCGGTGGCAGATTCGACTGAATTAGCGATGTGCCGATTGCAGTTACTGCAACAGCTGGGAATGGAGGTTCCTGACGATGAACTGCTGCCGAAGTCATCCGTTCAGTGGCCACAAATGGAAACGCAGCGTACCACTGCAGCGCTCCTCGTCACTTTGGGAAGGATCGACGATGCCATCGAAGTAGCGAGGCAGTCGGTCGACCCGAACCTGTTGCACCAATGCCAAATGATCGGGTCGCTGTGGCGCGAAGCAGCTGCGGGGCAGAGCAAGCTGGCCGAGCAAGCGCAGGCAGGTGGGACCGAGTTTTTCACGCGTTGGGCAATGACCTTAATCGATGCCGAACGTGCTGGCGATGCTGCGCTAGTGCAGCAGGCCGTCGATGCCCTCAGCTCTGCACCGGTCGACAAGACGATCCCACTCGGCAACCAGTGGCGTTGGCAAACTCTCGCCAGTCATGGCTTTATCG
>JAQWPZ010000248.1 GCA_029245125.1 Rubripirellula sp.
GATCAGGACCACCGTGGGATCAGCCGTTTGCACATCGCGGAGCAGACGCTGAAAACCGTCTTCGGCAGCATCAAAACGCTTCCGTGCGATTCCGTGAACGTTATCTCCCGACCAACCCAAATTCCGAAAACTCAGCTTCCAATCAGGTCGGCGGCATTGCAACTCCGCCTCGAAACACCCCGACATTTGCATCCGTTCGACGAAGGTGCCACCGAGGATCGCAATGCGATCGCTCGGCCTCAACAGCGGTTCTTCCGCCGCGCTAAAGGCCACAAACAGCAAAGACGCCAACGCCGAAGCAAGGAAACGCATGTTCAGCAATCAAAGAAAGGGCGAGCGGAAACCGAAGCGGCCTGGCTTGCAGTTTACCGCCGCGATAACGAGATTTCACCACCGAGGCGATTGGTCTGCAACGATGCGGTGGACAGCGACCGGTAAAAAAAAACGGCGAGCCCTAAACAAGGCTCGCCGCTATCGCTCAGTCGCCAAGATTCGGAACGCTCGCCCCTCGCTGAACACTACGCTCTCGCAGAAAGCAACGTATTTCCAGCTTGATCAAGCCTCCCGAGATCAGATCGGCGGAGGACCCTACTTCTGGCCGATCTGGCCTTCGATCGCTTTGACGAGTGCGGAGTCATCTGGATTGGTTCTTGGCGCGAACCGATTGACGAGATTGCCTTCGCGATCGATCAAGAACTTTTCGAAGTTCCAGCTGATATCTCCTTTACCGGCAGGCTTGGTGTCCTTGCTGGTCAGGTACTGGTAGATCGGAGCGGCTTTGTCACCGTTGACGTCGATCTTGCTGAACATCGGGAACGACACATCGAACTTCGAGGTGCAAAACTGCTTGATTTCCGCGTTGGTTCCCGGTTCCTGGCTGCCGAACTGGTTGCAGGGGAATCCGAGCACAACGAATCCCTGATCTTTGTACTTACCGTACAGCTTCTCCAGGCCAGCGTATTGCCGCGTCAGACCACAGCGACTCGCTGTATTCACGACCAGCACGACCTTGCCCTCATAATCCTCGAGGTCGACGGTTTCACCATCGATTGTTTTTGCCTTGAAATTCAGGGCGCATTCGTGGTCGTCGGCGGTCGCCATGGTCGTTAAGGCTCCAAAGGTAAGGGCGAGGGACAAAATCAAACGCATGGTTTGTGCTCCAAGTGTTGCAAAAAGGGTAGTTTGAGGCCTCTGCGGCCGGTATTTCGTGATTCTGGGGGCAGTATACCGGGGGTGACAGTGGCAACAGCGGTGTCAGCGCATTACTTTCATCTTCTGTCGAGATTCGATGCATATTGCTTGACTTGGCCTTCGCACCCTGGCAGCATTTCGGCTTCCCTCACATTTTCATCCCTCATTCGCCCACATGCCCACCATGGAAAACCGTAAAAAGCTCCTCGTCGCAGGGTTCCTGACCCTGATCGCTGCCGGCATTGGCTTCGCCGTGCGTGGCGGCCTGCTGGACGTCTGGTCCACGCAGTACGGATTCACCATGACCGAACTGGGCCAGATCACCGGGGGCGGCCTACTCGGCTTTGGCTTGGTGATCCTGGCCGCTGGAGCCATGATCGACTTTGTGGGGTACAAGCGGCTGATGGTCATCGCGCTGGCCTGCCACGTGATTTCAGCGTTAATGCTGTTTGCGGCGACCCCGGTCTTCAACGCATCGGGTAAAGACGCGGTCTACACGCTGCTCTATGTCTCGATGTTCATTTTTGCGATTGGTAACGGGATTTGCGAAGCGGTGATCAACCCGCTCACCGCGGCGATCTACCCCGAACAGAAAACACACTACCTAAACATCCTGCACGCCGGTTGGCCGGCTGGCTTGGTGATCGGAGGCCTGATCGTCTTTGCCAAAGGAATGGTTGGTTGGGAAATCTTGATGGCGACGTTCTTGATCCCGGTCGTGATGTACGGATTCATCGCCCTGAGAGAACCCTTCCCGAAGACTGCCGCTGAAGAAGGGGCAATCTCCTACGGCGGGATGTTCGCCAAGCTGATTGGCCCATTCTTCCTGATCTTGCTGGTGGCTCACGCTTGTGTTGGCTACGTCGAGCTGGGAACAGACAGCTGGATCAATAAGATCACCGGCAAAATCCTCAGCAATGCTTCTCTGGGCACCGCATTGTTCATCTATACCTCGTTGTTGATGACCGGCCTGCGGTTCTTCGCTGGACCGATTGTCCACAAGATTTCGTCACTCGGTCTATTGTTCATCAGCGCCATCACCGGTGCACTCGGCTTGTACCTGTACAGCATTGGCGAAAGCGTGCAATTCATGGTCTTCGCTGCAACGATCTACGCCATGGGAAAAACTTTCCTCTGGCCAACCATGCTCGGAGTGGTCGGCGAAAGATTCCCACAGAGCGCTACCGTTGCGATGGCCCTAATGGGTTTCGCCGGAATGACCTCAGCCGGATTGTTGGGCGGGCCAGGCATTGGATACAAGCAGGACTACTTTGCCTCGAAGTACATCGAGGAAAATGCACCGGAAACTTACCAACGCGTGAAAGCCCCCAATGAGAACAACTTCTTGTTCTTCCCTGCCATCACCGGTATCGACGGCTCCAAGGCAGGAATGATCGAGAACAACGGAGAGGCAATTGCCTCCGAGGTCAAGATCTTGGGCGACAACCTCGACGCCGAGTCCAACAGTGGACTGAAAGCCCAGTACGACTGGTGGGAAGCAAACAAGCAGTTCGCCGCCGATGACAAAGGACCAGTCGAAGCAGCAACGCTTTACGGCAGCCGCATGGCTCTGCTCTACACGGCGATTGTGCCGGCAGCCATGGCGGTTCTCTACCTGATCCTGCTCGTCTGCTTCAAGGCTCCGAAGGAAGAAGGGGATGTCCACCTCGGCGAGGAAGCTGCGGGCACCGAACTGTAGCCCCAGGACAGCGTCCAATCTGAGCAATAGAACAAGAGCCGGCGTGAGAACGCCGGCTCTTTTTTTGCACCCAGCCGATGAAGATTAGTGCACCCACCGAGTGCATATCGGTGCCAAAATAGCGACGGCGATTGACCGGCACCGCGGCGATTGACCGGCACCGCGGCGATTCACCACCGCAGGAGCGGCATATCGGCCAACAGAAACGGGCCGCCGGCCCCGCAAAAAAGAGCATCCGGAATCAATGTTTGCCTTCGCTGATCGCGGCCGCAGCGAGATCACCCAAAACTCAATATTTCGACCTTCGAATTTGCTTCGCAGGAGTCCCCTCAGCAATTCGGTCAAATACGTCTAGAATCTGGCGTCGTCAATCTGAACCCCTACCTGCTTAACCCCCGACTGAACGTGCTACGCACCCATACCTGCGGCCAGCTCCGCAAATCTGACGTTGGAACCGAAGTCACCCTTTGTGGTTGGGTCGAGAGCAAGCGCGACCATGGTGGCGCGGTGTTCATCGACCTCCGTGATCGCTACGGACTCACCCAGGTTGTGATCGGGCCGCCTGAAGCGGGCAGCGAGTTGATCGATGAAGCGGGAAGGGTTCCCGCCGAGAGCGTGATCCTGATTCGCGGGAAAGTCACTGATCGCCTGGAAGGCAAGATCAACGAGAAACTCGCCACCGGCGAAATTGAAGTTCGCAGCGTTCACTTTGAAGTCTTGAACGCTTGTGAAACGCCACCATTCACGCCGAGCCAAAGCGATTTGCCGGGTGAAGACCTGCGGCTGAAGTACCGGTTCCTTGACCTGCGTCGCGGTGAAATGCAGCGGGCAATGTTCTTGCGCAGCAAGATCGTCAAATCGATGCGAGACTATTTCGAAAAGCACGAATTCATCGACGTCGAAACACCGATCCTCGGCCGCAGCACCCCTGAAGGGGCTCGCGATTACCTCGTGCCCAGTCGCGTGCATCCCACCAGTTTTTACGCATTGCCTCAGTCGCCCCAGCTCTACAAACAGATTCTGATGGTGGCTGGATTTGATCGATACGTCCAAGTCGCCAAATGTTTCCGGGACGAAGATCTGCGAGCAGACCGACAACCCGAATTCACACAACTGGACGTCGAGATGTCCTTTGTGGATGCGGACGACGTGATGGGTTTGATTGATGGCCTGGTCGCCGAGAGCGCGAAAACCGTTTTGGGTAAAGAGGTTAGCACTCCTTTGCCGCGAATGACCTACAGCGAAGCGATGCGGCGGTTCGGTAGCGATGCACCCGACCTGCGATTCGGGATGGAAATTGTCGATGTCACCGCGGTCGCGAAGAAAACCGAATTTCGCGTTTTCCGTGGAACCGCCGACTCTGGCGGCTTCGTACGGGGCATCGCCGTCAAAGATGCTGCGACCAAATATTCACGTCGGCAAATCGATGAATTGACCGAGTACGTCAAAGGTGACTTCGGGGCAAAAGGATTGGCCTGGTTCCGCGTCGAGGACGACGGAACGCTCTGGAGCCCCATCAGCAAGAATTTTGATCCCGAACACCTCGCCGAAATCAAAACATTGCTTGAGGGCGAACCTGGCGACTTGCTGATGTTCTTGGCCGACACCTGGGAAGTCACCTGCAAGGGATTGGCAGGCCTGAGGAAACGATTGGCTGGCGAACTGGGACTGATCGATAAAGACGCGCTGCACTGCTCGTGGGTGACCGAGTTCCCCATGTTCGACCGCGATGAAGAAAGCGGCCGCTGGGTCGCAATGCACCACCCCTTCACCGCACCTTTGCCCAGCGATCTGCCATTGCTGGAAGAGGATCCGCAAGATTGCCGCGCCCAAGCATATGACTTGGTGATCAACGGCAGTGAAGCTGGTGGCGGGACAGTCCGTATCCATGACCCAGCCACGCAATCGAAGGTATTCGACCTGCTGGGAATCGACGAGGAAACCGCCGACGACCGGTTTGGCTTCCTGCTGAACGCTCTCAAATACGGCGCGCCACCACACGGCGGGATCGCACTCGGCATCGACCGCTGGGTGATGCTGTTTGCCGGCCTGGAAAACATTCGCGAAGTGATCGCTTTTCCAAAAACCCAGAAGGCAGCTGACTTGATGACCGAAGCCCCAGGTCAAGTCGACAAAGACCAACTGGCCGAACTCCAACTGCGCACCGTCAAAGCCAAAAAAGACTAAGCGTACGCTGACCTTGCCACGTTCCCCCGATCGCAACGGGGAGATGGATCAAGGCCCCTCCAAGCATCTGCTTCCTGAACACGTCTGGTCCCCGCCTCGCTTGGCAACCGCCTCGATTGGCACCCGCCTCGATTGGCACCCGCCTCGTTTGGTCCCAGACGAGGCGGCGTTTCTTGTGAGGCCGGTTTTCCGTCCAACGTGGCGTTTCGCACTCACAATGTCCATGCGAGCTGTGCTTTTGGCTTGCTTTGTGTTTGTATGGGCGGGCACGCAACCGTAGACTGAGAAGATCAGCCTGACGGGACCAGTCTGGAACGCTCATTCATTATCCGGAGAAACTGATGGCCTTGCCTCCTTGGACAATCGAAGTTTTGCGGCGCGGACTGACCGATGCCGCTCGCAAAGCAAGTGAGCCGAAGACACTCGAGAAGATCAAATCGCAGGCGACAGAGATCCTGCAGGACCTGCCGCAAACGGCGGCCCGCCACCTTGATGCCGTGCTGCGTTCGGCCGAGGCTGGCAAGCGTAGCGTTGAACAGTGGAGCCGCAAACATACGGCGATCGCTATTCCCATGCTGAACGCTAGCGGGGTGCTGATCCATGAATTCGGAAGCGGTGTGCCGCTCCCCGAAAGGGTTCTCGACGTCGGTCGAGAACTACTTGCTGGCGATGTGGTTCAAGGAGAAGCCGAACAGGCACGACTTGCCAAACGAATCCAACGCCTGCTTCCATCGCAAGACCATTCGTTACTGATCACGGCAAATTTCCCCGCCGCCATGACGGCGTTTTCGCTGCTCGTGCAACGTCGAAACCTGGTCGTTCACCGTGGGCATTCCATCGCGTTGCCCGATGGAACTCCGCTTCCAGAAGCCTTCGAGATGCTGGTTCCGCTCATCCAAGAAGTCGGCAGCATCGACCAAATCGATCCACACGATTTTGATGGACTGGATTCCTTCTGTGCCATCTTCGCGGATGGTGGAACAAACCCGGTCACTCCACTGGACCTATCCGGTCACGATGCCCAACAGGCTATCGTCCTGCCCCTGGCGACGCTGCAGTCGAGCGAATTTGAACAAATTCCGTCCGCCGCTGAAATGTTGAATCAGGGAATCGACTACGTGATGATGCCCGGCGACGGATTGGCAGCGGGCCCAAGCTGTGGTCTGCTAATCGGACCAACAGAAGAGATCGAATGGATCCGAAACTCGACAGCCTGGCCGAGCCTCCGCGGCAGCGATGCCCTGCAGGGAATGATGGCCGTCGCGCTCGAAGAAGCAGCCTCAGCGCAGGGTGATCTGCCTGTGCAAGCGTTGCTCAGCACCAGCGAGGAAAACCTGCGTGGCCGGGCAGAGCGACTTGCCACCCGCCTGTCGGCCGTCGACACCATCCGATCCTGCCAAATCACTGCCGACGAAGCTCGACTCACCCAAACCGGCCGCTGGCGATTTCCCTCGCGGCAACTCTGCTTGCAGCACCAAACCCTCACGCCAGCCCAATGGGCCAAACAACTCCGTGACGAGGTCCCGTCCATCGAAGCGTCGATTACGGGTGAGCAACTCAGAATTGACCTGCGATGGATCTCACCCGCGGACGATCGAAAAATCGCTGCGGCGTTTGGCCAAAGTGACACCGAAAACAACAATACCGAAAACAACAATACCGAAAACAGCGACACCGAAAACAGCGACGCTAGCCAAGCCAACGAACCGAAAGCAAGAATCGAGTGACCCGGGTGTCACGCCAATCTTAGACAGCATGATGCATCGCCTAGTTGGGTTTGATCCAAACCAAATCATCCCACCACGGCGTGTCGTTCGATTGGGATGGGCCTTCGCTACTGCGTCCTTCTTGAACAATCTTGGTGATGCGATCCACCAATTGTTGCTCAACCTCCGGATGCTGCCTGATCACGTCGCGGGTTTCACTCCGATCAGCATTTAGATCATAGAGTTCCCGCTTACTTTTTCGCTGCTTGCCTTCCATCACCAACTTCCATTTGCCGTGACGGATCGCGAATCGGCCGTTTGCCGCGTGATGGATAATCGGCGGGCGTGATTCGGTTTGGCGACCGACCAACTGCGGATAAAAACTGATGCTATCTTCGCCTGCAGTTGGCGGCAGATCTTGCCCAACGGTTTCAGCCAACGTCGCCAACAAATCGGTCTGGCACACCGCGTCATCGCAACGACTGCCAGCGGCAATCGTTGCGGGCCAACGAGCGAACATCGGAACACGGTGGCCTCCTTCGTAGATGGAACGCTTCCCCTCCCGAAAAACCGCGTTGCTGTGATGATCAAATCGCTTGATGCGTTCTTTCCATGTCGTTTCAGGCCCGTTGTCGCTGCTGAAAATCACCAGCGTATTTTCGGCCAACTGCTGCTGGTCCAAGAAGTCCAAAATACGCCCCACGTGCCAATCGGTTTCCATCATGAAATCACCGTAGGCTCCTGCCTGACTCTTACCACGAAATTGATCAATCGGGATCACCGGCTTGTGCGGCGAGGTATAGGGCAAGTACAGAAAGAATGGGGTTCCTGACCGAGCATCTGGGACCTGTTCTTTCATCCACTCGATCGCCTTGTCGGTGAACCGGGTTAAACACTCCGAATCAACAAAGTCGGCCGCGATTTCGAGCTTGCCCCGTACCACGCCCTGATCGCTAGTGGTTCCGAGCTCGCTTACGTTGGATTCGTATGGCGGCATGATGCGGTAGTCAGAAATCGCTATCTGATTCTTTTTTTTCTGCGTATACAGCGTCGGTGGTACAGCGGCGTAACGCCCCTCGAACCAAGCCAAGACACCGTAATTCATCGAAGCGGGGATGCCCCAGAAATAATCAAATCCCTTATCCAAGGGCATGTCGCGAACCGGTTGAGTCCAATCGCGATCGGACCGATCGCCGGGAAAGTCCATTCCGAGGTGCCACTTTCCCACCATGCCCGTGTGATAGCCACTCGCCCCTAACAACGAGGCCAGTGTGAGTCGGTCATCTGCAATCAAACATTCTTTTTCGGCACCGTAGACACCATGCTTCAACGTTGTTCGCCAACTGTATCGCCCCGTCAGCAATCCATAACGACTGGGCGTGCATACGGTATCGCTGCAGTGGGCGTCGGTGAACGTCATTCCTTCGCGGGCCAAACGATCCAGATTCGGCGTCTGAAACTTCGCCGCAGGATTCAAACAGGCAGCGTCACCGTAGCCTTGATCGTCGCTATAAATAAGAACGATGTTTGGACGATCTGCTGACTCGGCCTTTACCGATGACGTGCCAAGGGCCTGCGCGAGAAGTGCTGCAACCGCCCCAAAGGCGAGTGCAGTCATGCTACGTCGCAATTGACGTGGGCATGATTGGCGACAACCGGTAATTCCCAAAACGAGCGGCGATTTGGCAAGCAACTGAATCATGTTGAATCCTATGCTTTAGCATGCGTCCGTTCGACATTCGCATCGACCCCCGCGAACCACCATCACAGCGGCGATCTTCGCGCACAAAAAACATGAAAGCACGGTCGGCAAAACGCACATCGATCCTAGAGGGCAAGGAACAAAACCGTGCCACACCGCTAGTGTCTTCTTTCACAACGCGCAAGTCAAATCGTGGCGACAATCAGGGAATCCAGTCGGTAATTCCAAGTGGCAAGGACCCGAAAACACCGTCTCCAGCTGCATGACTCTGCATGACTCTGCATGACTCTGGCAGCAGACAGACTGCTGGTACTCCACTCCACCTCGAACGAGGACGCGAGAGACTCTCCTTGAGGAGAATTGAGAGCGGATTCGCAGCAAAAACAAGGAGAAATCGTTACAGCAGACCCTGTTGTAACGATCCCCAATGGGATGTGTCGTTTGCTGAGAGCCAAGGCGGTCGACCAAGCACTTCAGGCTCTCGAAACGATCGCGGATCAAATTGAACGAAACGATCTAGCGAGTCGCTTCCAAGACCGCAGCACCTTCTTGATGTGATTCGCTCGCATGCGTGTTGACAGCCCGCTCCATTGTCGACATAGTTGCATATATATTGCATGTGCATCGCACTGTCATATCGTGCAATGCCCGCCACCAAGACACAGAGGGCAGCAGAAACACACCAGGAAATCGCGGGAAGTTCTCCGTGTTTTGCGGCAACGCTTTTCTGATTTCTGAGCAAGTTTTGTTTTTTAAAAAATTGTCACAATGAGAACGCTGCCTGTCACCGTCCTTTCTGGATCCCCTGGTACTGGAAAAACGCCCCGACTCAACCAAGTCTTGCACAACCAAGTTTTGACCAATCACCAGGAAATACGTGTGGCGGTGATTGCTAATGATACGAGCGATTTGAGCCGGGACGCAGCTCTGGTCGAAAATGGTCATGCGAATCTGCCTCGTACCGAAGAACAGCTCGTCGAGATGTCCAACGAGCATCACTTCGAACAATTTTCAATCGCGAACTGCAAGCTCAACGGCGACACGAAAATCGCGCACGCACCCGAAAGCCAGACGACACTGCTAAAGATCATCGGCACGAGCTTATTTTCTTCGCAGCAAATGAAATCCGATCTCGCACCGCAGGTGATCCCGCGTGGTAAGGCAGAAACCGAGATCGAAGAGCACGGCGACCGAAGACAAGAACGAGTCTTCATCGGCAATGCAATGGACGAAGATCACATTCGAGGCATCCTCGATTCGTTCGCCATGACTGGGGCGGAGCTTGAGGGTGTGCCTGAAGCGTAGGCGTCTTACGACGATCCGTCCCCACCCATCTCACATAAAATTCCCGAAGAAGAATCTTCAAAGGCGTACGCATGAGCGATCAACCGTATCTTGTCCCAATCGAAGTCAATCAAGTGGTTGCACCGATGCCCGCCAAATCCGCCTGGAAGGACTGGATTGGCATCGTGGCGTCGATCGGGTGTGCGATTCACTGCGCGGCGATGCCGTTTGTGATCGCATTCCTACCAGCACTTGGATTGAGCTTCCTGGCCGATGAGTCGTTTCACAAATGGATGGCGCTAGCGTGCTTCCTGATCGCGCTGGCGGCGTTCGTTCCTGGCTGGCGGAAACATCGCCGATTGGCACCCGCCATCATCGCCTTTGCTGGCATCACCGCGATCACGACCGCGGCATTTGGCATGACGGGAGATTGCTGTGCTGCCTGTGAAGCAACAACTGCCTCGGCTGCCGAAGCAACAACCGTCTCGGCTGCCGAAGCAACAACCGTCTTGGCCAATGCACCAACAACTGCCTCGGCTTCCGAATCAACAACCGTCTTGGTCACAGAATCACCTGCAGCCTGCACTGAGGCGTGCTGTGAACACTGCGCCGCTGAAAACGATGCAGAGGAACAGGGTCAACAGCAAGCAATCCTTGCAGCGACGATGTCCAACGCAAACATTTTGAACATTCCCACTTGGTTGACTCCCTGGGTCACGCCCATTGGCGGACTCCTGCTCGTTTGCGGTCACCTGCTCAATCGCCGCTACGGCTGCTTGTGCGGCTGCTGCGAAACCGAAGCGGTTAACACCTAGGTTTTCGCCGTAACGATGAAGCAGACCACAGGTGACTTTTGGCAGATTCGCCGCTCAACGCGAGCCACCGCCTGCAATCAAGCGAGGCCTGCAATCAAGCGAGGCCTGCAATCAAGCGAGGCCTGCAATCAAGCGAGGCCAGTGCTCAAACGGCCAATGAGTTTTCACCCGATCATCCCTGCCTATCGGCCTACCCGCGTCGCAGACACAAATCAGCCGACGAACTCTTGCTTACCGGCATTTGAGCAGCAGTTGCTCCAATTCTTGCCAGCCGGTGGTTTGTATGTCTGTAATGATTTCCAAACGACTGTCACGACGATAAGCGGTCGTCTGAAATGACGTTTCGTTTTTGCTGCGGTTGATAACCCACCAATCATCCTGACAACGAAACACGCCCTTGAGCCTTACGATGGGCCTCAAGTATCCGAGCAAATCAAGCAAATTGTCACGATCAAAAACTTCGTCGACCGAAAAAATCCAGCCGCACGCCCATTGGCCATCACTCTGATTTTCAAAACGATTGGGCTTTCCCACACTCGGCGGAACAACGATTTCGCTTAGCTGACTGGTTCCCCGCTGGTGATGAGAATCGAGCCGATCATGATCGTGGGCATCGCCAAACCTGGGCGAGCGGATGACGGTTTGCCTGAGGTCAAGCCAATCGGGATCAATTTTTCCGTGGCTCGTTTCGCTCACCAGTAGCTTTGGCGGGTCGAACGATTCGATCCATTGACGGCATCGATCAGTTTGATTGGCGTCTCGTAGATCAGTGAACGTGATGCCAACGACATCGGCCATTTGAATCTGATCGTGAAAGACTGCTGAGTCTCGCCATTGCGGCCTGTCCCAATCTTGCGGATCAATCAAGCAGATGGTTGCGCGCAAGTCGATCATGCCGCCAAATGTCTCACCGCGCAGGCGATCAATCAGTGCCGCCGGATGCCCCGCACCACTAGGCTCGAGCAACAATCGATCGGGATTGGTACGCTGAATGAACTGCTCAAATAATGGATCGAATACCATCGCGACGGTGCAGCACAAGCAACCACCGCCGAGCTCTTGAATGTTCACCTCGGGAGCCTCCGCATCAATCAACATTTCATCGATTGTCACCATGCCATACTCGTTGACAAAGATCGACCAACGCTCGCCAGCGGGGCGGTGCTTGAGCAGGTGGTTGATTGCCGATGTCTTGCCACAGCCAAGAAAGCCGGTAACCAAATTGGTAGGAATCGGTTTCATCGTAATAGAGTTCTTAAAACAGGGAGGAGGTCATCGCGTCAAGCGTCACGTCATTCTTGAAAACTTTGTTTTTTCGCCTTGCCGCATGAACCAGTTGCTATTGCAAATGCATTGCATGTGTTAAGTTACCTGCCTTCCCCTTTCACCGAAAGGCGTTTCCCATGCCGTACTTGATTTGATCAGTTCGTTTCGTGGCCGCACTTGTTGCTTTAGTTCACTGACGAGCCGATCGGGTATCCAGTGGTGAACGCTGGCGTTGAACCCTCGGACGTCAAAGACATTGCGTTCGCGGACGCAAATATCGGCTGCTTGATCTGATCGTGAAGCGGATGGCGGAGACGATGAATTGACGATACCGACCTTGATGATCACGCGGATGCTCAACGCGCAGTGCTTTGCTAACGGCCCCTGCAACGAGCTTTCAACCAAAGCGATTTGTCGTGAGCGGCCAGCGAACCAATGCGTAAAAGTTGTTCCGACTGCGTAAACTTCGCTGCACCCTGCCTTGAAACGAAAAGAAGAGCCTTGAAGCGAAAACAAGAGCTTTGAAGCGAAAACAAGAATCACAAAAGCAATTGCTCGTCGCGATGCTGCGGCAACAGCAATCACTGTCGCAGTGGACACAGGTTTTTGGGAATGGAACTGAATAGGCGAATATGGAAAGTCCGCGAGATTCGGATATCGCGATCATGGGTCGCTTGGACCACTTGCCGGGAAGCCACTCCTGCGAGCAGATCCAAGTGTTCGCTGCCGGTCTGCTGAGTCAACAAATCTGGTGCTGGGGCCAAGACATCGAGCGGCCGGCAGGCAACTGGCTTCTCGAACTCGGTTTTCGTCGCATAACACCACCGGAGAACCAGAGAGATTGCGCGAGCATCTACCAACTTGAACTGCCGCGTGGACAACGCGTCGTGCTGCGTGGCTTTGGCGTGTTCTTTGGCGATGATCGTCACGGTGGAATCTTTATCGAGCGTTTTGGGTTTTCGCCTCAATTCACTGACAATTCGCATCTGACGGTTGACCCTTGGTCTTGCGATGACTTGCCCCCAATGACGTCACCGCGTGACAGCCAAGAGACCATTCGATGCCGACTGTTATTGATGGGTCTGATCGAGTGGATCGTCGACTACGAATGGCAAGTACGCGAGCGACTGGGAGATTCCTATCGCCCCGAATCACTGCAGCATTGGAATAATGGCAAGCGATTCTACTTGGCTGCGGAGCAAGTGATGTCCGCTTGGCGGCAACTCAGTTTGCTGATTGGTTCTGGGTTACTTTGCATCAACACGGGCAACGATCATCAGTCAAGATGAAGTGATCCCAAGCACGCACGAAGCTTGGCTGGACCGCATCACGGTGAAGTGCAGGAATCAACTGAAAAGTTCGCTTGTTGAGCCCCAAACCAAGGAACTGCGGCAACTGGACCATGCCAAGACGATTGAGCTCAGGCAACTCTACGGTGACCATCAACTCGCAACAAAGATTTACTGGCACGAACGCGCACGAGCAAGAATTTTCGAACAGCGAATGCGATGTCACGTTTCGGACTTCCTCGAAATATCCTTCCCCGCTTGTGACCTCTCGGTCTTAGCGACATAACGCCCGAAGGGAGCGCACCATCATGTTTCGCAATTTCATTCGATCAACCATTGTGGCTGCCACAGCTTGCACCACGCTCGGCTGTCTGCCATCGACGGATACGACGTCAAATCCAAGTGTCAACCAAGCATCCCTATCCGTCGTCAGCGGTTCACGGTTGCCGACCTTCATACAAGAGAGTGAATTGCCGGTTCTGGTCGAGTTCGGTGTTGATTACAACTGCGCAAGATGCCAGCAAGTCAAATCTGAAGTCGTTGCCTTATCGAAACGCTTGGATCTGCGCGTCAATGTCGTACGCGTCGACTTCAACGCCAACGCTGGGCTTGTCGCACAACTGGGAGGAACCATTTGCCCGACGTATGTTCTGTTCCAAGATGGCGAACCGGTGCTGACACGCAGCTTTCCAGTCTCGCTGGATCTCATAGAAAATGAGATTGAAACATTACTCGCAATCGTTGCATCGACCGCGAAGTAGGATTTCAGTCACCTTACCCACCTCCTGGCTGGCACGTTGGCTGCCTGCGGTGAGCTTAACATTGTCTAGGCAGGAAACCGTGCCGCACACCGTACATAGGAAATGAGGGTGAGCGTCCGAACCTTCTTCACCAGCACGGACTTCCTCGAAACGAAAAACTCGATCGCCCAATTCGGTGCGTCGAAGTAAGCCCGCTTCGGTCATGTCATTGAGATTGCGAAACGCGGTCGCCTTGTCAACTCCGTTCTCGGCCAACCGCTCGGCGACATCCGCATGCGAGAGCGGGGAAACCGCCTCGCGAAGCATTTGAAGCGTCGCGAGTCGCGCCGGAGTCGCACGAAGACCGCCTGCGCGGATCGCATCCCTAATGGAATCGGTACCGATTGGTGACTGTTTCATGGATTTGACGCTAAGGCCGCATTAACAAATAGCGACGATTCCCTTGGTGGATCACGCAATCACAGAAACCGGACCATGATCGTCGCAATGATCACCGTGCGGATGATGCAAATGTCCATCTACAAGGTAATCAATATGATCGCCATGGGGAACAGGCTCGTGACCGCAGCCGGGTCCATGCTTGTGACCAGGGTCGTGGCCAGCACAGGAGTGCGTCGGAGTGCAGGCGTCCGGGTTTGCATCGGTCACTTCGAGCTTATGTTCGACGACGCTCCCGTCATCGGCTACGTGGTGCAAGTGACCGTCGTGCAAATAGTCTACATGGTCACCATGCTGGATACCGGTGTGTTCACAATCGGGACCATGCTCGTGGTCATGATTCTCGTGTACGTGAGCCATTATGCTTTCTCCTGGTTTAAACAGTATCTCTAAGTATCTTCCATCGCGTGCATGACCCCATTGGTCACCAGACGCGAAATGTGTCCGTCGGCCAAGCTGTAGAAGACATGCTTGCCCTCACGCCGCGATCGGACGACCCGCTCGCTTTTGAGGATCCGCAAACGCTGCGAGATGGCCGGCAAGGGTTCAGCCAAGGATTGGGCGAGCTCCGAGACGCAGTACGAGCGGGCCTCGAGCATGATCAGCAGACGCAAACGCTGCGGATCCCCCAAGGCGCGAAAGATCGCAGCCGCCCTCTCACAGGCAGAGTCGTCAATCTTTACCGGATGATGCTCGTGGTCGCCGCCGAGGCAGCTTGGCGAATCATCTTCGGTCGGCGTGCTTTTCGCGTCGGAATTCATACGATCCATGACTAAACAGTTGCAAGATTGAGCAAGTGTACGAGTGTTTATTCGGGGAGTCAAGTTATTTTCACCGAAGTCCATCAGGAAAGAAATTTCGCCGATCGAATTTGCGATTCGCCCTGCCCGGCGAGGTCATCGCATATGCAACCGAATTGCAATCCGGTATCCTCCGGCAATGAATGCGCTCCAATTACTGATCGTTTACTGCGGCCTAATCATGGTCGTCTCGCTGGCCGGCGGAAGACTGTCATCGTTGCTACGAATGACGCACCTACGGACGCAATTGCTGATGAGCGGCATGGGTGGATTGATGCTGGGGATCGCGATGCTGCACCTGCTGCCGCACGCGACCGAGACACTTGGTTCGCCCGCAAAAGCGGGAATGGGTGGGTTGGCTGGGCTAACTGTCATGTTCTTGCTCGTGCGATTGTTTCACACGCATGATCACGGCGTGCCTGCGGTAGAAAATGAAGCGGATGAGGAAGATGGTGATACGTCATCGTCGCTTGATCGAGGAATCACCGAAAACCGACTGGAGACAGGAAACCAGCCGACTTGCAGCCATGGGCACGCTGCTGGCGATCGAGCAAAAAGTATCAGTTGGGTTGGGCTATTTTTCGGCTTCTTGCTGCACACGGTCGTTGACGGCATTGCGCTTTCAGCGAGTGTGATCTCGGAGAGTGAGCATGGTGCCTGGCTGGGCCTGGGCGGGATCGGGACGTTCTTAGCAGTCGCACTACACAAGCCGCTGGATGCCTTTGCGATTACCTCCGTGATGAATCGCCAGCATTGGTCAACACGCGCTCAGTGGGTCGCCAATTTCGTCTTTTCATTGGCCTGCCCAGCCGGAGCATTTGCGTTTTACTTTGGTGTCACCAAAGCGATTGATCAGCCCGCCCTGTTGGGCTGGGGACTCGCCGTATCGGCTGGATTCTTCATCGGCATCGCCTTGGCCGATTTGCTTCCCGAAGTCGCGTTCCACGACCACGACCGCGGCAAGTTGACCGCGACGTTTCTGCTCGGTATCGCCGTCGCTGTCGCCGTCGAGAATTTGCCAGGCCACTCGCACGACCACGGATCGCACGACCACGGATCAACCGGTGAAACGCGTGATGATCACGGCGAGCATTCTGAGCATGATGATCACGACCACGACGGACATGATCACGACCACGACGGACATGATCACGCTGACGAGGACGGGAAATAACGCCGCTTCTCCAGCATTTCCCCACCGCCTTGGGCAACCCGATCCTGTTCGAATGCGGTCGCACTGCTTTAGCCTCTGCCCGCGGTACGATCCCTCCCGTGACCGTCAGGCCGCGGACAATGGACGGCAATGCTGCTAGGCCCAGCCGGCTGCCAAGTAACACAACTTCACAACTGACGTGTGCCGCACACCAGGAAATCGCCCAGGCCGCCATTCGTTCGCGAGCAGGCCTCTCTTGCAGCACAACGGCATGCAATAGGTTGCTGCCGACCGCCCCGACAAAGATCATCACTTGGATTGATGTCTGTATCGGCTACCGATGCAGTGCAATCGGTCCGAGGACCGCACTCGCTGATCGGGCCATTCGATTTCAGGGTAAGGGTGCTGACCAAAACCGAGTCTCAGGTAGGCCTGTCCGGTGACTTTGGGCACTTCGGATCCAACGCAATCGAAATCGCCAAGTGTTCGGCCGTGCTCGGTGATAAGCCACAAGTCTGTTCAACTTCCACTACGCGACTAGATGGCCAAGCGTACCGAGTAGAAGACACCGATCGAAAGGATCAGGCCCGCACGAATGTAGGCCCAAGGGAGCTTTGAGAGGACCGTGTCTCGCGCGAACAGCCGCGAACCAAAAACCTGGACGATGATCCCAAAGAGCGTGATCGAACAGGCGATGCCGGCGGCGAACAATCCGATCACGCCATAGGCCGCAACAGGCGTTCCCGTCGACATGCTAGTGAAGTATGCCGCCATCGCCGACGGACAGGGCAGCAGGCCGAACGCGATCCCCAGCAATGCGCTCATGGAATAACTGGTTCGCGATCCAAATTTTTTCGGTTCGTTGCACGCATCATCATGATGGCCTCCACAACCACACTTCGC
This sequence comes from Rubripirellula sp., assembly GCA_029245125.1. GTDB lineage: Bacteria > Planctomycetota > Planctomycetia > Pirellulales > Pirellulaceae > Rubripirellula. Next base: position 17,195 of record JAQWPZ010000248.1, read on the forward strand.
AGGTTTCGCCCGCCAAGCCGAAAGCAGCATCCACAGCCCGACGCACAACACCAAACCCCCGCTGATCCACTGCATCGTGACCATGACCGCTTCGCTGTCATGGTGGTGGTCGCCGGTGACTAGATGGTGCGTCAAATGCACCGCTGCCGCGATCGCGACTAGCGATACGCTATGTGCCAGAGCACTGGAAACGCCCATCACCAGCGGATGCAGCAAACTCTTACGCTCGCCAGCCAAATAGACCAGCATCGCCGTCTTTCCGTGCCCCGGCTCGAGTGCGTGAACCGCCCCCAAGCCAAAAGCCAGTCCGAGCGTCAATTGATGGGCGTGGTCATGCATACACCCATTATACGCAGAACACCTGAAAACCGTTCAAAATAATGGAGAACGGGGGGGGCTGGCTTCAGTTTTGACTCGGCCGCACAAGCAAAAGGGCGGGGAGAACAGTTGTTGAAGCCACTCTTTTTTCGAGGGTGAATCTACTGGTCACCCAGATACTCGTACGTGTAATAATTTCGCTCAGAGGCATCAGTCAGCTGCACGTCGTATGGATTGACGCCCGGTGTTTTCGAATAAACACGAACCTGTAGCGTGTCTTCATCAACCGCCACGGTATCAACATCGTCTGCCGACGCCGTGATAATCGTTTGGCCAAGGAGTTGAATTTCCTCACTGGTTCCGTCCAGCGAACTCGGTAACGTTTCCTTTGCTAAAAGTTGCTCACGAACACCATTACGCAAGAGCCATAGCTCAAGAACGTGTCCGGTCTCCCAGGAACCGTTCTTCGGTTCAAACGCCGCGGCAACAGTGACACGCCAATTCCCCTGACCAGATCGTGGGACGTGAAGTTTTAACTCCTGACCGTTTCCGCTGGAGCCAGAATCATCACTCGCCAAACGCAGTCTCGGATCTGGACTATCGTCAAGCGATGGATCAAATCCACGCTCGAGCAGCGGATTCAAGAATCTTAAAATGCTGTCGCTGCCATCTGGTATCTCTCTTTCAACTAACGTTGTTCCACCACTGATCAGTGGATCGTCAACCTGATGAATGAATCCGTATTTCGCAATCAGTCGATCTTTTTGAAGCTGAAATAAACTAGCTGTCTCGAAAACCCGTCGGTAGGGACGAATCGTTTTCGAGAACGCGAAACTCTCGCCCAAACCATATCGACCGCGTGAAGAAGAAGCACCGAACTGAGGGTTCGCTTCGAGAGCGGGATCGGGAAATCCATAGCCATCGGGCAGGGTTCCTAATTGACTATCCAAGTCACTGTCGTTTGCTTCGACGGGTGTTTGTGAAATGATTCGGTTCTCAGCATCTCGAACGATTTCAAGCCTGATCATGGACGCTGGCTGGGATGGATAAAATACAACAAGCTTAAACAAAGCCCCCGCCGTCCCGGTGCTTCCAGGACTCTTCACGATCGTGACGGGACCAACCCAGTTCTGCGCCGCCGGATATGCGTCGGTGGTTATCAGCGACTTAACGTTGAATGTCCGCTGAATACCACTGACCGACTCGCCATTGAGCGTATCGTCCAAGATCGGGATCAAGACGGTGTTGTAAGTCTCACCATTCACCGTTCGCTCCACGACGGCCCCCGGATAGCGGTAGGCTCCCTGGTCGGTCGATCCGGCAGGAATCGTATCGGGGTCGTAAACGTAGCTTGGCAACAACAACCGATTGATCTCCGGAACTTCTTTCACGTTTGCTGGATCATCCGGGTCGGTCAAAAACTGCCAACGCTCTGACGAAAGAACTAATAAGCTCTCGTCGTAAAGTGGCAACAGCTCAGTACTGCCAGCACTTGTCTCGTACGCGATCTGATATTCATTCAAAAACTGATAGACCTGCTCGGCGGTCGCAGTGTCAGCACTAAATTCTTCAGGAATCAGAGCATCGAAGTGCCGCAATAGGCTCAGTTCAGAAAGCTCTTCATGTCCGTCCAAGATTCGACCAGCACCCTCCGCTGCAATGTTATTTTGAAACGAACCAAGCGCTAGCACGAGGATTCCCAGTAGACCGGCCAGCATTGCGGACAACACAAACGAGATGATCGCGAACTCGACGAGCGCTTGACCGGACCGGGACGCAGGCTGCTTCGTTGTACCGATTGCTGTTGTTCGGATCTTCACTGGTTTGGCTCTAATTGGACTTGCAAATGCACTCAATGTGCATTGTAGATCGAGAGGTCAGTCGCGGCAACAATTCGCCGGAACACTGAATTCGCCGGAACACTGAATTCGCCGGAACACTGAATTCGCCGGAACACTGAATTCGCCGGAACACAGCCGGGCATGACGTGCCCGCCCAGA
>JAQWPZ010000249.1 GCA_029245125.1 Rubripirellula sp.
AGTTGGCGACCGACCGTAGGGACTGCGCTCGCTGGGAAGAATAGACAAACATCAAGTTTGCTATCAAAACGAATCAGAATCGCTCGGCAGCAAGGACGCCAACAATTTTGACGCCAGGTCACTGTCACGACGAAAGGCCAATTCAACGGCGGCGACGTGGCTGCGGCGGACTTGCATCGATTCGGCGATTCCAGCCGGCACGCCGTCGACGTAAGCCTGCACAGGTCGTTTTCCACTGTGGTCAAGAGTTCTGATTTGGATCACAGCATCGGCGGGCATCATCAAGGGCTGCCAGAATCTTGGACGAAAGATGTTCGAACCGGCAATCGTCAACGACTGCGTATCCAACGGCACCGGGGTCGCTCCCATCGCGCGAGCGTAGGACGAAGAGCCCGAGGGAGTTGCCACCAGCAAACCGTCGCCGACAATCTTTGGAACTCGAGCTTCACCATCGACGGTGAGTTCGAACCACGCGGCCTGACCTGTTTGCCGTTCGATCCACGCATCGGAAAAGGCGAGATGTTTTTTCAACTCTCCGTTTGTCGATTTCACCAGGGCACGCAACATCGGCATCCGATACGCCACCACATCAAGATCATCCAGACTGTCGAACGGTTTCTGATTCATCAAGAAACCGAGGTGACCGGCATTGATCCCGATAAACGGAAGCCGCAACCGCCAATACTGGCGAATCGCATGCAACATCGTGCCGTCACCACCGATCACCAAGATAAAGTCAGCGTCCGGCCCTTCCCAACGCCGATAGCGATCGGCCAGCCTGGCAGCCTTTCGATTGCGTTCGTCATAGACCAATCGAATGCGTGGACTTTCCCACCTGACCGGTAATTGCATCGGGTAACGCAGCGGCTGAAACAACCGATGTCGTTCAATGTAACGCGTTGCCACTGGCGGCAGCACACCTGAAACGTCCACCCCCTTGGCCAACTGCTGACGCAGCTCATGAGGCTGTCGCATGTTATCCAACCGCATCAATTGATGCCGAGGCGGAAGCTGCGAAGCGGCTAACGGTGTTTCTTGATCGGTGACAATCACAAACCCCGCGTCATTCCACAGCCGATCCCCCTCTTGCCATTGATTTCGCAAATCCGTTTTCTGGGAATCCCCGGCAACCGCATCTTCATTGACAACAAACCACAAGTCATCTTGAGCAAGCATCTTGGTGAGCGTTGCTGGGGCGACGGCTCGCTCATCCTCGAGACCTCGAAAGTCGATCTCGACACGGGGCCTTCCTCCAAACGTCAAATCGATCAACGCTGCCCGATGCACTGGTTCAGCATGCTCGACGATCAAGCCGCCACGGACGTGGGCAGACGGAAAAATTTTGACCGCATCGTATCCGGACGACAGCAGACGCTGAACCAGTTCAACCTGGGCCGAAGTTGGCGGATCAAAACTACCGATCATCGCGGCAACCCGACGCGACTTTTCCTGGGGCAAAGGTAGTACGCGTTGACCGGTTTGGTAGAGATCGTGCTTGTGGATGTAATTCAAGACAGGCGGAGGCAAAAGCTGTTCGACCGCATGGTCTCCATTGGCAATCCCGCGACGAATCGAGGTTGAACTCGCATCGAAGGTGGTCGGCTGATCGAGATAATGATGGGGTGGATCGCGATACCATGCCTCTGGCGGCGGCTTGGGAAGATCCGGCGATCCAACGACTAGCACCGGCATCAAACGCTTGAGTGACTCGAAGTTCGACCAGGCGTGCATTGATTCGACGTTTTCGCGACCAATCAGAAAATTCAGCACATACCTTGATTCGATTTCTTCATCCGCCACCAAACGTTTGGCCAAGTGGTAAATCTCTCCTAGGTACCGCTGCCGAATTTCGAAATCAAAGACGCGTACCGAGGGCATCCCCTCGGCCGCAGCACGACACATGGCCAAGCGGTGCTCTGGAGCCGCCATTCGCTTCCCAGCCAAATGCGAATAACAGGGCATCCACCAGACTTCGTCGACGTAACCACTCTCCAACGCCTTTTGCGACATCTCAAGATGCCCCAAGTGGATTGGATCGAATGCACCACCAAGAATCCCAACTTGCAAACGCCGACCGAATTCTTTGTAGGTTTCGTGCCGGCGGTCAATTCGTTCGAGCGTTTCCCTGACAAGTGTTTGCGCATCCCACTGATGCTCATTGGCCAACTGAATCACCGCGCACAGCAGATCGCCAGTAGCTTCGCGGAGCGATTGGGTATCGACGTAACGGGACAGTTTCGACATTTGCCGCTGGACATCAGCGACCCGTTCTTCGATCGGTGTCCGCCCGAAGTGTTTTCGAAAACTTTCGGCAACGAGATCCTCGAGTTCTCGGTCCTGTCGTTTTTCGCTCACGATCGCTCCACCCACACCACGCTTCGAATGTTCTTCAAGCCTACCAGCTTGCGAACATCTGCGGCCGGCACCACTCCTAGTGTAATACTAATCCGATGGAACTGGGCGTCCCCGATTTGATCCTTCACGGCACAACGCGGCGTGACTCCTCCAATCAGGTAACCGATACCGCTGCCCTGTGAAGGCCTAAGCCAACACTTCTCCGGGATTTCCTAACGCCTTGAACGCTCGTTCAGCGTCTTCTTCACTCCAACATCCTGCGACATCACATCCAGAAAAAGCTCCCTGCAACTCTTGCGCAGTTTGAAATCGCTGCGTGGCGTCCTTCTCGAGGCATCGCATAATCACAGCTTCCAGATCGGCCGGAAGATCCGGTTGATGGCTGGATGGGGGAATCGGCTTCGCGTTCACCTGCGCTTGCATGATCGCCAGGGATGATGAACCATCAACGGCGGTCTGCCCAGTTAACAAGTAGTATCCGACACATCCAAGCGAATAAAGATCGCTGCGTGGATCAAATACCGCCGGCGACAAGATCTGCTCGGGCGCCATGTATCTCGGCGTTCCCTCGACAACATGCTTTTTCTGGCGATCCGACCGATATTCAAACTGTTGCACGAGGCCAAAATCAAGCAGCTTTGAAAAGTCACAGATCCCACCTCGTTGCGTTGCAAAGATGTTCGCTGGCTTGATATCGCGATGAACGAGTCCCGCCGAATGAGCCTCTCGCAGGGCACCGCAGATCTGAATCAGGAAATGCACAACGCGTTCCGGTGGCAACGGTCCCGAAGATTTGACGAGGTCACCAAGATTCGCTCCTGGCAACAGTTCCATCGCGTAAAAAAAAGTCTCATCCTCGGTCAAACCATAATCATAGATCTCGATGGTATGAGGATGGGTCAACCGGGCCGATGCACGGACCTCTTGCTGAAATCGTTGCAACGCAGATTGCCCGACGGTCAATTCGGGTCGAATCAACTTGATTGCACAAGGCCGCTTAAGCAGCAGGTGCTCGGCCTCAAAAACTTTCCCCATTCCGCCGCTGCCGATCTGCCGAATGATGCGGTACTGAGAAAGGTAGCGGGCTTGAATCGCGCCCAACCGAGCATCATGAATCAAGTGGGCAGCAAACACCGAAACGCCCGCCGCGATCAAGGTCAGCGGGATCGGCATCCCCATTTCATCTTGATCCATGTAAAAATTGACCTGCGGATCAATCAGCTCAGCACACATCGTGACCCAGTAAGGCATCAGCGACGCGGGAAACAGTATCCACGCAGCGCGTTGCCAGGTGTTAGGCATGAAGGTCCCGTATATCAAAATCAAAAGTGCCCAAACCATATGATTCCAATGGTTTGCTGCAATCAACATCACAACATCACCGCGTACGGCAGCATCGATCATCAACCGCAGATTGACCACGATTGCCAAAACCGCAACACTCGACATCACGGCCATTTCGATCAGTCGAATCTGCTTAAGTGACAAATCGCGGATGCGATACAGACACCATGCGCTGCCCAAGGTGACGACGAAGGCATAGATCCGAAAGCCGTACCCCAATGCCGCGTATTTAAACGTGAACAGCCGCACCATTGAGATGGCGATCAAGGTCGCCAGGACAAGCGATATTGCGATCAATCGCCGCCGTAGTGTGCGGGAGTTTTCCTTCCACACCTCGTGGAGGATCAGGTTCGGTTCAATCTCAGCAGAAGGCTCGATGTCAATGGACTCAGGGGGAACCGATGGCACTTCCTCTGCGAGCGTGCCAATCAAGGCATCCCCAGATTCCAACAACGTCTCTTCTTGGTGATATCCAAGTAGCGACAGGACTTCCTTCTCTACCGCTTGGTTGCCGTGAGCGCGCAGCCGGACAAATTCGCCCCGTTCATTCTCCGGTAAACGGACACCTGCATTGAAAATTTCTTTGACAAGGGCGTGATCGTCTGAGTTCACGTCGTTGACTCACCTGAAAGTTCGCGTCTCAGCCATGCTTTCAAGATCGTCCACTCAGACTCAATCGTTCGTTTGGAAACATGTAACACCTGAGCGACCTCCGCGACCGTCAAACCACCATAGAATCGCAGTTCAACAATTTGAGCCTGCCGCGGATCTTGCTCCGCCAACTTTTCGAGCGCTTCTTCAATCGCCAAGACGTCTTCATCATTGTTTTTGCTGACCTGCACATCATCGCTTAGCGAAACGCGGTGGATACCTCCGCCACGTTTCACCCGTTTTTTCTTGCGGGCATGATCGACCAGAATGCGTCGCATCATTTTGGCACCCACAGCAAAAAAATGGGTTCGCCCCTGCCAATCAACTCGCGTTTGATCGACGAGCTTCATGTAAGCCTCGTTGACCAACGCGGTTGGCTGCAGAGTATGCCCAGGCACTTCCTGACGAAGCATGCTGCCAGCCAGTCCCCGCAGCTGATCATAAACCGCCAGCATTAATTGCTCCGCTGTTTCCTGATCATCGGCGGCCAACGCACGGGTCAGCGTGTCGGTCAAATCGATTTCTTGTTCTTCGCTCATCTCTCAAGCCAAATCTCTGCGAATTTTTCCGCAAATTTCTCGTAAAACGCCTGCGGACACCCGCGTTCAGCGTCGCGTATCCAACAGAACCAAATCATGCCGCCCCCGAACACAGCTTACTTTACGGCACAAACGCGATGGAAACACCGACACTTGTAAATCCCGACAGTCTGACTGACAAAGAACTCGTGGAATCCGCGTTACAGGGCGAGCGCCAAGCCTACGATCGCTTGTTGAATCGCTATCAAGATCGCCTTTTCCATTCGATTAGTGCCCTCACCGGCTCAACCACCATCGCAGAAGAAATCGTTCAAGAGGCGTTCATCAACGCCTTCCTTCATCTGCATACGATTCGTGACGAAGCCTATTTCTATACATGGCTCTACCGAATTGCCCTCAATTTACGACGAAAACACCTGCGGTTCTATCAACGCAACTGCCAGATCTCCGAAGTCGTCGTGGACGAGGCAACGACCGATAGGCACGATTCCCCTCCCGAGCAGTTAGAGCGGGTAGAAACCTGTGCACGAGTTCAATCGAGCATCCAACGACTTAACTCCCAGCAACGCGAGATCCTGATTCTGCGGGAATTCGAAGGTTTTAATTATCAACAGATTGCCGAAATCATGGGAATCGAACTCGGCACCGTCCGTAGTCGTCTAAGTCGCGCCCGGTCACGACTGCGAAATCTACTGGTCGACTATCAAACTTGCGGTTGAGCCGGCCTTGCCGCCTAACCCTGCCTAACTGTTCATCCTGCCTAACTGTTCATCCGGCCTACCAATGCAGGCAGTTCAACCAACTGCTTCCTTGGCAACTGGCCCCATCAGACTCTTTTAAAGTCGAAACTTGTCTGCTGGAAACAACTCTCGTTATTTAAACGGAGCCTTCGCGGCAATCACGACGATTTCTTCACCGGAACTCATGATGTGATCGGCGGGATTGACCTTGGTCTCGTTACCTTGCCCCACGGCGATCAACAGTGCGTCGTACGACTTCTTCAGTTCGTTCAGAAGATCTTCGAAACGGTAGCCGACAAACTCCTCCGGCACTGGAATCCGAAAAAACTGATTTCCATGCCGATGCGTCAGCAACTCATTGAACATTCCCATCATGCCTCGATTCAAGGCGGCTTGCGCCATCATGTAGGCACTGTGTTCACTGCTGACAACGTAATCATTCACCTTTCCCATCTTAAGGTGTGACGCGTAGTCTCGATTATTGAGTTCGGCGCAGGTGTACACGTCGGGATTCAATTTTTCGGCGGTGAGTGCTGCAAGAATGGTGCGGGCATCGGCATCCTGCTCATTCCGTCCCCCGGAGATGTCATTCAAGATGATGCACATGCGGGCCCGATGAATTCCGACTTTTTCCAAAGTCGCCACGCGTGTGAAGTCGTCATTGACGAAATATAACTGCGACTGCAGCGAAGCGGGCACAGTCGGTGATTCATGCTCCCACTGAGACACGACAACGATCGCTGTATCCGCGTCCAAGTGGGACGCGCGGCATTCCTCGATGATGATTTCGGCTTTGGTATTCCAACCACAAATGACGACGTGATTCTCAAGCAGTTCTGATTCCAAAGTCTTCCCTCCAAGACGTATTCGTTCGACCATGAACGCTGAAACGGTTCCGGTAAACATCGCAAAGATGGTCAATCCCATGAACATCACCCCGACCGCAACGATGCGGCCACCCACGGATTGAGGGGCCTGGGGAATTGGTTCGCCTGCAAATAACGAGTGCAGGCTAAACCAAAAAGCCTCCCGAAATGACATTCCGTTCCCCGACTCAAACAACATCATCGCGCTGGTGCCCAACAACACAGTCAGAATCAACAAACCACAAACAAAGATGTACTCAACAATTCCCTTGCGAAGAATATACGGATAGTTCGACGAGAGCCTGGAAACGTAGCCAAACAATCGCAAGATTCGCAGCAGACGAAACAGCCGCATCACGCGAGCCGCAAAAAAACCTGGCAACAACGATGGCAACGTGGCTACCAGATCAATCCAATACTCTCGGAAATAGCGTCGCGGAGACCAGCACGCCACAAAACGCAATACGAGTTCCACCACGAAGAACCACGTGATCACGTCATTGGCCAGTTGAACCTGCCCAAGAAACTGTTTTGACCCCGCACTGTCGATCGCCGAATACAAGAATTCAACGAACGTCAACACGATCGAAACAACGATCAACAAGCCAACAGCCAATTCAACCTGTGGTCGGCGAAAAAACCATTCCAGTTTTCGGGAGATCGCGGGTCGTTTTCGGCTTCTGGTTTGGTTCACAGTCAGCTTTGCCAAGAATCTTTACTTCCGTCACATCCGATGGGATCCTGCAGGCATTAAACCCCCCCGAGAACGGGCCGACAAGCATCAGTGCTAAATCGCTGCCTGTGCGCCCATTCCAGCGAAGCCGACCAAACGGTGGGATCACGACAGAGATGGAGAGATCCCCTGGCCCCGACTCTCGGTCCACAATCAGAGAAAATTCGTTTGCAATCCAACACGAGAGCCAATCTTGAAGTTGGTAGCAGCGGCATCCGTTGACCGCATCCGCTGACTAGCAACGAGGACTTACACCACGCCCAGTCGTACAATTTTTTGTCGGCAACCAGATACTCCCCCGCGCGAAAACACAGCTGGGACCAACAACGAACACCGGTGAAAAAACTCCTCAAATCGGCGGCGATCCGGATATCGG
>JAQWPZ010000251.1 GCA_029245125.1 Rubripirellula sp.
CATCAGGAAAATCGGACTTCGGTGCCAACACAGCGGTCGCCGGTTGGTTTCGCCACAAACCAACGGTTTCGGAGAGCAAACGGGCAAGTGACAAGGTTTTTCTCCCGGAAATAATATGTGAAGGTAAAACTCGACAGGAGACGATTACTGAATCGCCGAAATATCAAATTGAGTCACTCGGGAACTAGGTCGCAGCTCGAGTCATTTCGATTTCACGGCGTAGCTGTTGAAATTGCCGAACGGAATCGTTCACGGAACGGATTGAACGATTGCAATTTCGTTTCTCTGCATCAATTGAGTTGGTGGTGCGGCGTATTGGCTGCCTCGCTGGTTCAGCAGGCGGGGAACTTTGCTCCTGAACAGTCATCCGAACGGGCTCCTGAACAGTCATCCGAACGGGCTCTGCAGTCGCCTGGCGACGTGGACCGCGTTGTCGATCCTGATTTTTCAACAATTGCCGCTGCTCGGATTCAAGCTTCAGCCAAGCGTCAGTGAGTTGATTTGCTTTCTCTTCGATCGCCTCAAGTTCACACCGTCGCTTCGCTTCCCATTGCCGCTTTTCAGCCTGTAGGCCCTGAAAGCCTCTCCGCAGAGTTGCGTTGCCAGCGGAAGTATCCACGCCTGCTAATTCACATTGTGCCCTCTCAAGCCAATCAGTCATAAAAGCTTCGACATCGCACACCACACTGTGCAACGCATCCACTGCATCGATTGAGTTCGGGGACTTTCCGAGAGGCTCGACTTGCTGATCGGATTCTAAGTTCATATTCGCTTTGCTGAATGTTGCCATTTTAATATTCAACACGTCTCCACAATTTGGCCAAACGTGAGGTGAGTGAAGCCTCGGCTTCTTCCTTTTTCTCTTGCTCATGAATTTCACGCAGGTGTTCCCGCAACGCTTTTATTTTTCCGGAGTTTTCGATCTCCGCTTCATTCGCTTCCTTGGGTAGTGACTCGACATCGGCAACTTTGCTGGAGAGTTCGAACCTCAGACGAGACAAGCGTGCTTGCTCTTTTGCAATTTGAGCGCGTTCTTCACGAATATCAGTTTCCTGCTGGTGAGAACTTTCTTCCAACTGCCGCTGCAATGTGTGATGTGCTTTTTGTGATTGATCGAGTTGAATCTGCAGATCACGATTTGCCCGCTGCAAGTTTTCCAGCGTTTCCTCGTATTGGCTTGGGGCGTTTCCACCACAGGCTGCTTGGGCAAGCTTACGCCGAAGTTGATCTTGTTTTGTCTGCGACTCTTCTAACCGCGATTGAAGCATCTCGATTTCAGCTGCGGACTCTTCTTCCCGTTGCGTGATCCGCGATTCGATATCGCCGACCCATACCTCGAGCTGATTACGCTCCTCAACTTCGTTGCGGTTTGCGTCCTCAGCGGCGTGCAGCATTTCCTCTAGCAGATTAACTCGCTCGTCGCTGCGATTCGCGTCTTCAACCAATTCTCGTATTCGCTGCTCCATCGCCCCAACATCGCCGGCATCTGTGGGAGCAGCTTCGAACTGGAGATTGTCACCCTCCAACACACAAGCATCTCGTTGAGCGAGCGCCCCCTGCAATTCTTCGATCTCAGCACGCAGCAGATCAACTGTCTCGCGGTCGAAAGTTTGCTCTTCTTCCCAATCAGACAAATCTGAATCAAAATCCATCACGTGATCCCCAAGCAGACCACCTCCATCGCAGCTTGAACTGTTCGTCACATCCTCTGAATCGAAACGGGGGCCGCAGCGTTCGATCTCCGATGGCATGGTTCCGGCATCAGGATGAGGTGATTCGCTAATTGGTTCGGTGGAATCGAGAACGGAGTTGCAGACGTTATAGTCTCGCTCTTGCTGTTGCGTGGAGCTGTCCGAAGCAGGTGCTCGACAGCTTTCAATCTGGTTCCCATCGGATGCGACTGGTTCGGCCGATTCCGAATTCTGCGTGATCCTTGGGCCAACTCTTATCGTGTTGCAACCTAATTGGATCACATCCCCAGAATTGATCTCTGCAGATGATTCGATTGGATTTCCATTTACGCAGGTGCCACTGGACATCCAGTCTTGCACCAACAACTTGCCCTCCTCGAAACCGATTCGACAATGGATGTCACAGATTCCGTCTCCACGAATCTGCAGGCCGCAGTTCGAGGACTGCCCGACAAACACTCCCTGGTCAGAATGAAGTTCAAATGACTGGGTCGAGCCCTGCTCATTCTGGGCTGTCAGTTTGATCAGGAAGGCATTATCTGAAGTAGCAATCATGATTTAGCTCCGACAACCATATTCTGAAGTGAGTCAAGTGGCACTGCATGCGATGCAGTTGCGTTGATGCTGGCCGAAGACGGATCCTCTTGGTCCGGTGCCTCGAACAATCGATCCATTGCTCGGTACAACAACTCGGCAGTACATGGTCGTGACACGACATCATGCGGTTCAAAGCCCATCTTTTGTCGCCAATCAATCGATGGATTGCCTGGGTCGTGATGAATCGCGATGCGCTTTACGTGGTTAGCTTTGGGGTTCGACGTAGCAAACAGGCCTTGAATAAGTTCACAGGTAGCTTCGTCATCGCCAGCGAAGATCAAGGTGTGAGGAATCGAACGTTTCAAAACGAGCTGCAAGGCAAGTTTGTCTCGAACGACCTTTCCGCTGTAGCGCTGCGGTGAATCCTCAATCGACCGGCGAAGTGACTGCGCCGCATGGCCATCAGGCTCGAAAACAATGAATTGGCCAGCCACTGCCTGCTCCCGCTGCTCCACCAATTCGGCTAACACAAAACCCTCCAGAACTTGCCGCACCTCGTCACTTTCCCAATTCAGTGCGGTAGCGACCTGATCCAGATCCTTTGGTTCAGTTAGCACGTTCAAAATTTTCATATGCCGTGCGCTCAATCCAGCACGATCCAAATTCTGACCGCGAATCGCACGCCGGACAAAAATGTGGTTCACTTGGTGAGCGGATTGCTCATCGGCACAAATGGCGCCTTCAACCAACAGCGCTAACAAACTGATGTCGAGTGGCAAGTTCTTGTGCAAGGCGTTTTCAACGTGCCCCGCTTCAAAGCGAAATTGCTTGAGTTCTGACGAGAATGCCAAACGAACCAGCATCGCAGCTTGGAAACTCATCAATTTCGTCATCAGTCGCGGATCAAGGACCTTCTGATCAAGCAGTTGGACAAACCCATCAACCTCGGCACAACTTCGACCACTGATCGTCATTTTCAGGACTGGTGCGAGGTTGGCCAGTGATTTTGGCAACCGTTGGATCATTTGATCTATTTCACTGTCGGCGATGCCAGTCGCGTAAACCGCTTGTACCCGTCCACGATCGAGGTGGAATCGAATCCGCGTTTGCTCCGCCTCGACTTCAAGCACACCCACCTTCCGACCGTTGTTCAGAAAGTCGATCAGCTCACGCAAGCCAAAACAAGCAAGTGAGCCGCTCAGAGCAGCTTCATCTAGTTGCTGGATCACCTCAGGGACCGCGGTTCCCTGGGACTGCGAAGCGACGATCATCGCCGCCGTTTCTAATGCGTTTGCGACCGTGGTTCTGAGTAATTCCTCTGTGTACGGCTTGGGAAGCATGTCGACCACATTGTCCAAGTCGATGTATTCAGCGTAAGCCTTCTTACGAAGGGTTGAGCTGATGACCACCGGAATCCCACTCAGGGCAGGTGACTCCACCAATTTGCAACAAACATCGTAGCCAGTTGTGCCAGGCAGTTGATGATCCAACAAAATCAAATCAGGTTCAATTTCACCCGCCAACTGGATCCCATCTTCTGCGTTTGGTGCTAGCACCACACGGTACCCAACGGGACTGAGATGTGTATCAACGAGCTTTCGAATCGTTGCACTATCGTCGATCACCAAAATTGTTTGGTTGCTCATCCGGTCACTCCGCTAGTTTCAAGTAAATGTTGGTCGGGCGTTTGGAGTGTTTCAACAATCCCCAATCGCAGTAGCGTCTGATCCAACGCATCGTCAGTCAGTGGTTTAGATAGATAATCAGCTGCCCCCAAGCTGCGGGCTGAGTCGGTGAATTCCGGCTCGTTTCGACTGCTAATGATCACAACCGGCGGCAGGGGCTTGTCAATTTGATGAGTGATTGCCGCCAGCAACTCGAGTCCGCTCAGGTGGGGCATCTCCAGATCGCTGAAGACAGCCGCGAAGTTTTGAGTCTTGATTTGTTGTAGGGCCTGCGTGCCATCACTGACTTCCACAATCTCGACACCGTACCGAGAGAGTGAGCGTACGACGCGGCGGCGGGCGCTCACTGAATCATCAGCGACTAACACCCGCAATCGCGATTCATGCGGCTCCACTTCACTCGATTGCTCCACTTGCTCCCAGCCGCCAAGCAAGTGCTGATTCGCATCAACCATTCTGCGGGCATCAAGCAAAAGAACTGTTTGTGCCAACCCGGAAAGTGTGGCACCGGAACAATACGGATGTTGCTTCAGCAAGGCAGGAAGAGGCCGCACTACCACCTCTTCCGGACCAATGATTTCATCAACGACCAGGGTGACTCGCTTCGCTCCGTCACCAGCGGCGGTTTGATACGCTAGCACAATCCCTGTCTCTGCTTCCGAAAAGTCGGCGGAATCGAAATCCGGGTCGCCTGCAAAATCTCGCATTCGCAATCGAAGCGAATCCAGATCCAACTTGCCAGCACTGAACACCGACTGCATGGGGAGAGCAAACAACTGGTCTCCAGAGCGAAAGACCATTGCGTGCTGCACGAGGGAAGGGAGTGGAAAGCTGAGGCGAATCCGGGTCCCTTGCCCCGGCACCGAATCGACTTCCAACCAGCCACGCATTCGCTGCAACGTCGCGGCAACAACATCCATTCCAACACCACGCCCAGCGACTTGATCGGCCGATTGGCGAGTTGAAAATCCAGGTTGAAAAATCAACTGCGCTAATTCATCTTCACAGGCTGCATGATTCGGTGACAACAGGCCCCGCTCGATTCCTCGTCGGCGGATCGCATCGTAATCCAAACCCTGACCATCATCTCGTACTTCGATCACCAGCATATCCGGACCCGAATGGGCTTCAATCGTGATCACACCGATCTCGGATTTCCCAGCATGCTGACGTTGCTCGGCCGTTTCAATTCCATGGCACACCGAGTTTCGGACGATATGCAACAAAGGCTCGTAGAGACGCTGCTGAAGTGTTCTCTCAATACCTGACTGCTCACCCACCAAACGCAGTTCAACACGTTTGGATTCGGCGTTTGCCGCATCACGAACAGACCGTTGCAATCGTTGAAACAGACCCGAAATGGGAGTACGTCGCAATTCGACAAGTTCTTGACGGAACTGCCGAATGAATTGCGACACCGCAGCATTTCCTTCCGCGACCGGACGCGCACAATCCTTTACATTCTGAGCAACTTCCATCACATCATTCGCAACCTCCGAAATCTGAATCGAACTGTTCAGAGACGGCGAGGAGCGTTCTTCATTACTAAGCAGCCGCATTTTTGAAACGCTGCCGATCAGTTCGTGATAGACCTCCTGCAGGGCCTCCAATTCCGTGTCACGCCGATTTCGCAACATCACCAACTCGGCCAGCATGTCCATTAACCGGTTAAGCTTCGAGGATTTGACGCGAACCGTTTCATCGTCGGCAGGACCATCGGCGAAATTGGGCAGCGACGTTGCTGTGGTCGAACTTGCAGAGTGCGTTTCCTCGACCAGCGAATCATTGCAATTCGTTTCGCCCACCATGGCTCGGCGGAGGACATCAACACTCTGCAGTAGCTGATCGATGTCAGGCCGCCGATTTGCGGATTGATCCTCGCGGAGCTGATCTTCAAGCGAATGAATCCGATCTGCCAGCACGGTCAATCCAACACTCGCGGAGGCACCCTTGAGAGTGTGGAGCTCGCGTAGAATCTGCTGAATTGAATCTTGGTCCTGTGGGTCAGCTTCCAGTTTTAGCAAAGCGGCTTCCATCGAACCGACACACTCAACAGTGTCCTCCACCAACGCCTCTCGCAACTCAGCATCTAAGCCTGCAAGGGCTGCAAGAAGATCCGCTAATTCGAGTTGACCAACGCCAGGGCTTGCGGCAGCAGCATGATTGGCACTTGGCACGGTATTCGAAATTTGTGCCTGAAGTGGTACCGAGTTTGGCGAATCAAACGCCTGCGAATCAGATGCCTGCGTTGCTGGGGTCAGTTGGGGGTCTGAACCTCGCAGATTTTGCATCAGCGACTGGATCTGTTCCGCTGTGGGGGTGTTGACGTCGTCGCTGATCGGATCGTTAAGGTGATCATCAAACACATCCTCATCATTGTCCCACCCACTGTCGACCGCTAATTCATCCTCATCCACGTCGACGAGATGGCCCCATAACGCCTCGATCTGTTGCCAAGAATTCGGTGGATCGGATTGATCCGTTTCGATCCACCGCCGCAACTCACCAACTGAGCTTTTCAACTTTTCAACGTCAGCATTGTTCGGATGCTCGCAACTGTGGGCATCAATACCGGCTTGCAGCAATTTTGCAAACCGATACGTTTCCGAATCCTTGTCCAAGGAGGCAAGCAACTCGACGATCAACTCGCGATCTTGCTGAAAATCTGATGGATGACTGTGATTCATTTCTGCCCTTAAGCGACCGGCGCCATGCCAGGCGAGAGTGTTGCGTCAAATGCTGGTGGCGTGATGGGAGCAGTTGGTACCGAGGATTCGCTTCGGCTCGTCACGCCGTTGGCGTCTCCGCAGAGCCGATGAATAGTCTCCTGCAGCGGTGGGCTGACCTGGGTCAAAGCTTTGGTCGACCAATGAACACTTTCGGCAGTACTTCGATTCTCGCGCGCAATCTGGGAAATTTGCTCCACTGCTAAAATCACATCTTGAGCAAGTTGCAATTGTTTCGCTGATGTATCGGTGATCTGTTGAATGTGAATTGTGTCATGATCAATCCGGTTGCAGGTTTGGTCCAAGCCCTGTCGAATCGCACGATTGCGATCCAATTCCACCTGCAGGCGATCACATTGGCTCGCAACACCGCGGATGGACTCCTGCGTGACGAGGTGGATCGAATCAATCAACGCTTCGATTTCCCGCGTCGCGTCCGTTGCCTGTTCAGCCAATTTACGAACTTCGTCCGCGACGATTGCAAAGCCACGTCCATGTTCACCGGCACGAATGGATTCGATCGACGCATTCAATGCCAGCAGATCTGTCCGCGCTGCAATGTCCCCGATGGTGGAAACAATGGAACCGATCTGCTGCGTGGGATCACACAGGCCCCGCAATTTCTTTTCGTTATTTTTGGCGTCGCCACGGATTTCTTCCAGGCTTTGAAGCTGTTCCATCACCATCACCAAAGCAGCCGAAGCAGAGGCCCCGTTTTGCTTCACAGCCCGACCTGCTGACTCGGCGTGTTCTGAAGCGGCATCAATCGTGGCGGAAAGCTGCTCGACATAAGTTGTGGTTTTCATCACGGCCTGGCTCTGTGTATCGACGCCGTTTGAAATCGTCTTCACATGCTGTTGGATGTCGGATGCCTCACCACTGAAACGTTGAAATTCACTTTCCAGCTGACCACCAAGTTCCAGCAGCATTCGCCGCAATTCACTGCTGCTGACTGCTCGGTTGCCTCCGCGGCGGTCAAGCAGCTTGACCAATGACTGGAAATCCCTTGCCTGCGTTCTCGTTGCAGATGCAACTTTTTCCCAGTGTTTTGACACCGAGCTGATATGTTCAGCGGTTTGGTCGATTTCGTGCGTACCGGTCTTTGCATCGGACGCCTGCTCGTGATCGGCCACAACCTTTGACAACTGTTCCAGACCCCGCTTGAAACGCCGACTCAGATAGAACGAGCAAATCGTTGCAAGCCCGAGCGAACAAACGAGCGTCACGCCGATGCCGAGCGGATTGAGGCCGAGTGTCGTTAGCGTGCCTAGGCTCGCAACAGCAACCGTTCCATGAGACAACAGAAATTGGGAAGATAGCTTCACAGAGTATTTCCTTGGTGTTCCAGAGGGGCGGCAGGACGATGCCAAGTTTCCTCTAATGACTTCTGGGCGAGTCTCAACACTGCCTTTTCATCAAGGACACGCACGATTTGACCACGAAAAATCGATGTCCCCATAATCAAACCGGGATTGCCATCCTCATGCCTCAATTCAGGCGTCACGAGAGTTTCCAATGATTCCAGTGCGGCCGCTTCCGCTACCGGTATCGCCCAACGCACACGGTCACCCAGGATGATTAGCCTGTCTTGCGGCTCCGATGGGTGAATGCCGTCCATGTCGAGCAATCGCTCGAGCGCTAAGACAGGAATGAATTCACTGCGAAAATGGCAAAGCCCAGCAAGCGAGGCATGACACCCGGGAACCGAAACCAAAGCGGGAGCGATCGTCACCTCACGAACTGCAATTGCCGGAACTGAAAACCAGAGGGCTCCCGTCCTGAAAACAAACTGCTTCCCCGAATCAAGGTTCGGTGCTCGACCAGGAGGGCTCGGCGCGGAATTCAATGCGTGCATGGGATTGATGATTTGGGTATACGTGATGCGACCAACTCGTCTGCTAATTTTTCTCGAGCTGCTTTGCAAGTCGCAATTTGATCGCATTTAGTCGCGTCAGTGATTCATCCTGATTCTGCGTTTCATCAGGTATCACTTCCGCTTGGCTAACGTCCAAACCATCCACTTGGCGAGGAGGTTCATCTGCGGGCGGTTGATGGGGGCTGTCGCCTTCAACCTCTACAGATAGATCCCGGTTTTCGGATCCATATCCCCTCGAAATCTTCTCCTGCCTTGCTCGCTCTCCACGCTCATACTCACGAAGAGTGTTAGCAACCTCATCAAGGCGAGTCATCGTTGATGAGATGAAATGGTCCAACTCAGCCTGCAACTGATCAATGCAATGAATATCGGTTGTTGATTCATCATCTGATCGCAGCTCAAGGTCATTCGTATCAGTCAACATCGGTCATCTCCGTGCAGGAAGAGGGCTCTGCGAGCGTCTCTGTTTCATTTCGGCAAGCCACAACGCCACTTGTTTGTTCTTCGACGGCATCAGCGGTTAGCAATTGCCCGACGGTAGACAAGAGTCTTTCATCGGTGACCGGCTTAGGAAGATAGGCACCCAACTGGGTCCCCAAAAGATTCAAGTGCCGCGCGGTATCACGAGTCAAAAAGACAATCGGGATACCCGACGACATTTTTTCTAATGCGAGGATTTCTTGGCATGCCGTATAGCCATCCATTTCCGGCATCTGAATATCCAAGATCACCAAATCAGGCTGATCGCGTTGAGCAGAGCGAACGGCTTCTAACCCATCACTGGCCAGAATGACATCGTAACCGGCGGCAGAAAGTGTTCGGCGGAGCACCGCTCGGACTGAACGACTATCGTCGGCGACCAGAATTTTTGGCTGTTGCATCGACACTCTCCATACACCGCCAACGCTCGCGAAGTCTCGCGTTGGGCAGGTGGATTAACCAGGGATTCAACTTCGGTAGCCCGGCTGTCTCGAACGCATCGTGCTGAACGAGACCCGTGGCTTTGCGTCCCAATCTCGCGATCGGTTTGCCATTCTCGGCGAACCCTCTCTTGTTGCTGACCCAATCGTTCGATGACGCGAAGGACGAAGTCATTGGCAAGAAAAGAGTGCTGGACCGAATACCCGTGCCGGACGCGTGGTGAAACGCGTCCACGACAAACATGCGACACGCCCAGCGGGAGTCAAGCAAGACTCGTAACCAATCGACGCGATACCAAAAAGTCGGCCGTCAACAACGACCAAAGACCCCCTGATATTTTTCAAGCAGGCGAGAATACCTGCTCAAGATTCCTCAATTTCCCATCCGATACAGCCCACCGTTAGGATTGTATTTGTGGAATGGTGCTTCTTGACGAAGCAACGAGGGTGGTCGGGGCGCCCAATGCAGAACGACCGACGTGGGGTGAAACCAAAAAAAACGCGGTTTCACCGTTAGCAACGCTCACCAGCTAGAAACGACACCCGAAAGCACCGCCCAAAAAATGCGGCGAACGACCCAAACGCCTGGCTGCCCCTACGCCTGATTGCTTCAAGTGACGCCGATCGACCCTAAAGGATGAATCCAAGCGGCGGCGTATTCGGATTGTATTGGTAAAACGACTCGATGTTAGGCAGCACGGTCTTGAGATCGGCAGCGTTATTAACCCCGAACCACATTGCCATCTCAGCCGCCATTTCATCAACCGAAGTGGACGGAATAAGCCGACCGCGGCCAAGATTCAGATTCCCAATTTCAGGGTGAATCGGGTTCTTCAACGAGAGCGGGAAGTCACCAAACATTCGTCCACCCTTCAAGCCGCCGCCCATCAAGCACTGGACGGCTGCCCATGCGTGGTCCGAACCTTGCCCGTTCGTTCCGAGTGTCCGTCCGAAATCTGACGCGGTGAACGTTAACACATCGTCCTGGCAATTCAGTTCGACCGTTGCATCATAAAAAGATTTCAGCGCGCGGCTGACCTGCGGCAGCAGGCTTTCCTGGGCTCCTAGTAAATTCGAATGATTATCGAATCCACCAATTGAAACGAAGAATACCTGACGACTCTGATTCAGGTCAGAACTCGCACCAATGACCCGTGCGATCCTCTTCATCCGTTGACTCAAAGAGTCGGGATCGAAATTGGTATCGAGCGTTACTTTGTTGACCTGTGTATTGAAGTCGATTGCTGCATCAATCGATCCGCGATGGGATTCAGCAAACGATTTGGCCAGCAAGTCGCTGTACGTCTGATCCAGCATGCTGTCGACATACTTTTTAAACATCCGGTTTTGCAGACTCCCGGTGTTGTAATACGAAACCTGGGTCGCACCATTCTGGCCGATTGCATAGGGAATCACACTGCCACCGGTTTGGAACATATTCACACCGCCGAGTGAAATGTTCATCGAAACCGAGGGATTCAGGTTGCTTGACTGAAGCAAGTCAGACATGCGACCACCCCAACCAGTGATCTGAGAGCGGGTGTGAGGTGCTCCCGTCATCCAGTGACGCTGCAAGTCGGCATGGGAGAATAGCCCCAGCGGGAGATTGGATTGATTGTTGTAATCAGCGCGGGTGGTCGGCTCGATCAACGATCCAACATTGGCGAGGAACGAAACTTTCCCGTCCTGATAAAGCTTGGCAATTCCTCCCTCCAATTTTTTGTTGCCATCGTCTACCAGATTCCCACTGGCATCGTAGGTTCGTGCACTGTGCCCAAAGCCTGGATGCAAACCAAATGAACGGTCCATTGCATTCAGCGGATTCTTAATCGCCAACAAATCCGACTCTTTTAATGCCAACCCACCTTCATTGTTGGTGCCGTCGTCATAGCCTCCGCGAGCTGATGCGTAATCGTCGTACTCATTCGCATTCGAACTCGACGCGCTGTTCCGAGGCACCAGCATGTTGTAGGAGTCATTCCCACCGAACAGGAACAGACACACCAACGCTTTGTAGCCACCGGTATCTGACGCGGCCGCTGCCGCCTTCGTTGCCTGTAGATTCAAAATGGTCGACATGACCGACGTGTGGGTCATCATCCCACAGCCAGCCGCCGCGGCTTTCAAGATCGACCGTCGAGATGCTCGAGCGTCGCTGTCATACGTCATGGCAAGGTCTCCGAGGGATAAGGTTGCGGAGAAGATGGGATAAAAGAATAGGCTGGTTCGGCGTTACTGTTCGATCGCGCAATCGGGAGAGAGCACGACTGCACAGAGCAACGCTTGGAGTATCGCGTGATTTTGCGAGGGCGATGTGGTTTCAGAAGTGACCGCGTCCAAGATGCCTGCTTTGGTTTGTTCACTTAAGCTGCCATTACAAAGCAGCAAATCAAAACGCCGCAAAATCTCTGGCAGGTTCGCGACATCCTTCGCTAGTTCTAACTCTTCATCAAGATTGAAGCTGATTTTACACCACCTCGCTTCATTATCACCTTCACTACGCGTCCTGTATTCGACGTAGCGATTGCGTGAGAAAACCATAAACCGGTTCATCAGGCGGTTGGCAGTCAACGCCGTCATGACTTGAAACTCTGGGGCAAAAAGCGCCTCGCGCGGTATTCGCCTCGAAGGTACGTGACCGATCAGGTCTCCAGGCGGCTGGTAATCCTGCAGGTAGAAGTTGAAGACGCTCGGGGCCTTGAAGGGCATTTGCCCGAGATCGCTTTCGATATTATGAGTCAACATCATGTACGGTTGCCCTGTCACCGAATCAAGATGGGTGGTCCCACCCCGAATCTCGGCGGTCGGCCGCATCGCACGGATCCAAGATGTGACTCGCTGAATCGGCTCCTTGAGTCGACTGTGCTCTGTGCCGCGAGTCACCACTTCGACCCGCAGCGGGTCGCGGCGGCGGACCAAACGCTGGCCACGTACTGCTTCAGGATCCAATAGGACTGCCTTGACGACCGCCTGCAGATCACCGCGTTGACCCGATCCATTGTCTCGGAAGACGCGAGTGACACGACGCGTGTAAGCTCGCGAGGGATTCGACTTGACCAACCGCTGAATCAACAAGCGACAGATGAACGGTGCTACGTTCGGATGATTCGCAATGACATCGAGTGCCTCGTTGACCTCGTCCATCGCTGCTCTGTTCGTCAAGTTGCTGGGAAGCGGTTGCAGCGTGACACCAAAGATCGTCTTGCTCTTAGGAGCGTTCGTATCAGGCTCACCGGGATTGCTGGGGTCTTCCTGATAGTTGTAATTGTCGTCGTGCTCTTGGTGATGCATCACCATCGGATGACCGTAATTGCGGCGACCGTGAAATCGAGTGTCCGTATTGTGGAACTGCTTGAATCCTGTGAACACGCGGGCCACTTCAGTGATCCCGTGATTGTCGTAAGTCGGAATCGATTCCCCATTTTCGTCAAGTTTCAATCGGCCGTCTTGGCGTAGTTCGTAGAGTCCAACCGAAAACAATTGCATGATCTCACGTGCGTAGTTTTCGTCCGGCCAACGCCCGGCAGGAATATTGGCTTTGCGGTTCCGCCATGAACTCAAATAGACCCCCATGCATGGATGCATGGTGACCTCACCGAGTAAATCGCGGTAATTTCCATCAGCATTCCGGACGAGCATGTCGTAGTAGTCGCTCATCCCCAGCCAATAAGGAATGGCGGTTTCGTTATTCCCGATCCCCGGTGCAGTCTCACTGTTGAATGCCTGGCCGGTATGGCTGATGACAAAGATCTGGGAGAGTGCCCAGGCAACTTTCTGACGTAACTGATCTTCACGGGCCAAAGCAATGTGCCACCATGCCTGGTACCGGTAGGCGTTTATTCCGATGCCTGACTGGTTCGGCTCGCGACCATTGGCAGCAACCATCTCGCGGGCGAGGTCTTCATGAGAACTTGACGGCAGGCCAAACTGCTGATCAATCCACCGACCGCAGGCACGGCGGTATCCTACCTGTCCGATTCTTTCCGCCAGATCATCAATCTGTTCTTTGGTCGCACCAAAGGTTGCTTTGGATAGAAACTGAGAAGCACGGATTTTATGACGGATCGCGCGAACTTCGCGTCCGTTATCAGCTTCAAACGTCCCCGCATCGGCCGAGGACAAAGCAAACGTGGTTAAGAGTCCAAGCATCGCGATTACACGCAATTGCCCCGTGGAACCAAACAGAGAGCCGGCATTCATCGTGACCACCACCCTTTTTTGAAAAGTCGATAAGCAGACTCAGATCGTGTTACCGACTAAGCCTGAAGGATGAGATTTCTGCCGCACATAGCAGCAGCAAGTTCCCGAGCATAACGGAGGTGAGAGGACCTCGCAAAGACAATTTCCATCAGAGGGGGCACAGGAAACAGGCCAATCCCCCCAGTCCCCCGCAATTAAACCGCTGGCACCTTCGGCGGTGAAACAAGAGACAAAAACAAACTGCGTGACGAAACAAACTGCTCAGGAATTTAACCAGCTAGCTAATTTGACCGGTTAGATGAATCGCCTTGGCAGCCGCTCGACCGCACCCGCCGCGTGGTTTGCAAGCACCCGCCGGGTCGTTTGCAAACGACGCCAGGCGGGAGCGAAGAATCCCTGGGTCGACAAGATTCAGTAGTCTTGCCGATCGATCAATGCGATCGGGCTATTCGAAGCTCTTTTCAAGATGCCGTTTTAAAAACGACTTCAACTTTCTGCTTCGAACATGCTGAAGCTTGGTGAGATTCAAAGTAACGCGGGTGCGTTGTTTATCGATCGCGTCGATCGGACCATTGACGCCCAACGCGGAAAACTGATCCATATCAACAGCCTCAGGCGGGCCCGCCAAGGTAACCTTTAAACCATCCGGAATTTTGGTTTCGATCTCTGCCCATGCTTGGTTCGATCCGTTTGGTTTGACTTGCACCTTGTCGGGCTGATCGAATTCCAACGAATCATCTCCAGCAACTTGCTCCAACAGTTCAAAGATTCGATCGACAATTTCCAATGGCCAATCGGGCTCAGTTCCCTGCGGAAATCCCTTGTGTAACGAGTGCCAGCGGCGCCCCAACGCGCGCCAGGGATCGAGCGTGATCGAGTTCGTCTTGGATGCAGACTTTCCCTTTGCTACCACCTTTCCCTTCGGTGCGGCTTTGGCTTTGGCAACTGTCATTGGGGACGATTTTTTTGGCGATGATTTTTTTGGCGGTGATTTTGTTGGCGGTGATTTTTTTTCTAGAACGGAACCCTTCTTTGCCACTGGTGCTCGGCTAGTTGCGACAGCTTCTTCCTTGGCAGCGACTTTCTTCGCCGGCTTCGCGGCCGTTTTTTTAGCGGATGTCCGAGCCTTCTTTTTCTCGACCTTTGGCAACGCGGTCTCTTGCAAAGCCTGTTTCACATAAGGTGCAGTAGCCGATCGTGCCGCACCTGTTTTCTTGCCCCGCTTCGGTTTTGCTTCCAAGGCAAGTGCTTCGGGTGTTCCGGCGAACACGAGCTCACCACCATGGACCCCGGCCCCTGGTCCCATATCGATGATCCAGTCGGCACACTTGATCACGTCCAAATTATGCTCGATCACGACGACCGTGTTGCCAAGGTCAACCAACCTTTGCAAGACGCTGAGCAATTTATCGATATCATCGAAGTGCAATCCAGTCGTCGGCTCGTCGAGTAAATAAAGCGTATTGCCGGTCATCGGCCTGCTCAATTCACTTGCCAGCTTGACCCGTTGAGCCTCTCCACCGGACAGCGTTGGGGCTGATTGCCCCAGTGTCACATAATCCAAGCCAACATCGCACAAGGTTTGCAAGATACCGGAAATCTTGGGATAGTCCGCAAACAATTCAACGGCATCCCCACACTGCATCTCCAGCACGTCCGCGATCGATTGACCGTGCAGTTTGACTTCCAGTACATCTTGGTTGTAGCGTCGCGAGTTGCATTCATCGCAGGGCACATAAACGTCTGGCAAGAAATGCATCTCAACGCACAACTGCCCACTTCCCTCACAGGTTTCGCAGCGACCGCCGGCGACATTAAAACTGAACGTTCGTGCTGTGAACCGTCGCTCGGCCGCCTCAGGAATTTCTGAAAATACCTTGCGGATCAGGTCAAATGCGCCGGTATAGGTCGCGGGATTACTGCTTGGTGAGTTTCCGAGCGGGGATTGATCGACTTGAATGACTTTGTCGATGAATCGCACGCCCTCGATTTTGTCGTGACGTCCGGGACGCGTGCGGGCTCGGTGCAGTCGGCGAGCCAGCACGGGATATAAGATCGAATCGATCAACGAACTTTTACCACTACCGCTGGGACCGGTAACCGCGGTGAACACCCCGAGCGGCAGTTCCAAGTCGACGGCATTTAGATTGTTTTCCCGAGCGCCCAATATTTTAAGAAAGTTCACATTCGGCTCGCCGTTTTTCCGCAACACCGGTCGTCGCCCGGCTGGCACAGCGATCGTCTTGGTCCCTTGGATATACCCGGCAGTCACCGATTCATCGACCGGTTCGACTTGTCCAGGCGTTCCCTTGGCAACAATGCGTCCTCCGTGACGTCCTGCACGGGGACCGAAGTCGCACAAGTAATCGCTGCTCGCGATCACATCACGATCATGTTCAACCACCAGCAGCGTGTTGCCCAAATCCCGCAGCCGATGCAATGCCTTGATCAACCGATGGTTATCACGCGGATGCAAGCCAATCGTTGGTTCATCCAAAACATAGAGCACGCCACACAGTCCGCTACCCAATTGGGCAGCCAACCGAATACGCTGCGATTCGCCTCCCGACAGCGTCCGGGCACCGCGATGCAGGGTCAAATAGTCGAGTCCAACATCGAGCAGGAACCCAACCCGCGACTGAACCTCACGCACCAATTCTCCCGCGATTTTTCGTTCACGGCGATCCAGCTTCCAAGAGCGGACTTGTTCCGCCAAACGATCCAATGGCATATGCACAAGGTCAGCGATGGTATGCCCGCGAAAACGAACAGCCCCGGCATCATCCCGCAACCGTGATCCATCGCACAACGCGCAATCGATCTCGGCGGTAAATTGCTCCAACTTACCTCGCAGTCCCGGGGTCAATCGCGATGCTTCTTCCAAGGCGGGATAGAACCCCTTGAACTGGTAGCGGAACATCAACTCCTGTGACTTCGATTTGGAGTCGCTGTCTGTTCGACGGACCTCGATCCAATCGCTCCCCGTGCCCCGATACAAAATTCGTTTATGGGAGACCGTCAGCGCTTCCATCGGCACATCGATCGGGATTCCAGTGTGTCGCGAAAGGGCCCGCAACATCCATTCGGAAACCGATTGTTCGACCGACGGCCACAACAGGGCTGCACCTTCGGAAAGCGACTTACTTGGCGACGTTACCAAGGCGGCGGGATTTGTTCCCGTTTGGGTTCCAAGCCCTTCGCACTGCGGGCACCATCCCAGGCTGGTATTGAAAGAAAAGTGGTGCGGAGTCAGGTTATCGAATGACCGACCACAGCAACCGCAGACCAAGTGTTGGCTGTGTCGCAAGACCTGCCAATCTGGTTCCTCGCGATCGGAATCTGCGATCGCCACCTCCACGACACCCACACCTAATGACAAAGCTTGTTCGACACTGTCGGTGATCCGCGAGCGTTCGTCTGGATCAATTGCGATTCGATCAATGACGACTTGAACCGTTTGACGTTTACGCGGATCCAAAGGTGGAGCCTGGTCGAGTGGCAAGGTATGACCGTCGATTCGAACCCGTTGATACCCAGTCGACTGCAGGGATTTCCACGTGTCCTTGGACTGTTCACCAGCCATCACCTCAATGGGCGCCAGCAACAACGCCCGTGTGCCGACTGGTAACCCCAGCACTTTGTCAACGATCTGATCGGGCGTCTGTGTCCCCACAGGCTGTTGACATTCGGGACAGTGCATCGTCCCCAGCCGGGCCATCAAAATACGCAGGTAGTCGTAGATTTCAGTAACGGTACCGACGGTGCTGCGTGGGCTGTGTCCAACGTTCTTTTGCTCGAGTGCAACGGCTGGTGACAAGCCTTCGATCTTGTCCACGCGTGGCTTCTGAACTTGACCGATGAATTGCCGAGCGTAGGAAGAGAGGGATTCGACATACCTCCGTTGACCTTCCGCATAAATCGTATCCATCGCGAGCGAACTTTTCCCGCTTCCGCTAGGCCCGCAAAAGACAGACATCGCGTCACGGGGAATCTCAACATCAACCGATTTCAAATTGTGTTCACTAGCAGCTTCGACGACAACATGCGTTTTCGCTCGATCCGGCATCGCCGCAATTTCGTGTTTCTCACGTTTCTTGGTCCGCTTGCGTCGCCGAATCCCGAGGGCGCGTGCCAATGCTTCCCCGGTATAACTGGCGGCACACTTGGCAACGTCCGACGGGCGTCCCGCGGCAACAACCGTGCCGCCACCGGCGCCTCCCTCGGGCCCCAAGTCGATGACCCAATCCGCAGTTTTGATCACATCGACGTTATGTTCGACGATAACGATTGTGTTACCACGATCGGCCAAGCCGTGAACGACTTTCAGCAACAACTCAATATCGGCAAAGTGCAATCCGGTCGTCGGTTCATCAAGCACGTACAGCGTCTTGCCAGTTTCGCGTTTACTAAGTTCACGAGACAGTTTGATTCGCTGTGCCTCTCCACCGGAAAGTGTTGGCGAAGGCTGACCAAGCTTCAGGTATTCCAACCCAACGTCGACCAAGGTTTGTAATTTCTCTGCGACTTTGGGAATGTTCTCAAACAGTTTGAGTGCTTGCGAGATATCGAGGTTCAACACATCGGCAATCGAGTGCCCCTTGAATTTGACCGACAGCGTTTCGCGGTTGTAGCGTTGCCCCTGGCAGACGGGGCAGGTCACCCAGATATCGGCCAAGAAATCCATTTCGAGTTTTGTCGCTCCGTTGCCATCGCACGAGGCACAACGCCCGCCATCGACATTGAAGCTAAATCGGCTCGCGGTATAGCCACGGGTTTTCGCATCTGACATCCGTGCGAACAGATTGCGAATCTCGTCGAAGACTTTGACGTAGGTCGCCGGATTACTCCGCGGTGTTCGGCCAATGGGTGACTGGTCGATTGCAATGGTTTTGTCGAGATGCTCCAAGCCACTGACCGAATCATGATCGCCGACTTCGCACTCGGCACCATTGAGTTCGTTACGAAGCAATGGTTCAACGATTCCGCCAATCAACGAACTCTTCCCGCTGCCGGACACTCCGGTGACGCAGGTAACCGTTCGCAAAGGAATCGAGACATCGACTCCCTTCAGATTATGAAATCGAGCGGCGTTGATTGTTAGCTGTTGTTGATCATCGATCTCGCGTGGTTGTTCAGGCGGTTGGATCGCGCGTGTCCCGGACAAGAATTGTCCAGTTACACTCCGCTTGGATTGGCAAATTTCATCAATGTTGCCGGCCGCGACGACTTGGCCGCCCTTGATGCCGGGCCCCGGCCCGAAATCGACGATCTGATCTGCCGCTCGCATCGTGTCTTCGTCATGTTCGACGACGATCAGCGTGTTGCCGGAATCCCGCAACCGCAACAGAGTTTCGATTAGCCGATCGTTATCGCGTGAATGCAAGCCGATCGATGGCTCATCGAGGATATACAGCACCCCAACCAATCCACTTCCTATCTGGCCCGCCAGTCGAATCCGTTGCGACTCACCACCAGAGAGTGTCGGAGCGGTCCGGGCGAGGGTCAGATAGTCGAGTCCGACACCGAGCAAGAAGCCGATTCGTTGCTGGACCTCTTTGATCGCCTCGGCAGCGATCGTGGCCTCGGTTTCACCCAGGACGATGTCACTGAAGAAAATTGCGAGTTGATCGATCGACAATTCACACAAGTCGGGCAGTGTCAAATCAGCATTGCCGCCCTGCTTGCTAAACGGCTTGGCACCGCTGCGAATGGTCACGGCGGATGCTTGTGCGTTCAATCGCCGACCAGCACAGTCAGGACAATCCATCGAGTCCATGTACTTTTCGAACTGTCGCAACTGCATCTTGTTACGTGTCGTTCGATAGCGGCCAAGCAGTTCCGGGATGAAGCCTTCGAAGGATCCTTGATAACGCTTCGCCCGACTGCCTCCACGCCAACTGAACTGGACTGATTGCTCGGTTCCCCATAACCAAATGTGGCGTGCTTCCTCTGGCAGATCACACCAGTTGGTTTCCAGCATCGCACCGTTGGACAATTCCAAGGCTTGATCCATTGCCTCAGCGACGCCGCGATAGACATGACGCCGGTACCGGCCCAAGTCACCCCATTTCCCCAACAAAGCGATAGCGCCCTTCCGTACGGAAAGCTTGTCGTCAGGCACTAACAGTTCGGGAACAAAGGTGTACAGATGCCCCAAGCCATCACACGCTTCGCACATCCCCTGCGGAGAATTGAAACTGAACAACTGTGGCGTGGGGGGGCGAAAACTTTCGCCGCACCCGCCACAGGAGTACTGCGAGGAGAAGAGTGCATCGGTTTTCGGGGCGTCCGCGTGGTCGCTATTCCGTTCGGTCGCGGAAACAAAGAGCGTACTTTCTCCATACTTCAAAGCCACCTCGATGGCTTCGCGAACGCGACCGCGGTCAC
The DNA here is from genome assembly GCA_029245125.1 of Rubripirellula sp. Taxonomy (GTDB): domain Bacteria; phylum Planctomycetota; class Planctomycetia; order Pirellulales; family Pirellulaceae; genus Rubripirellula. The sequence goes on from JAQWPZ010000251.1 coordinate 20,023, forward strand.
GATCATCGGGGTCGATCCGGTCGATCACGACTTCAATGTCATGGCGATGCCCGCGGTCCAAGCTGGGTGGCTCGGAGAGCCGTACCGTATCCCCGTCGACGCGAGCGCGAACGAACCCCTGCTTGCGTAAATCTTCGAAAAGATCTCGGTACTCACCCTTCTTGCCACGAATCAGCGGTGCCAAGATCCAGAGTGTTTCGTCGCCCGGCAAGCTCAAAATCCGCGATGCAATCGCGTCGCTGCTCTGGGCAGTGATCACCGTGCTACAAGCGGGGCACCGTCCCGTGCCGACGCGGGCAAACAAGACACGCAGAAAGTCATAGATCTCAGTGATGGTCCCCACGGTGCTGCGTGGGTTCTTGCCAGTCGACTTTTGGCTGATCGAGACCGACGGACTGAGACCGCTGACCAGATCGACGTCCGGCTTTGGCAGCTGCCCCATGAATTGCCGGGCGTGGTTACTCAAACTTTCGACGTATCGCCTTTGCCCCTCGGCGAACAACGTGTCAAACGCGAGTGAAGATTTCCCGCTCCCAGAGACGCCAGAGAAGCAGATCAACTGTCCTCTTGGCAGCGTCAGATCGACGTCGCAAAGATTGTGCTCGCGAGCACCCTTGACCTTGATTTCCGTTATCGACATCCGCCAGCCGTCCTGCGACTTAGTCCTGAGCCCTAAAGCGTCGGCGAGGTGGCGTTGAAACCGGGCAAAACAGCGAGGGAGTCATGCTCACCATCGTCGATTGATTGTCCCGGCTTTTTGCCCACGTCCTCATCCTATCTCGAGATAGCTTACCGGCGAGGCGACCGTTCTATAACCCGCGGCTCACTGACAAAGCGGGGAATCAGCCAAGCCGATCAAGAATCAGTGCGAATGAAAAATCGCCGCTGCTGAGAATCAAGCGAGAAAAACGCAGAGAGCGGTGCAGTTAGCTACCCGAAAGTCGGATTGCAGCAGACGCAGCATAAAAATAAAGACGAACCGCCCAGCGGATACCGACGAATCGCCCAGCGGATGATCTAGTCAGGCTGGTGGTTTGGCTGGTGCGGCAAGCATCCGCTGGCAGCCCGCTTCGGCTAGCAGTGCCCCAGACTCAAGCGGCGACTGGCTAAGCAGCGTTGGCGACCGGCGTTACGAGGGACTCTTCTTGAGCGATCACTTCTTCGGCTAACGCTCGGTAATCGGTCGATCCATTGCTGCCGGGTGCATACTGAAAGATTGACTGCCCGAAACTGGGTGCTTCGGCGAGGCGAATATTTCGGCGAATCCGAGTCTCAAAGAATTTCGCCAATCGGAAGAAGTCACGGGCACCTTTTGTCGCCTGGAAAAACTCGTCGATGTCGGTGCTGACTTCAGCAGCCAGTCGGGTGTTTGAGTCGTACATGCAGAGCATCACACCGGACAACCGCAAATCGCTATTGAGCCGCCGAGAAACCACCTCGATCGTTCTCAACAACTTGCTTAGCCCATGCAGGGCCAAAAAATGGGGCTGAAGCGGCAAAAACACCTCGTTGACTGCCACCAACGCATTGACCGTCAACACACCCAAACTGGGCGGGCAGTCGAGCACCAAGTAATCGAAGTCGGCTGGGTCGTCGTGCATCCGATCCCGCAGAATCATTTCCCGGCCTACTTCACCGGCCAATTCCAGTTCGGCAGCAGCGAGATCGAGGTTGGAAGGGACGACCGACAGGTTATCGTTCAAATGACGGCGTGCTTGTTCGAGCGACGCGTTGCCACACAACACTTCATACATGCTCGGCTCGCCGTCCAATGCGGTGATGCCAAGATGAAGCGAGGCGTGTGCCTGTGGATCCAAATCCATCAAACAAACACGGCGGCCGCTTTCGGACAGCGCTGCGGCTAAGTTCACCGAACTGGTGGTCTTGCCGACTCCGCCCTTCTGATTGATCACGGCGATGCTACGCATGATGGGATCCTTTTGATTGGTCGCTTGGTTTTAGGGACCCGAGGAATGCCGCTAGGCTACCCGTCGAGATTGCAGTCGCTGATACGCCAGCAGCACCTCGTACAGATCAGCGTCGATCCGCACGGTGTCCTCAGCGAAATCACTCAGCCAGGCACGATCGTTGTTCGCCGCATCGATCAATAGCGGGACGATCTGTCCCAACGCAATGGAAACAGTCCGCGGCTCGGCCGTTCCCGAAATTCGCTCTAGTTCACGTTCCTTACGATCATCCGAAATGACAGGCTGAAAAACTCGAAGGGAAGGTTTGCTCATTTCGGGCCGTATCGCTGGAAGGTGATTGAATGCAGGGGAAGGACACTTGCCTGGAAAGTACGGGGCAGCACGTTCCAACAGGCTTATCGACTTTGCGGGTTAGGTAAATTAAACGGAATTGGAAGATTTTGACGGTTTTTTCTGGATCTGCGTGCTCGGAGGCAAGTGCGCAGGCCCTCGAAGCGACTTCCTGACCCAATCCAGCGGCTCAAAATCGTGTAAAACCTGGGAGACCTGGATGACGGCTGGGGCGAGGCTTGGCACCGCGTACCCAATTCCCGATGGCTTTTTGCGACCCGACGTTCCAGTCGCTTTTCGCCACCCGATGCTGCAGTGTTCCTGTGCCTCGCCATCTTCCAGTGATTCCTTTCTAGCAGCTCTAATTGAGACGAATTGCATTTATGATTTTTCGGCCGATCAACACAATGGCAGCGTTTCTGCTTCTGAGCTTCTTGGCACCACTGCAGGCGGCAGAACGCCCGCCCAACATCGTCTGGATCGTGGGTGAGAACTTTGATTTGGATTTTGGCTGCTATGGGGCGACGAATGTCCGGACTCCCAACGTCGATCGATTGGCGGATGAAGGAATGCGTTTCACGCACGCGTTTTCGACCTCGCCTGTTTGTGCTCCCAGTCGCAGCGCGTTTATGACAGGCATGTACGCAACGACGACAGATACTCACCACATGCGTTCTCATCGGGACGATCAATTTCGCCTTCCCGCCGGGGTACGACCGCTAACTCAACGCTTGGCCGATGCTGGCTACCAAACCGCCAATGTGACCCACATTGGCGATTCCGTGGTGGGAACTGGAAAATTGGATTTGAACTTTGTAAATGAGGGACCTCTCTATGCCACAAAACTATGGTCCGAGATAGACACCTCGAAACCGTTCTTCGCGCAGTTCAACATGCCCGAGGCAGAGTACGACATCTATGACCGCAAGTCTGCTGAAAAAGAGCGAGTGGTTTGGGTGGGAGAGGAATGGCACCCAGCCGTCGCAACTCCTGAAAACGTGACTCCACCGCCTTACTACCCTGACCACCCAATCGTCCGCCAGGAGTGGGCCCGCTACCTGAACTCTGCCAGCGGTATGGATATACGAATCGGATCGATTTTAGAGCAACTGCAAAAAGATGGTGTGGCAGATGACACCGTGGTTATCTTCTTTGGCGACAATGGTCGCCTCGAAGCACGTGGCATCCATTGGTGCTTTGACAGTGGCTTGCATGTCCCACTCGTAATCCGTTGGGCCAAAAATCACTCCCCGCCCAAGCATTTCACGGTTGGCGGCGTCGACGAGCGAGTGGTGAGCCTAATCGACCTGACGGCAACCACGCTGGCGATCGCCGGCCTTGAGATTCCTCCGACGATGCAGGGCAGACGATTATTCGGTGATGAAATTGGCGCACCGCGACGCTACGCTTTTTCAGCGCGAGACCGCATCGATGAAACTCAGGTGCGGCAGCGTTCTGTTCGTGGAAAACGATTCCACTACGTACGCAACTACACCGAAGGCGCCGGCTTTTCGACGCTGAACCGATACAAGGAAAAGTGCTTCCTCGTCAAACCGCTGATGCGTGAGATGCTGGCCGCGGGAACCTTGAGCGGACCTCCAGCGGACCTCATGAAACCGTTTCCCAAAGAACAGCTTTTCGACACGGTCAACGATCGTTTCGAAATAAATAATCTCGCTGAATCGAACGAGCATCGCGAGCAACTGCTGCAGATGAGAGCGGCGTTGGACACTTGGATTGCCGAGACCGGTGACCGAGGACACATCCCCGAATCACCGGAAATCGTTGCCCCGTTTTTGCAAGAAATGCACGATTGGTTTGGCACACCTGCCTGGGCGGATCAGCCAAAATAGCGATTTACAACATCGGATACCACTGCCTTCGGTGTCCAGAATCAAACGGGCATTGATCGTCGCTCCCGTTCATCGGTCGATGCCGGTGGTTTATACTAGACCAGGCTCGTATCGGACCCCAGCGGCATCCTGTTTGGATTCTCGTAACACCGACGCGGTCGCCCCAATTCTGGAAAGCCTGGTGACCTCGTCTCGTCCCTAAGGAAAACTGCATGAGCGAATACGGCGGATTCAGTGACGACTTCTATCTGAACATGAATTTGTGCACCGAGATGGAATTGCCGCAGAACCGCGAGTCGGTGCTGCACTATTTCGAGCAAGTGCGTCGCCGATACCCGAAAATGCAGAATTTTTACTCTCGCGAAAAAGCGGAATTCGTCCTGGAAGAGGAGAAAGACGCTGGTGGCTACCGCTGGGTTTCGGTCGAATCCAAGCGGGTCAACAGTGGCGTCGTGAACCCTGACAGCTATGAATCAGCCATCGATCAACATCGTTCAGTTCTGGAACTCATTCCTTACGAATTGTCCATCAGTCCGCTGGATTGCGAATCGCTAAGCGTGATGGCCGGATTTGATTTTGCGTACCGTGGAAATCACAACGAAGTGTTAGCCGAAGCGATCGGCATCGCACCGTCACTCGATCAAGCTTTATCGGTGCCCCACGAGAAACTTCTCTCCTATGAACCGGTGATGCAATTCGCGCTAGACGAAGACTGTCGGACGCAGTGCCGCATCAGCTTCGAATCGCGAACGACGGCTTATCAAGTGCGAACTGGTGAGTTTGGCGACGAACAGATCAGCGTCTATCTGCGTGTGACGCGATACGATTCCCTCGGCCCAGACGAAACGTATGCCGGCGAGTTGGATCGATTGGCTGGCCTATGCCGTGAATTAGTGGATGGCTATCTGGTGACGAAAATCCTGCGTCCGCTGCAACAAACAATTTCCCTACGTTGACCGCATTAACTTCTTGTCACCACAACTCAAAGTTAACGACAAAGGGCCGGCAACAAGCCGAGACGTCAGGGCACCGTTCATGCCAACTCGTTCACGGCTGTGAATTCCACGCTGCTTCAGCAAGCTTTCGAATCTCGTCGGTCGTGGTTTGATTGGCGGTGGCAAAAGAACGGGCGTCGTCATCTTCGACGCTGAATCTTTCCGTGCCATTGGGCAGATGCACTACCTTGCCCCGAATAGGGCCGAGCGAGGTTTCCACCGTCACACTTTTACGGATCAGCTTGTGACGATCGACGGCATAACGTCGAATGCCAATTGAATGCGAATGCTCAAAGATAATTGTCTCCAGCAAAGCGACTCGCGTCGACGGTGCAATCACTTGCAGCGTGATCCCCGCACGCCCCTTTTTCATCAGGCAAGGCATTTGCACGACATCAAGTGCGCCGGCATCGCGGAGACGATCAGAACAGTCAGCTAATTGTTCGCCAGTGGAATCATCAACCGTTGTCTCCAGCACGACCACGCGATCCGATTCGATGCTGTCACTCCACGTCGCAGATGGCTCGGCAGATTTCCCCAGCAAGACTCGCAGCACGTTTGCCTGGCCCTCGAGGTCTTTTGTACCGGCACCATAGCCGACTCGATCGATGACCATCGACGGCACGGGACCAAACGATTGCGCACACGCTTTTAAGATCGCTGCACCCGTCGGCGTGGTCAGCTCGGCATCAACATCACAAGTGGCAATGGGAATGCCACGCAGTAACTCGGCGGTCGCCGGAGCTGGCACACTGACCCGCCCGTGAGCGATCGTGATCTCGCCTGTTCCGGTGGGGACTGGGGATGCAACGAGCGCCTCGATATCCAATTGGTGCATGGCGACCGCAACACCCACGATGTCGGCAATGGAATCGATCGCTCCTACCTCGTGGAAATGAACCTTTTCAAGCGTCGTCCCGTGGACCTTCGCCTCGGCCTCGGCCACTTGCCCAAAAATCTGGTGAGCCGTCTGCTTTGCCGCATCCTCGATGTCGCTGGCGCCGTCGATCATCTCGGTGATGTGGTGCAGATGACGATGGGCGTGCTCGGGTGGATGATCAATCTGGATCGAGAGAGCTCGGAAGCCACACTTCTTGACCTCTTGCGAGCGAATCGAGAGCTCGGGCAGGCCCATCGACCGAATCGCATACTCGATCCCCGCCAAGTCAGCTCCGAGGTCCGTTAAGGCGCCAAGAGTCATATCGCCGCTAATCCCACTGCGGCAGTCGAAGTAGGCAAGTTGGCCCATTTGTGCAAAACCTTTGAATTGAATCGTTTGAAGATGGTTCGGATCGAACAGCTCATCCAACGAAATGAGCTGCAGGCTATTGAAACGTCAGCAGCAATCCCCCCCATCAGTACTGACAGGGCAGGTGGCCTTTGTACGGTTCTCGACGATTTTAGAGCCTGTGGAAACACATGAACTGCAGGAACAACTCTCTAGCAGCTCGCTGAGCCGCCGTTTGAGCCGCCCCCGGGACGACTCAAAAGAGACGAAAAGGCAGGATTGCCACGCCAATTCCGTTTCCAGATCGAGTCTCCCCTTGGCTTTCTACGACGAGTCTGGGCCCCAGGATACGTTTGGCGTTGAAGGATTCCGAGAACTCGCTATACTTCCGCCGGACGGCGTCCCGAGGAATCGGAGACGGCGTCGCAACAAGTAATAACCATATACGATACGCAGAGTTAGATCGATCCGATGAAAGTCGTTAGTAGCATCGGCGCGTTAAAATATCGCCACCCTGATTGCCAAGTCGTTAAGCGTCGTGGCCGCATCTACGTGATTTGCAAATCAAATCCGAAATTTAAGGTGCGGCAAGGTGGAGCAAAAGTCAAAAAGACTCGTCGCTAGTCGATTGCGCCTCAAAGCCTCTTCCAAAACCCGGGTTTTTCCCTGGATTCCTTTTTGTCTACTCACCTGCTTGGCCATTGGCTGTAGTGGGCAAGAGAGCGTAGTGCCGTCGCCGGAAAGAGCGGGCTCGACTGGATCATCCGCCGTCACCGGTGTCGTCACTATCGAGATTGTCGATGGGGATGAGACGCAGACCGTTGAGCTGCCAGAGATCGAAGCTGGCACCACGCTCGAGCAGATCATGCGGTCGATCACTGATCCGGTGATCAGTATTCGCGGGTCGGGCGTCACCGCGTTCGTAGACCAGATTGGCGAACAGGGAACCAGCGGTAGTGAAGGCTGGGTCTTCCGCGTCGACGGCGAGTTTGCCAAGCAAGGCGTAGGCAGTACGACCATCGATCCACCAGCGACGGTCACTTGGTCCTACGGCGGAATGGAAGCGGAATAGCCGCAGCGACTCGCAACCGATGCTGGTCACTGCGCGAGCCAACCGGTCACGTTCACAGCCGGCCGCCATGATCTTGGCTGCCCCCAGCGTCGCTCATTCGATTGGCTATTTTCGATTGCTGACGAGCACCACGACTGATCGAGGCTGAACCTTGATTCGGCGTTTGCCATCCAAAGGGGCAGTTCCGTCTAAAGGGACACCGGGACCGATGTCTTCGGGCGATGGGCGATCGGTATCGATCATCCGCAGCCAAGGTTGAAATCCTCCCGGTGGCGTGGGCAATTCGAACTCGATCGGCTCCCAGAAGGCATTAAAAATCAGATGACTCCAGCGATCAAAATTTTCAATCGTGAAAGCCACGCTCCGAGAATGATCGCTCCAATCTGGGCGGTCTAGTTTGGCTCCATGCCAACGCACCCGGCTTCTTGAGATAACTTCGCTCAAACTCAGCTTCAGGTCTCCGCGATCGGGCAACGCTTTTCGATACTCGATCAGCTTGGTGACAAATCGTTTGATATCGCCATGCGTTTCCACGAGGTCCCAATCGAACCAACTGATTTCATTGTCTTGGCAGTACGCATTATTGTTTCCCAACTGGGTTCTGCGAACTTCATCCCCCATGACGAGCATCGGCACACCGAAGGCCAGCACGTTGATAGTGAACAGATTCTTGACCTGATTGTTTCGCAACCGCTCGATTTTGGGGTCGTCTGTCGGCCCTTCCACTCCGCAGTTCCAGCTAATATTTTCGTTGTGCCCGTCGCGGTTACCCTCGCCATTGGCCTCATTGCGTTTTTCGTCGTAGGAAACCAGATCATTCATCGTGAATCCATCGTGGGAGGTCACAAAGTTGATGCTCTGCTCTGGCTCCCGATTGCGATGGCCATAGATATCGGGACTCGCCAGGAATCGTGACGCAAGTGTTCCGGCATGCCCCGGATCACCTTTCACGAACGAACGCACATCATCCCGGAATCGACCATTCCATTCTTTCCAGTGATCGCCAAAGAAATTGCCAACCTGGTACAACCCGGCGGCATCCCATGCTTCAGCAATCAGCTTGGTGCCGCTGAGAACAGGATCGGTTTCGATGTCCCACAAAATCGGCGGATTGGCTTGTGGATTGCCCTCGATATCCCGCGACAAAACCGAGGCGAGATCAAAACGGAATCCGTCGACGTGCATCTCTTCGACCCAGTACCGCAGACTGCTCAGGATCATCCGCCGCACGATGGCGTGGTTTCCGTTTAGCGTATTTCCACAGCCACTGAAATTCGCAAAACCGCTGCGATCGTGAACCGCCCCCGCATGACTCGGTTCCAGTATGTAATAGGCAGCGTTTTCAAGCCCTTTAAAACAGGACGTCGGACCACGCTCATCCCCTTCCGCCGTGTGGTTATAGACGACATCCAACAACACTTCGATTCCGGCGCGATGCAACGCTTTCACCATATCGCGAAACTCGTCCAGAACTGCTAACGGATCGTCGCCTGCCGCATAACCAGAATGTGGAGCGAAAAACGAAACCGGGTTGTAGCCCCAGTAGTTGCTCAACCCCGGCGACGCTTCCTGCGGATCAAACTGAAAAATTGGCAGCAACTCAACGGCGGTCACACCGAGTTCCTGCAGGTACGGAATCTTCTCGATCAATCCTAAGTAAGTTCCCCGCTTCTCAGGTGAAACACCAGAGTTTTCACAGCGGGTGAATCCGCGAACGTGCATCTCATAGATAATCGTCTTACTGAAGGGCTGGCGAAGCGGTGTATCACCCTCCCAGTCATATTGAGTCAGATCGGCGACAACGCTCTTCATCGCGTGAACCGTATTGTCACCCGGCTCGGCACCAGCCTCGCGATCAAATCGCTCCGGGGTCGCCACGGCGCGACCATAGGGATCAAGCAAAATCTTGCTGCTGTCAAACCGTAATCCATGCTCTGGCAACATCGGGCCATGCGCTCGATAGGCATAAATCTGTCCTGGCTTCAATCCGTCAACCAGAGCGTGCCAGTAGTGAAACGTCTTGTGGGTGACCGGGTCCAATCGGATCGCTTGCGAAGGCCGTTGGTCATTCACATCGTCGAACAGCAACAATTCCATCGATGTGCAACTCTTAGAATGCACACTAAAATTCACGCCATCGGGCGTGAGGGATGCACCGAGTGGAAAGGTATTGCCGGGAGAGATTCCTGTCATCGGTTGCTTGATTCTCGAGGGGTAGCGGAATCATGACGCAAGTTTCGCGTTACCGGGCGTCGCTGAATCGTTCCATCTTAACAGAATAGATCATTTTCAAGCCTAAAATGCTACACTGCGCAAATGTTATTGATTGCGACTGACGAAGCGGGCTATGGCCCCAAGCTAGGACCACTGGTAATTGCTGCCACGGTTTGGAAGGTCCCCGACGGCCTGAATCATGAGTCACTGCAAGCTGCCTTCGCCCCGCTCGCTCAGTCGATCAAGCTGGGTGACACCGTGGTGACGGTCAACGATTCCAAAGCGGTCTATCAACCCTCGACTGGACTGGGGGGCTTGCACGCCGCGGCCAGCGCATCGCTTGCTTGGTGCGGAATGGAAGCTGCCGATCTCGAAACCGCCCTGGCAAATCTGTGCCCCGACGATCTTCAAGCGATACGCCGCGTCCCCTGGCTTGAAGTGGAAAAAAACGTCGCCATGCTGAGTGCCGATGAGGTCTCACCTTTGCTTGACCACTGGCGGTCCAGTGATGCAGAGCTCATCGATGTTCGCGCCCGGATCATTACCGCCCAAGCATTCAACGAGGCATGCTCAAACGGATCGAATAAGGCTGATCTGTTATCTCAAACAACGCTCAATCTGGTGCGTGACACCTGGCAACAGCACTCAGCGGATCAACCGCAAACCGAAGTGTATTGCGATCGCCATGGAGGACGCCGTTACTATGCCGGCGTTTTGCAGCATGTAATCCCCGATGCCTGGGTCAACATCGAATCGGAATCCGCTCGACAAAGTGTTTACCGCTTAGCCTTGGATGACCACAGCATGAAGGTTCATTTCACGGTCAAAGGAGACTCGTTCACGCCAGTCGCACTCGCGTCGATGCACGCCAAGTATCTGCGTGAAAGAATGATGGAATCCTTGAACCGGTATTTTGCCAACCTGGTCGGCGACTCGCTAACTCCCACCGCCGGCTACCCCGTCGATGCGGACCGGTTTTTAAACGAAATCGATGCAACCATCGAAGGTGAGAAAATCGATCGACAGTCACTGATTCGATCGCGGTAAAAAACATGCGACCAAACTAATTGATGCAATCTTCAATCAGAGCAATGTGACCGTTACGAAACGGCTGCTGAGTCGCTCGTGAATGCGAAACATCATGAACCGTTTCATGGTCCGCTGCAAACAAATCAAGTTCTAGCGGACTCGTTTAGTCTCACCACGATATCTCCCAAGCGAGCCGAATACCGGCGGATCGAAGTCTCCCTGGCGAAAGAGACGCGTGTGCTCTTGAACAATTTGGCTCGACTCGGCTCGAACGCCGACTCCCCAGCCGATGACGCGATTTTGCGTGGCGGAATCGGAGTGCACGCGATCACGGGTCACGATTTTTCGAGAGATCGCGAAATGAACACCGCCGCAAAAACAACGAAACTGGAATTCACGGTCCAGACCCGAATGATTCAATTCCCTCGATCCAAAATCCGCGTATCCACCCATCTGCCAAAATATCTCAACGCGAAAAATCGCAGTCGGATTCTCGAGAAAGTAGGGGATGTTGGTCGCGGACGGATCGAACGAAAATCGCTGGTCTACGCGAGCGATGCGTTTGAGCTGGGCCGTTTGTTGGTGAACGGGTCGGATAAGCTGGCTGTCGCCGAATAGACGAACCGCTCCCCCGAAGAAATCGGCATCACAATGACGCAGCAAATTCGCACCGAGAGATACACGGTCGGTCATTGGGCCGTGCGAAAGGGACTTGCCGTGTGGCACCCGACCCCAAGTCTGGTGCAACATCACGGACATGCCAGTGCAATTTGGCCTACCGCGCGAGCGGTGGGCGTGCGACGAGCGTCAACTTGGCACAGATCGCTAGGCACAGATCGCTAGGCACAGATCGCTTAGGACCAGAGAAGCTCTGAACCCGCTAGTGAGGCGATCCCAAGTTGAAATCAGCTGATGGAAAAATCGACCAGCGAGCTTTTTGTCAGTCGCCATCAAGCGATCAATCCTAGGCCCTCGCTTCCAACAACACCCGATGCCATTACGCGTGCATTCAGTGCAAAGAAATTACCACTGAATCGGCAGCATCAAGATTGAGCGACGAATTCTAAGCAAATTCTTGGCAGTCGCGTGCTGCGTTTCTTCTCTAACACAGTTCCTGTCGACGCCAGGCGAAATCGTGTTGTCTTTCCAACTCCGCGTAAGAGTTCCGCTTACCTTCGCTTTTGTGGATCGGATTGATCGAGATCCACGCCCTGCTCAATCATCGCAATCCGCTCCTGGTGCCTGAAATACATCTTGGCAATTCCTTGAATCCCTCCCGCCAGAATGGCAACAATGGCGATCAACGCCCAAGGAAACCCAGGGTTCGAAATCAACGCATTCCAATCAACTGCCATCGAATTTGCTCCGCAGAAATCAAGTGTTAGATGTCGCAATTCGTCATCGCACCGTATTTCTTGGGCAAAAAAGCTGAGAACTGCGAAAAAGATTACGCGACGTGAAGGGCTTCCCTCATTTCAGCGATCATTATTTACCCATCTGCGGCAACCGCCAAGCCGGTCATTCATCGCAGGCTTTCCATTGCTGCTCAAAACAGGAGAGCGTCCCCTCTTTCTGGACGCGTGCGTTGCGATGCCAACAGTTTTCTTATCAGTCCACCGCGGCCCATTTCTTGCCCAAACCCGGCGGTTAGCCCGAAGACTTCTATCCCATAAATGCTCGATCCAACAATCGCTACCGCACGGATTACGCATCAAGCTTTAGAGCCACAACTTGGCGATCGCCGCCATCGTTCTCCGGGGCTCAATGCCGGCCACCAACGGCAGTTGGGCGACACCGATCAACCGACGAATAATCTCGATCGCTGCGAACGACCGCAACAAGTCGACATCAATGCTTGACCCGCCAGCCAAGCGATAGGATTCGATCACGTCATCGGCTGATTTTTCATCACCGCCACACAGCACGCAATGGGCGGCCAGAATACCAAGATCAAATTCGCTCGGACCGGCGAAAGCAAACTCCGGATCGATGACTCGGAAACCTGCCTCGGTCCGCAACCACGATCCGGGATAGAAGTCACCATGCAGCAGATGCTCCCCGGTTTGCAGGTATTGCTCTCCCAAACGTTCGGATTTCGCAACTAGGTCAGGCCAGCCACGAATCTCACTTGCCAGGTTTTCCAGCCCCTCGCAAATCGAGTCCAGAGCAACCGCCGAGGGTGTTTCCAGAGGAATGAGAAACATGTGCTGATGGTTTAGCTTTCTTAAATCCAAGCAACCAACCTGTTCTCGCTCTTCGATCGGCAAAGAAATCGCGTGCAGCTTGGCCAACCATGCTGTCGCCTGCTCGATCGGCATCGCTACTAGCTGCCGCATCGCATAGAGATCGCTGTAGTCACCGGCGGGACCAAGGTCTTCCATCGCAAGTAAGTGTCGACGTTGATCCGCAGCCAAAATCTTCGGCATCTTGCCCGCCACGTCGGGTTGTTCGCTGATCAATCGATAGAAATCCGTTTCCGCTCTGCTACGTTCTGCAGGAGCCAGAATTTGCGGGTATTTTTCAACCCATGGTCGTGACTGTTTCAAAATGATCTGCTGCCGTGTCGTGGCAACACGAACAACCATGTTCATATTGCCCTCCCCAGCCCGCTCGGTGTTCATCACGACTTCACCGAATTCCCATAACCCTAGTAATTGCATCGCATCGCGAACAGATTCTTGCTGATCAAAGCTTATCAGCGGGTAGTCAACAGCTTGCATTGGGAAATTCCAAATCGAGGCAAAACAGGGGACGAGTTGGTGGTTCGTAAACAACGGCGGGCGATGGAAAACCAAGCGACGAATTGAACCGGCTAGCGATTCGATCATCGCTTCCACTGCTCGGCCGCCGCCGCAAGCGTCGATTGCCAACGATCGACCGATTCACCAAAGTCCGCGAGCAATCTGTCGGCGACAGCAACAGCCATCGTATTGGGAAAGATGCTAGTCCCGTAAACCGCACCCACCATCGCCCCAAGCACCTGCGCGTAAGAATCGGAATCATGTCCAAAGTCGAGCGTCAAATGCATCGCTGCCAGCGGATTGAACTGGCACGCCTTCAGCATTGTCAATGGCACCAAAAGCGTAAAGTGGGCATCCCAGTAATAGACCGGTTTCCCCTCCTGCTCGAGCAACCGATAAAGAGTCGCTGGGCAACCTTTTGCGCGTTGGACAATTGAATCTGATAACTCGAGCCAACGATCAAGTTGCCTGCCCGCATAGGGCACGTCACGAAATCGATAGGGGTCTGTTTGAAAACCATTCAACATCGACTGCCAACGTTGCCGGGGTGGTGCCGCGTCGAGTTTGGGATCCAAAGCGACTGCCAACGCAGCGTTCAATGCCGAGCAAATGTCCCGCGCAATTGGCGCATCAAGAAAATCGATTTCGAATGTTTCCCGATACGCAAGCTGCGGATCACCGGGGAATAGTCCAGCCAAGGGAAGCAGCGCCATCTGACCACTGCAATTCGAGACACCTGCCCATAATCGTTCAACCGGATAAGCGTTTTCTCGTTCTCCCAGCAACCAACGCGATGCATAGCGGTATTCTCTTAACCCCTCCTCAACCAACTCGGCCAAGGCTGCGGATGGCTCACGATCCACGCGAGGATTGAAATCAAGCAGTTCACGCGCAAGATCACGCGGCGTGATTCGATCCTTGCCCTCCGCCACCATCTTTCGCAAAGCCCGCATCAAAACGATTTTGTGACGAGAATCATCGGTTATGGTGCCAGCCTTTGCTTTCACACGCCAAGGACCGTAAGCAGCCGCTTCAGGCCGCAGAATCTGGTAGGACGACATTGCTAGAGAATCACTGAGTTCCTTCAGCACACTCTCGTCGAGAACACGCTCCGCATCCCAATTCCGCGCATTTGCCAATCCACTGTGACCTTGACCAAGATCACGAAATTCCACTGGCCCACCCAACGCATCACCGATCAGTGAACCCATCAACATCCCAGCAACACGGTTCGATTCCGTTGGCTCTTGCGAACGCGACGTTGTGGGCAGTAGCACGCTTCCGAGAGCAGCAGTCAGGCTGCTGATAAATTGACGGCGTTGAAACAGCATGATCGCCCAAATTGACTCAAAGGAAATGAAAATCCCACACCCCAGATCACACTAGCTGATGACCAGCGCGAATTGCCGACGCAGCATGCCAGCGCCGACGCAGCATGCCAGCGCAGATTATCCACACGGTAACAGCCGTGGTGCACAACCAAGCTGACACCTATTCTCTCGCACGGGCATCGCGATCAACGCGGGCCTTACTTCTGCTTGGGCCGGAAGGCGACGAGTCGTTTTTCATCAGTGACTAAGTAGGGGCCATCAATCAAATCGATACAGTAAGGAATCGCAGGAAAGACGGCATCAAGGCATTGCGAGATCGCTTTAGGTTTACCGGGTAGATTCACGATCAACGCTCCACCTCGGATACCGGCGGTCTGTCGAGACAGAATTGCGGTGGGGACGTATTGCAACGATATTTGTCGCATCAATTCGCCAAAGCCGTGCATCATTTTTTCGCACACCGCTTCGGTCGCCTCGGGGGTGACATCCCGTCGGGCCGGTCCGGTGCCGCCGGTGGTCACCACCAAACAGCATCCCTCCTGGTCACATAAATCGGTCAGCGTCTGCTCGATGAGTGGTTGATCATCCGAGATCACGCGAGCGACTGGTTGCCAGGGACTGGTCAGAATTTCATTCAGGTAATCCGCGATGGCTGGCCCACCCAAATCTTCGTATTCGCCACGACTAGCCCGATCCGAGACCGTCACAATGCCAATCCGCGCGATCGTTTTCTCACTGTTTTCGGAACTCATGACAAAATCTCATTCACGACGCGAGCGTTTTCAACACCAGTCAATCGAGCATCCAAACCTTGATGCTTCACAGTAAAGCGTTCGTGATCAATCCCCAAAGTGTGCAGAACCGTCGCGTTCAGATCGTTGATGTGAACGGGTTCTTTCACAATGTTGTAGCAATGCTCGTCGGTTTCGCCGTAATCAAAGCCCTGTTTGAAACCACCACCGGCAACCCAGGTACTGAAGCAGCGGCCATGGTGGTCTCGCCCATGACTTTCTTTGGTCAATTTGCCTTGGCTGTAAATGGTGCGTCCAAATTCGCCGCCAAAAATTACCACCGTATCGTCCAGCATCCCGCGTTGCTTGAGATCTTTCACCAACGCAACCGCCGGCTGATCCACACTGTCGCAATTTTTCTTCAATTCTTTGGGCAAATTGCCATGCTGATCCCAGCCGCGATGAAAGAGTTGCACAAACGGAACGCCCCGCTCAGCCAATCGACGCGCGAGAATGCAGTTCGCAGCGAAACTGCCCGGCTTCTTTGCATACGGACCATACATCTGCATCGTCGCCTCCGTCTCGTCGCCCATATCCATCAAACTGGGAACGGACGTTTGCATGCGGTATGCCATTTCGTATTGAGCAATCCGGGTTTGAATCTCCGGGTCACCGACATCTGCAAAGCGAGTCGCGTTGAGCTCCGCGATCCCGTCCAGCACTTTGCGTCGTAAGCTGGGGGTAACGCCGTCCGGATTTTTCAAATACAGAACCGGGTTATCACCACTTCGGAATTGAACACCTTGGTGTTTCGACGGCAAAAAGCCGCTCCCCCAGAGCCTCGAGAATAACGCTTGCCCAGGTTTCGCACCGACTGAAATCATCGTCACATAGGCGGGTAAATTTTCATTTGGACTTCCCAGCCCATGGCTCAACCACGCACCCATACTGGGACGCCCCAATTGTTGGGTCCCGGTATTGATGTAAGTCATCGCCGGATCGTGATTCACGGCCTCGGTGTTCATCGTGCGAACGATCGTCATCTCGTCAACAATCGACGCGGTGTGCGGCAACAAGTCTGCGTTGACCCAGGTGCCACGCTCACCGAACTGTTTGAATTCAAACATCGGTGCCACGCAGGGAAACGTCGACTGACCACTCGACATCCCAGTCAATCGTTGACCATTACGAACTGAATCTGGCAATTCAGTGCCATGCAACTTCCTCAGCCCAGGCTTGTAATCGAACATGTCGATATGGCTCGGTCCACCCGCCATAAACAAGTAGATCACACGTTTGGCAGTTGCCGGAAAATGTGGCAATCCGGGCAGCCCACCACGGCCAAGTGAACTGGCGGCGGCACCTGCTTGTTGATCTGCGTTCAGCAGGGTCGCCAGGGCAGCAGCGCCAAGACAACCGCGGCCCCGTGCCAACAATTGGCGACGTGTCATTTGGCGTTCGTAATCTTCGATCGGATTCATCGTGAGCTCTTTTGACGTTGGTTGCATGTGCGGTTTTGCAAAGCGGTTTT